>CAMNNO010000001.1 GCA_946545475.1 uncultured Blautia sp.
GCAACTCTGAGCGGCCCCCCCTCCCCTGCGCCTACCGCCAGGTAAGAGAAAAATAGAAGTGGTTATAAGGAAATATGGCGCCCCCACAGCCTACCGCCAGGTAAGAGAAAAATAGAAGTGGTTATGAGAAAACATAGCGCCCCCACAGCCTACCGCCAGGTAAGAGAAAAATAGAAGTGGTTATGAGGAAACATGGCGCCCCCCCACAGCCTACCGCCAGGTAAAATTAAACTAAAAACACTACAGGGGCTCCCAGGGGAGCTCCCCGCAAAAAAATACTTTACTTGCATGGAACCAGATACTTTGATATAATCCCTTCCATAAGAATGCAGCAAAGCGAAAACGATAACCTGAAAAGCGAGGGTATCCATAGAAAGAGGTTATTCATGGAAATAGAAAGAAAATGGCTGGTAAAAGGCTGGCCCGAGGAGGATCTTCCTCTTAAATTTGAATATGAACACTATATGCGCCAGGGCTACCTGACCGTAGTCCCGACGGTCCGCATCCGCGAGGAAGCCTTAACGGACGGAGCGACAGCCTACGTCCTCTGCCTCAAATCCCCCGGCGGCCTGGCCCGCAAAGAAATAGAGCTGGAAATATCCAAAGAAAAATTCGAAGAGATCGAAGACCTGATCGGCCTTCCCCTCATCCCAAAAGTCAGGCGCTCCTACCGCCTGCCGGACGGCCTTCTTCTGGAAGTCAACCACGTAGATGAAGGCGCTCCCACAGAATTTTGGTATGCCGAGATCGAATTTCCGACAGTGGAGCGCGCCAAAGCCTGGAAAAGCGGCGAGGCCGGCCTTCAGGACTTTCTCTCCAATGAGGTGACTGAGCAGCCCCTGCAGACTATGGGCGCCTACTGGGAAAAGACCCGCCGGGCGCGGCATTGACCCGGCAAAGGACAAAAGGCATAGCAAAGCCATTCACATGAACATAAGCCGTCGCGGATACAGGCAGGTATCGGCGGCGGAAAACCATGTGCCTGTGGAGAAGAGAGGAGGACCACGTATTGACAGATCAGAGCAAGATCCGCAATTTTTGCATCATTGCCCACATTGACCACGGCAAATCCACCCTGGCGGATCGCATCATAGAGAAAACCGGCCTGCTCACCGAGCGCGAAATGCAGGACCAGATCCTGGACAACATGGAGCTGGAGCGGGAGAGAGGCATTACCATAAAATCCCAGGCTGTCCGGGTCGTGTATAAAGCCAGGAACGGCGAGGAATATATCTTCAACCTGATCGACACCCCGGGACATGTCGACTTTAATTACGAGGTTTCCCGGAGCCTGGCCGCCTGCGACGGGGCTATCCTGGTGGTGGACGCCGCCCAGGGTATTGAGGCCCAGACGCTGGCCAACGTTTATCTGGCTCTTGACAACGACCTTGACGTGTTCCCGGTCATCAACAAGATCGACCTGCCCAGCGCCCAGCCGGAGCGCGTCATCAACGAGATCGAGGACATCATCGGCATTGAGGCCCAGGACGCTCCCCGCATTTCAGCGAAGACCGGCCTTAACATCGAAGATGTCTTGGAGCAGGTGGTCGAGCGCATCCCGGCCCCCAAGGGCGACCCGAAGGCGCCCTTAAAAGCCCTGATCTTCGACTCGGTCTACGATTCCTACAAGGGCGTTATCGTGTTCTGCCGCCTGATGGACGGAACCGTGCGAAAGGGCACCAACATCAAAATGATGGCTACAGGCTTCACCGCGGAAGTGGTGGAGGTCGGATACTTTGGCGCCGGGCAGTTCATCCCCTGCGAGGAGCTGTCCGCCGGCATGGTCGGGTATCTCACGGCCAGCATCAAAAACGTCAGGGATACCCGGGTGGGCGACACGGTAACGGACAAAAACCGTCCCTGCGCGGAAGCGCTTCCTGGCTATAAAAAAGTGAACCCCATGGTCTACTGCGGCCTGTATCCGGCCGACGGCGCGAGGTACGGCGACCTTCGGGACGCTCTGGAAAAGCTCCAGCTCAACGACGCTTCCCTTTTCTACGAACCGGAAACCTCGGTAGCCCTGGGCTTTGGCTTTCGCTGCGGCTTTCTCGGCCTCCTTCACCTGGAGATCATTCAGGAAAGGCTTGAGAGGGAATATAACCTGGACCTTGTGACCACGGCCCCCAGCGTTATCTATAAAGTCCACAAGACGAACGGCGAGGTCATCGACCTGACCAACCCCACAAACCTTCCGGACCCTTCCGAGATCGAATATATGGAGGAGCCCATCGTCAAGGCGGAGATCATGGTGACTACGGAATTTGTGGGCTCCATCATGGAGCTGTGCCAGGAGAGGCGCGGCCAGTACCAGGGCATGGAATACATGGAGGAGACCAGGGCCATGCTCCGCTACCGCCTGCCCCTGAACGAGATCATATACGACTTCTTTGACGCCCTCAAATCCCGCTCCCGCGGATACGCCTCCCTCGACTACGAGCTGGACGGCTACGAGCGGAGCGACCTTGTTAAGCTGGATATCCTGGTCAACAAGGAGGAAGTGGACGCCCTGTCCTTTATCGTCTTCGGCGGAAGCGCCTACGAGCGCGGCCGCAAGATGTGCGAAAAGCTGAAAGACGAGATCCCCCGCCAGATGTTCGAGATCCCCATCCAGGCCGCCATCGGCAGCAAGATCATCGCCCGTGAAACCGTAAAAGCCCTCCGGAAAGACGTGCTGGCCAAATGCTACGGCGGCGACATCAGCCGCAAAAAGAAGCTTCTCGAAAAGCAGAAAGAAGGCAAAAAACGCATGCGCCAGGTCGGCAACGTAGAAATCCCGCAGAAAGCCTTCATGAGCGTGCTGAAGCTGGACGAGAACTGACTATAGTACGCGCCGGAGTTTCAGCGGAAATATGCCGCCTCTGCGGCAAAGATCCGGCGCGGGAAGCGAATGAAAATGCAAGCGCTTTCTTCGCTTCCCATAACCGTTTCAGGAGAAAACCATGAATAAAGGAAAACTCAAGGAAAGGATGCACACGCCCATGCGGAACATCTTCCTTCGCGGCACCCTCCTTTTTATGATCCTTGCCGGAGGCGCAGCCCTTTCGGGATGCGGCGGCAGCCAGAGCAGCAGCGATGCCGCGGCTCCGGTCGTGGAAGAGGAGGCCGTGCGGGTCATTGAAATTACCATCACACCGCCGCCTGTTGTCATTACGCCGACGCCCGTGTTTGAAGAAAAATACCCCCAGGCGGTCGTCAGCAAGGACGGGATCACATTTATTAATCAGTATCTGGTGAATGTGGCCGACGGTGAAAATCTGAGGTGACGCCATGCCCTATGGCCAGCTAAAGGATACAGCTTTTGAAATTTATATCCACATCCCTTTCTGCATAAAGAAGTGCCTGTACTGCGATTTTCTGTCCGCCCCGGCCTCCGGGGAAGCTGTTGGCCGATATGTGGATGCCCTTATTAAGGAAATAAAAGCTGCCGGAAAGCAGAGCGGAGGACGGGTGTCCTCCGTTTTTGTCGGAGGCGGTACGCCCACCGTTCTTTCAGAGGCGCACCTGACGGCCATCTTCGACGCCCTGCACGCCTCCTTCCGGCTGGAAGAAGGCGCCGAGATCACCGTGGAAGCGAACCCCGGAACGCTCACCGCCGGCAAAGCCAGAGCCCTTAAGGAGGCGGGCGTCAACCGCTTAAGCCTCGGGCTGCAGTCCGTATTCTTAAAAGACCTTCGGATGCTTGGGCGCATCCACACCTTCGAGGATTTCCTGATAAGCCTTGACCACGCCCAAAATGCCGGCTTCCGGAATATCAACGCCGACCTCATGTTCGCCCTGCCCGGACAGACCAGAAAGGAGTGGGAGCAGTGCCTGCTGCGGACAGCGGCCCTGCCGCTGACCCACATTTCGGCCTACAGCCTGATCCTGGAGGAAAACACCCCCCTTTACAGGAACCACCCGCCCCTTCCGCCGGAGGACGACGAGTACGCCATGTACGAGGATACTAACGATATCCTCTCCGCCTGCGGCTTTACCCAGTACGAAATCTCGAACTACGCCAGGAACGGCTTCCCCTGCCGCCACAACCTGGGCTACTGGAAACGAGTCCCATATCTCGGACTTGGCCTCGGCGCCTCCTCCCTCTGGCAGGAAACCCGGTACAAAAACACCAGCGACATGCCCAGCTACCTTGAAAACGCCCAAGCTCCCCTGCGCCTGCAGCAGGAAAAAGAATATCTCACCCGCCGGGACGCCATGAGCGAGAGCATGTTCCTCGGCCTCAGACTGACACAAGGCGTTTCAAAAAAAGCTTTCCAAAAGGACTACGGCATTGCCCCTGAAGTCATTTACGCCCCCATAATCAAAAAATATACCGAAACAGGACTCCTTAACAACCAGGAAACCCATCTCTCCCTAACCCGCAAAGGCATCCATGTCAGCAATACCATCATGGCCGAATTTCTGCTTTAAAAGCAGGGCGAGAGGAAACAATATACAAAAGAAACACAAGCACATGTTTTGGAGGAATCAGCCTACGGAAAAAGAAAAAAAACATTTTATCCGCATTCGCGGCGCGAATGTCAACAATCTAAAAAACCTTTCCCTGGACATCCCCAGGGACCAGTTTGTGGTCCTGACGGGCCTCAGCGGCTCGGGAAAATCATCCCTGGCCTTTGACACCATCTATGCCGAGGGGCAGAGGCGCTACATGGAGTCGCTTTCCTCCTACGCCCGCCAGTTCCTCGGGCAGATGGAAAAGCCGGATGTGGAGAGCATTGAGGGCCTCCCTCCGGCTATCTCCATTGACCAGAAATCCACAAACCGCAATCCCCGCTCCACGGTGGGGACCGTAACCGAGATCTACGATTATTTCCGCCTTCTCTACGCCCGCATCGGCATTCCCCACTGCCCGAAATGCGGCCGCCCCATCGCGCGTCAGAGCGTGGACCAGATGACGGACCAGATCATGGCCCTGCCGGAAAAGACGCGCATCCAGCTCCTGGCCCCGGTGGTGAGGGGCAAGAAGGGAACGCACGCAAAGGTCCTGGAGCAGGCCAGGAAGAGCGGCTATGTGCGGGCCCAGATCGACGGCATCACCTACGAGCTGTCGGAAGAGATCACCCTGGACAAGAACATTAAGCACACCATAGCCATCATCGTCGACCGCCTGGTGGTCAAGCCGGGGATCGAAAAACGCCTGGCGGATTCCATCGAGACGGTCCTTAACCTGGCCGAAGGGCTCCTGGTGGTGGACACCATGGACGGAAAATTCTTAAATTTCAGCCAGAGCTTTTCCTGTCCGGATTGCGGGACAAGCATAGACGAGATCGAGCCCAGGAGCTTTTCCTTTAACAATCCCTTCGGAGCCTGCCCGGACTGTGCGGGGCTGGGCTACCGCATGGAATTTGACCCGGAGCTTATGATCCCGGACCCGTCGCTCAGCATCCAGGAGGGTGCCATTGCCGTGCTGGGCTGGCAGTCCAGCGCGGATAAGGGGAGCTTTACCAACAGCCTGCTGACGGCCCTGGCAGCGGAATACCATTTCAGCCTGGATACCCCCTTCCAGGACTATCCGGAGGAGATAAAAAAGATCCTGATTCATGGGACGGACGGCCACAGCGTAAAAGTCCATTATAAAGGACAACGGGGCGAGGGCATCTACGATGTCGCCTTCCCGGGCCTGATCAAAAATATGGAGACCCGCTACCGCGAGACGGCTTCCGACACCATGAAGCAGGAATACGAGAGCTTTATGCGCATCACCCCCTGCACACTCTGCAGCGGCCAGAGGCTTAAAAAAGAGTCGCTGGCGGTGACGGTGGCGGACAAAAATATTTACGAGATCACCGAGATGCCGGTGGAAAAGCTGATCACCTTTATGGAAGACATGTCCCTAAGCGACCAGCAAAAGCTGATCGGCCGCCAGATCTTAAAGGAGATCAACGCCCGGATCCGCTTCCTCTCGGACGTAGGCCTCGACTATCTGTCCCTTTCCCGGGCCACCGGCACCCTGTCCGGCGGCGAAGCCCAGCGCATCCGCCTGGCGACCCAGATCGGCTCCGGCCTGGTGGGCGTGGCCTACATTCTGGACGAGCCCAGCATCGGCCTGCACCAGAGGGATAACGACAAGCTCCTGCGCTCGCTCATGCAGCTTCGGGATCTGGGCAACAGCCTGATCGTCGTGGAACACGACGAAGACACCATGAGGGCGGCCGACTGCATCGTGGACATCGGCCCCGGAGCCGGGGAGCACGGCGGGGAGCTGGTCGCCATGGGCACGGCGAAGGACCTGATGAATAATCCGGCGTCCATAACCGGCGCCTATCTGGCCGGAAGGCTAAAGATCCCGGTGCCCGGGACGCGGAAGGTCCCCACGGGGTTTCTCACCGTAAGAGGGGCCGCCGAAAATAACCTGAAAAATATCGACGTCCGGATCCCGCTGGGCGTTATGACATGCGTGACCGGGGTTTCCGGTTCGGGAAAGAGCTCCCTGGTCAACGAGATCCTGTATAAACACCTGGCCCGGAAATTGAACCGCGCCCGCATCACCGCCGGCAGGCATCAGGATGTGGAGGGGTGCGAACAGCTGGATAAGGTCATCAGCATCGACCAGTCCCCCATCGGCCGGACGCCGAGGTCAAACCCGGCCACCTATACCGGCGTCTTTGACATGATCAGGGACCTGTTCGCCGCAACCGCGGATGCCAAGGCCAGGGGCTATAAAAAGGGGCGTTTCAGCTTTAATGTCAAGGGCGGCCGCTGCGAGGCGTGCTCGGGGGATGGCATCCTCAAGATCGAGATGCACTTCCTGCCGGACGTGTATGTGCCCTGCGAGGTGTGCAAGGGAAAACGCTATAACCGGGAGACGCTGGAGGTCAAGTATAAGGATAAGAGCATCTACGATGTCCTGAACATGACCGTGGAGGAAGCCCTCCCCTTCTTCGAAAATGTGCCCTCCATCCGCAACAAGATCGCCACCCTGAACGATGTCGGGCTTTCCTACATCCGCCTGGGGCAGCCCTCCACCACCCTTTCCGGAGGCGAGGCCCAGAGGGTCAAGCTGGCGACAGAACTGTCGCGGCGCTCAACCGGCAGGACCATCTATATCCTGGACGAGCCGACAACGGGCCTTCATTTCGCGGATGTCCACAAGCTGGTAGACATCCTGCGGCGCCTCTCGGAAGGCGGAAACACCGTGGTCGTCATCGAGCACAACCTGGACGTTATCAAGACAGCCGACTACATCATCGACATGGGCCCCGAAGGAGGCGACAGAGGCGGAACAGTCATCGCCCAGGGAACCCCAGAAGAAGTCGCGAAGACCCCCAACTCCTATACAGGCCAGTACATCGCCAGGTACCTGAAGGCACAGGAAGAAAATGAAACGCCTCCCGTGTAACAGAAAAAAGGAGCTATAAAATGGCAGCAAGTGACATCGGCATCGACTTGGGGACCAAAAACTGCCTGGTCGCCACCCAGGGAAAAGGCATTATCCTCTCCGAGCCCTCTGTCGTCGTTTATGATAAAAATACCGAGCGCATCCGGGCCATAGGCGAAGAGGCCCGCCAGATGAGCAGCCATCTGAACTCCAACCTGGAGCTGATATGGCCCATCCGGCAGGGCGTCATCACCGACTATGTGGTCATGGAAAAGATGCTCAAATACTTCATCCAGAAGGCCGCCGGCCACCGGGGCATCCGCAAGCCCCGCATAACGGTGTGTGTGCCCAGCGGCGTTACCGAGATCGAGCGCCGGGCCATTGTGGAGGCCACGTACCAGTCGGGAGCCCGCCAGGTCTTCCTGGCTAAAGCCCCCATTGCCTCGGCCATCGGGGCCGGCATAGATATCTTGAAGCCCTTCGGCAACATGATCGTGGATATCGGCGCGGGAACCACGGACGCGGCGGTCCTCTCGGTTGGCGGCATCGTGATCCAGAACACCGTCAAGGTGGGCGGCGACAATTTCAACCAGGCGATCATGACCTATGTGCGGGAAAAACACAGCCTGTTCATCGGTGAAGAGACCGCGGAGAACATCAAGCACCACATCGGGACCGTCATCGAGGACCACGATGGGCGGACATACGAGGTCAAGGGGCGGAACGTGGTCACCGGCCTTCCCAAGGTGGCTATCCTGACCGCGGACGAGATCCATACGGCTCTTAAGGATGTGGCCGCCCAGGTGGTGGAAGCCATCCACGGAGTTCTGGAAAAGACCTCACCGGAGCTGGCTGCGGATATTGTGGAAAGGGGCATTGTCCTGACAGGCGGAGGCGCCCTTGTCGGTGGCATGGATGCCCTTGTGGAGGAGGAGACGGGCGTCAACACCAACACTCTCCCCTCCGCCCTCACCGCAGCCATAGAAGGCACCTGCCGCTATGCGGATGTGATGGCAAAGATCGAAGCGCCGCGTTAAAAAAGGAGATGAAAAGAACATGCAGGAGACCATCAAGGGCTATATCGACCATGTGATCTTCCGCAATGAAGATAACGGCTATACCGTCATGGTCATCAAATGCGCCGGCGAGGAAGAAATTTCATGCGTGGGCAGTTTCCCCGATGTCCCGGCGGGCGCGACGGTAAAGCTGACCGGCGAATACGTCACGCACACCATATACGGCCGTCAGTTTCAGGCATCAGCCATGGAGGAGCAGGAGCCGGAGGACGCCGTCGCCATGGAGCGATACCTGGGCAGCGGCGCCATTAAAGGCATAGGGGCAGCCCTGGCCGCCCGCATTGTGAAGCACTTCGGCGATGAGACCATACATGTGGTGGAGGAAGAGCCGGAGCGCCTGGTCGAGGTCAAGGGCATCAGCGCGAAAAAGGCCCGGGAGATCGCGGTCCAGATACGCGAAAAGACCGAAATGCGCCGCGCCATGATCTTTCTGCAGAAATACGGCATCTCCCTGAACCTCGGCGTGAAGATCTACCAGAGATACGGTGACTCCCTCTATAACGTGATCCGGGAAAACCCCTACCGCCTGGCCGAAGACATCCGGGGCGTGGGCTTTCGGATCGCCGACGAGATCGCCGGGCGCATCGGCATTCAAAGGGATTCCGACTACCGCATACGCAGCGGCATGCTCTATGTCCTGTCCCTGGCGACAGGGGAGGGGCACACGTATCTTCCAAGGGAGGAGCTTTTCGAGCGCTCAAGCGCCCTGCTTGACGTGGATGCCTCCTATATGGAAAAATATCTCATGGACCTTCTGGTGGACCGGAAGGTCGTGGTGAGGGAAAATAACGGGACAACGGCCGTCTACCTGACGCCCCATTTCAACCTGGAACTGGACTGCGCCCGCCGCCTTCTGATGCTGGGAGAGGCCCATGTCGTCTCGGAGGATGAAGACGCCCTCGTCAGGCGCATTCAAAAGATCGAGCAGGATACAGGCATCCGCCTGGAGGAGCGCCAGATAGAGGCTGTCCGCATGGCGGCGAGCCACCCCCTCATGATCCTCACCGGCGGCCCCGGAACCGGAAAGACCACGACGATAAATGCCATTATCAGCTATTTTCAGTCCCGGGATGAAGAGATACTGCTGGCAGCCCCCACCGGGCGGGCCGCCAAGCGGATGACCGAGGCCACAGGGCACGAGGCGAAAACGATCCACCGCCTCCTGGAGCTTTCCGGCATGCCGGAGGATGACGCGCCTATGCAGCGCGCCGCCATTTATTTTGAGCGGAACGAAGAAAACCCGCTGGAAGGGGACGTGATCATCATAGACGAGATGTCCATGGTGGACATTTTCCTGATGCACGCCCTGTTAAAAGCCATACCCAGGGGAACGCGCCTTGTGCTGGTCGGGGATGAAAACCAGCTTCCCTCGGTCGGGCCGGGAAACGTGCTCCGGGATATCATCCGCTGCGGCCATTTCCCCGTAGTCGAGCTTGTCAAGATCTTCCGCCAGGCTTCGGAGAGCGACATCATCGTCAACGCCCACCGGATACACAGGGGAGAGATGGTCCCCCTGGACAACAAAAGCGCGGATTTCTTTTTCCTGAAGCGCAGCGACCCCAACCAGATCATCCGGATACTCATTTCCCTCATCCAGGAAAAGCTGCCCCCCTATGTCAAAGCCAGGCCCGCGGATATCCAGGTCCTCACCCCCATGCGGAAGGGCGTCCTGGGCGTCGAGCAGCTGAACAGTGTCCTCCAGCGCTACCTGAACCCGCCTTCCCCCTCAAAAAAAGAGAAGGAGGTTGGGGAACGCCTGTTCCGGGAAGGGGACAAGGTGATGCAGACCCGAAACAACTATCAGATGGAATGGGAGATCGTGGGAAAATACGGGATCAGGGCGGACGAAGGTATCGGCATTTTCAACGGGGATACCGGCATTTTAAAAAGCCTGAATACCTTTACGGAGGAAGCCAGGGTAGCCTTTGAGGACGGGCGGGAAGCCACTTACAGCTTTAAGCAGCTGGAGGAGCTGGAGCTCGCCTACGCCATAACCATCCACAAGGCCCAGGGCTCGGAATATCCCGCCGTGCTGCTGCCCCTCCTGTCCGGCCCGCGCATGCTCCTTAACCGTAACCTTCTTTATACCGCGGTGACCCGCGCCAAGCGATGTGTCACCGTCATCGGCAGCCAGGAGACCTTTGAAGCCATGATCCGGAACGAGACCCAGCAAAAACGCTACAGCTCCCTGGAAGAGCGCATCAACGAGTTCTTTCAGGAGAAGGATGCCTCCCCGTGGGGGTAAAGGAATTTTACAAAAGAGGAATGGCGGGGTGGTTTAATATACTGTACCCCAGACGGTGCCCTCTGTGCCTGGATATCCTGGAAGATGAGAGGCGGCAGGCCTGCCCGGCCTGTGAGAGGGCCGCCCGGCCCATACAGGGCCCCAGGTGCTTTATGTGCTCGGCGCCCGTCGTCGATGGCGAGGAGTACTGCGGGGCCTGCCGCAAGCACCCCCATGTCTTTGACGCTCAGGTGAGCGTTTTTGCGTACTCGGATATGTGGAAAGCCTCGCTGGAGCGCTACAAATTCCACGGCGCCCGGGAGTTCGCTCCCTTCTACGCCAGGTGCATGGCCAGGAACGCCTGGCCCTATATCCGCAGGTGGCAGCCGGACCTTATGCTCCCCATCCCCCTCCACAAGAAAAAGGAGCGGGAGAGGGGCTTTAACCAGTCCGCCCTCCTGTGCCGGGAGATGTCGGGGCTGCTGGAAATTCCGTTTAAAGAGGGCTGCCTGGTCAAGACAAGGGCCACAAGAGCCCAGAAAAAGCTGGACGCCAGGGAACGCCGGGAGAATCTTAAGGGTGCCTTTTCCGTCACCGAACGCCTGGATGGAGGGCGCATCCTTCTCATAGACGATGTTTTCACGACCGGGAGCACCCTGGACGCGGCCGCGGCGTGCCTGAAAGAAAACGGGGCGTCCGCCGTCTTTGCCCTTACCCTTTGCATGGCCATGCAGTAAGGCGCTGTCGCGAAACTCAAAGTGGTATTTTTCCGCGTTCACGAGTATAAAGACTTTTCATACCGATTTTTTTATGATACAATAATTTATACCGATTTTTTTATACAACGAATAAAATTAAAAAAATAAAACTATTAAAAAAGTAGGAACCCCTTATGCCAAACGAAGACAAGATCCGGATCATGACCCGGCTTTCCATATATGAAAAAACCGAAGGACGCAAATATCTTCCCATCAGCAAGTATTACCGCAGCGACTACATCGGCCTGGCCCTCATAAGAAACTTCTTCCTGGTGACCATAGGCTATTTCCTCATCCTGGTCGCCTGTGCCGTTTATTTCAGCGAATACCTGATGGATAACATCAACAAGATGGATCTCATCCAGCTGGGAACGGATATAGTGGCGGCTTATGTTTTTGTCCTGGCGTTTTTCTCGGTCCTGACCTATCTCATCACCGCTGTCCGCTATCACAAGGCCAAAAAGAGCGTCCGCACCTACTATCAGGAGCTGACAAAGCTTGAAAAGCTGTATGTCCGCCAGGAGCGAAGAGCAGAAAATAACAGGAGGGAATACCGATGACGGCTCTCGTGGGATTAAAACAGAAGATCCGTTCCTTTTACGGCAAATACGAATTATACTTTGTGCCCTTCATCAAGTTTGCCGTGGCGTTTTTATATTTTTACTGGATCACCCAGAACATGGGATATCTGGAACAGCTCGACAATACGTTCGTCCTGCTGGTGTTTTCCCTGCTGTGCAGCATCCTGCCGCCGGTATTCACCACGGCATGCGGCTTTATCCTGATGATCGGCCATGCCCTCGGCATCGGGCTGGAGGCCGGAGGCTTCATGGCCTTCCTGATCGTGCTGCTCCTCATTTTCTTTCTCCGCTTGAGCAACGGGCAGAGCATTGTCGTCGCCTGCGTGCCGATCTGCTTCGGGCTTGACGCGCCGGCCCTGCTGCCCATAGGCAGCGCCCTCATGGGCGATGCCCTGTCGGCCTTCCCGGCCGGGTGCGGCGTTGTGCTCTATTACTTTGTGCGGCAGCTCCGCGTTCAGGCCCCGGTCCTTTCCGGGGATACCCTCGGCCCCTTGGAAAAGCTCCAGCTGATGGTGACAGGGGACGGCGCCCTTATGAATAACTGGGCCATGTGGCTGACCATCATTGCCTATGTAGCGGTCATTCTGGTGGTCAACCTGATCCGCACGCGTTCCATAAACTATGCCTGGCGCATAGCGATCATCGCCGGAGGCGTGCTGTATGTGCTCGTCATGTATATCGGCAGCTTCTATTTCCGTGTGCGGATTTTAGCGGGAGTCCTGGCGCTTCAGACCATGATATCCGTCGTCATCGGCCTTATCATGGAGATCCTGTTCTTCGGAGGGGACTATGCCCGGGCCGAAAAGCTCCAGTTTGAGGATGACGACTACTACTACTATGTCAAGGTCATTCCCAAAGCCTATGCTTTGAAGAGCACGTCCCGGAGGAACAGTCCTTCCGGGGACTACCGGAGCGCCCAGGAGGGTGAAGGCGCGTCCCGGGGAGAGGGCCGCTGGCTGGACCGGAAGGCACAGAAGAAGAAGGAAGACGTATCTGACGTGGACTTCCGCAAAAAGCTGGAGGAATCCTTAAGAGACCTGTAGATCTTATTGTAAACGGCACAGGCAGCAACCCTGCCTGCGGCAGGCAAAGCGTTCCCGCAGGAGGGAGAGGAGGCATCCATGGCGGGCTTTATTCTGACTGTTTCCGAGTATCTGTCCAAGATCACATTTCCGCTTATTGGAATTACCGATATTCTTGAAATCCTGCTGATCTCGTTTTTTATTTACCAGTTCATGGTATGGATACGGCAGACCAGGGCTTACTCCCTGCTAAAGGGCATCCTGGTCCTGGTAGCCTTCATGATCGTCGTCTATTTCCTGAGAATGAATACCATTCTCTGGATCTTCCGCAACCTGGCCAGTGTGCTGATCATCAGCATTATCATCATCTTCCAGCCGGAGCTCAGAAAGATATTGGAGCAGCTCGGCCGAAGGCGCTTTATGGCCGGCCTCCTTTCCTTTGACAACGGGCGGGAGGTTCAGGAGCGCTTTACGGATACGACCATCAATGAGCTGATCAAGGCCTGCTTCGACATGGGAGAAGCCTATACCGGCGCCCTGATCGCCATTGAGCAGGAAGTCCGGCTTACAGATATCGAAGGCACAGGGATTATAATTGATGGTATCGTAACGAGTCAGCTGCTCATAAATATTTTTGAACATAATACGCCCCTCCATGACGGAGCCGTGCTGATCCGGGGCAACCGGGTCGCCGCGGCCACCTGCTACCTTCCCCTCTCGGACAACATGGCTCTCAGCAAGCAGCTGGGAACCCGGCACAGGGCGGGGGTGGGCCTGAGCGAGAACACGGATTCCCTTGTCATCATCGTATCGGAAGAGACCGGCAAGGTATCCTACGCCCAGCACGGCAAGCTCTACCGCGATGTCAACAGCACCGCGCTGCGCGAGGCGCTGGTGGCGGCCCAGGGAAAGCGTTTTGTGGATAAAAGGCTGCGCCAGTTCCTGAAAAGCCGGCGTCTCAAGAAGCTCATATCAGAAAGCCGGGAAGATATCCCCGATGAAAAAACGGAGAAAAAGTCCGGAAATAAAAAAGAAGGCTTATGAAGAAAAAACTGACTGATAATCTTGCTCTCAAGATCATATCCCTCGTCTGCGGCATCCTGGTCTGGCTGGTCGTCGCGAATATTGACAACCCCATCATCGAGCGGAGCTTTACCCTCCAGGATGTGGACCTCGTCAATGAAGCCTACATCGAGGATACCGGGATGATGTGCGTGCAGAATGTCAAGCAGACCACGGTCCGGGTCACTCTGACCGGGGAACGGCTCCTGCTTGACAGCCTGACCGCGGAGGACATCCGTCTGACCGCGGACCTGCAGCAGGCTGTCAGCTTTAACACGGACCCGGTCATGATCCCGTTGAGCGCCAGCTGCCCCGGCATAGCGGCCGGCAAGATCCGTATAAGCCCGCCGAATTACGCGGTCAGCCTGGAAGCTAAAGTCACCAACGAATATCTGATAAACATAAATAACGGCGAAAGCAAACCGGCCCGCGGGTATGCCGTGGGAACGCAGACAGTTTCTCCGGAAAAGATACGCATTACCGGCCCCCAGTCGGTCATGTCGCGCATCGACCGGGTGGTGGCGGCCGTCAATCTGGACGGCGCCTCCCAGGAGAGGTCCGACACCGTTTCCCTGCAGATCTATGACAAAAACGGCGACAGCCTGCAGTCGGTATATTTAAGCAATCTGAGGCTGGAAAATGACGGCAAGGCGACCGTGACGACAAAGTTCTGGCGCGTCCGCCAGAATGTCGCCCTGGCAGCGGATTATGTGGGCACGCCGGCACAGGGGTACGTGGTGAACAGCGTCACCACGGTTCCCGAAACCATAAGCGTGGCCGGCACCGCGGATGCCCTGGAAAGCCTGAGAAAAGCCGGGAACCGGATCTATGTCCACGATAAGCGCGTGGATGTGACCGGGGTCTCGGATGATCTTGAGGTCCGCATCAGCCTGGCCTCCCTCATGCCGGAGGGCACCAGGATCAGCGAAAGCTCTTCCGATGAGGTGCTGGTCAACGTGTGCATCCTGCCGGAAGGCGGCTATGTGTTTTACATTCCCACCAACGAGATCCGGGTTGAAAACCGCTCGCCGGACATGCAGGTGACGTTCGAGTTTGACCGGATCGAGGTCCGGGTGAAAAAAAACACCGCTCCGGAAGAGGGTTTTGATACGAAAGAGGACTTTGATGAGGATGCCGCCACGGCCGCCATAGACCTTACCGGCATTCAGGAAGGGCTAAGCACCGTGCCCGTAAAGATTGCCCTGCCGGAAGGCTATGAGCTGGTAGAGGACGTTTCCACCGAGGTCACAGCCCGGTATATCACCGTGGTAAACGCCACGGAGCCCTGATCGTTTTCTTTGATCCGATTTTTTGATCCGATTTTTTTCGATCCAGGCATGATTCGGCCTGAGATCCGTGCGTATATATCATCGTAAAGGGAGGTGAAAAGGTGGTCAGCCGGAAAGTTGTCATAAATAATCTGTCGGGGCTTCATCTGCGCCCGGCAGGGATACTCTGTAAGCAGGCCATGCATTTTGACTCTCTCATTACATTTGCCTGTAAAAGCGGGCAGGCCAATGCCAAAAGTGTTCTGAGCGTCCTCGGCGCCTGCGTCAAGTGCGGCGATGAGATCGAGCTCTTTTGCGACGGCCACGACGAAAATGAAGCCATGAAAGCCCTGGTGACGGCTATCGAAGGAGGACTGGGAGAGTAAGCCGCTCCCTCCTGCCCGGTGACAGTCACTTAAAAAAGCAAATAAAGTATCTATTTAAAGTATCTATATTAAAGGAGGAAAAACATGAAGAAAAAGGTGATCGCGCTCGCGCTGTGCCTGGCGTTGAGCGTGGAAAGTGCATCCTGGGCAGGCGCTTTTTCTTTAGAGGAAGAGGATCTTATCTCCTCCAGCGAAAATCCCGTCTATTCCGTAGCGTCCGGTGAAGGCGACGCGGACTTAAGCCTTGATGACATGGCTCCCGAGGATTTCTTCCAGGATATCGTCATAGAAGATATCGCTATGGAAGAGTATGACCAGGGCAGCGCTCCCGTCCAGGGCACATTTACGGAGGACATTTCTTTTGACGATGCCGTTTACGGCGAGATCAGTTTCGAGGAAGGCGACCTGGACGGCCAGGCCGTCATGGATGGCGCCATCGGCTTTGAGGAAGGCAACGGCAACCTGGACGCCTTTATTGATATAGAAGAAGAGGACCTTCTGACCTCCTCCGTCAGCACGACGGATGCGGTCCCGGAGGTCAGCGCCGCCTATACCCGCCTTGCCGTCACCGTCTACAACGAGGATTGGGCGATATACAGCTACGGCTACAAGCTCCGCCGCAAAAACGCCGTTGAGGTTGTCTATGCGGGCAACGAGGACCCCGGCGAATTTGAGGAAGCCTTCCCCATTGAGGAAGCCGACCTGGCCGCAGCGTCCGTCGGCGCCGGCAACGAGGACGGCTCCGACCCGTTCGAGGGAACGCCCTTCGAGCCGGCCGCCGGCCCGGAGAGCACGGTCATCGCCGGAAGCGAGGAAGCCTATCTTGACGAGATCAACTTTGTGGAGGACGATGCTGCCTCTGTCTCCTCCGGCGCCGATCTCCTGAGCGACGGCCTCCAGGAAGAGCCGGTAAGCGAAAACGTGTATTCCGTCGGCGCCACGGCCGCGGACATTTTCTATACCTCCAAGGACGGCGTCATCCGCGTCACGACCATTGACCGCGCGACCGGCAAGTCGCACACCGGCTACTACCTCTTCGACGACAACGGCAAGATGCTGACCGGCCGCCGCAGCCTTAAGCCCGGCACGCCCGGCCAGACCTACAATTACCAGACCTATAAGCTCTGCATGTTTACCCCCTCCAATGTGGCTAAGCTCTACGACGAGTACGCCGGCCAGAACGTGATCCTGACCCCGCTCAACAGCGACATCGGACAGCGCAAGGATAACTACTGGTACTGGGACAAGGCCGCCGGCAAGTTCCAGTATTTCGACAACAACGGCAACCGCTATCCCATGAACGAGCTGAACGCGCAGTACGCCTCCGTCGGCTACTTCAACATCAACGGGAAATCCTACCAGCTGATGAGCAGCGGACGCCCCCGCACCGGCCTTCGCGAGATCAACGGAAACCTCTACTTCTTCCGCCCGGATACCGAGATCCCCGGCGAAATGCTCGTCGGCTCCTGGATGAAGCTGAACAGCAAGACGACATCCCGCTATCTGTATTTCCAGGGCTATGAAGCCGGCGACAAGCGCGGCCAGGCCCTTAAGCATACCGGCTATCACGTGGCCGCCGTGGTCGAAAACGGCTACACCTACCGCTATCTCCTGAACAAGAACGGATATCTTCTGGCCAACAAGCTGAGAGTAAAGGCCGAGGACGGAGGCACCTACTGCTCCGGAGCCGATGCCAGGGTCTACACCAACACGCTCCTTCGCATCGGCGATACCCGCTACTACTTCGGCGGCGACGGCAAGCAGGCCTCCTGGCAGAACCAGTGGATCTATCTTGGCGGCTCCATCAAGCAGTATTACTACTTCGGCGCGAATCCCGGGCAGGTGGAGGAAAAGACCGGCATCCAGAAGGTGACTGTAAACGACAAGTTCGCCGGCTGGTTCTATTTCCCAGAAAACGGCAACCACGTCAAGAGCGCCCTGGTGGACGACCGCTATTATGACAGCGTCGGCCGCATGGTCAGCGCCATCCAGACCGTGAACGGGAAGACCTATTTCTTCCGCGTATCCAACTCTACGGAATACCGCGGCACCATGTACAAAGAGACCCTGATCCACTATCAGGATAAGTATTATTACGCTACGGCCGACGGCACCCTCTTTAAGGAAGGCAGCCGCACCATCAACGGCAAGACCTATTTCTTCAAGGACTATGTGATGCTGTTCGACACCTTCACCTGGAACGGCAGCACCTACGGCTATGTCAACAAGAGCGGCACCTTTGTCACCGGCTGGGTCGTGGAAAGCGACGCCCAGAACCTGGTGAGGTACGTCAACCCGGCCGGCGGCGGCTTCTACAAGAGCACATCGGCCAACATCGGCGGCCTGATCTATTACTTTGACGCCAACGGCTACCGCCGGAACGATGTCACCGACATCTACACGGGTCCCTACTACCTGGAGGTCGACCGCGTGAACGGCGTCATGACCGTTTATAACTCCGCCCGCACCGTGCCGGTCAAGAGCATCCGCGTATCCGTAGGCCTGGCCGGGACCGAAACGCCCCTCGGCACCTTCTACCTGACCAGGTCCGACCGCTGGCAGGCCCTGATGGGCCCGTCCTGGGGCCAGTACGGCACCCATGTGTATGAAGGCATCTTCATCCACTCCGTGGCCTGCACCTACGCCAACTCCTACAACGTGCCCAGGTATGAGTACAACAAGCTGGGCAACCCCGCCTCCCACGGCTGCATCCGCTGCTGCGTGGCCGATGCCAAGTGGGTATGGGAGAACTGCAACGGCGCCCGCATCCGCGTCTTCGACGGGTCCTATACCTCGTCCGAAGCCTTCAAGGGACCGCTTGGCCGCCGCGCCCTCGTTCCCATGCCGGAAGGCGCCTACTACGACCCCACCGACCCGGCAGTCGTCGGCTAAGGCACCGATTTCCAAATATAATTCCACCTCTGCGATAAGAGCCAGGGACCAGACCTCCTTACAGGGGTCTGGTCCCTGGCTCTTTACAAAAATCAGTTTTTGTGTTAAAGATATATAGGAACAACACCATTGGGCAGCCAGTGACGCACGGACATGTCAGGCTCTGTGAAATTGCCGGCTGTGGATAAAAGCAAGATGAGAGGAAGGGAATAAAACCATGTCCGTACCAAGAAAACGATCGACTCTCTTTAAGACGCTTCTCCTCCTTCTGTTCATCACATGCCTGGCACTTGCCGGGTCCGTCCCTTCCCGGGCGGATATTTCCCGCCATTTCGTTGTGGTCCTGGATCCTGGCCATGGCGGGGAGGAAAGCGGGGCTGCGCACAGCTATAACGGCGTCACGTACATAGAATCGGTCCTGAATTACAAAATAGCCATCTATACCATGCAGGCGCTCACGCGGGACGCGCCCAATATCGATGTCTTTCTCACAAGGAAAGAAAACGAATACCTGGATGTCGACCAGCGCGTCCCCGTAGCCATGCGCTACCATCCGGACCTGATCGTCAGCCTTCACAACAATTCCTTTTCCGACCCGACGCTGCATGGTGCCTGCGTCCTGCTTTCCAGCGGCACCTACCGCGAGGAGCTTATGAAAAAGGAGCAGGTATTCGCACGCTATGTCTTACAGGAGCTGACAGCCCTCGGCATTGCCAGGTACAATTCCCTGACCGGGGGGCTGGCCTACCGCCTCTCCGAGGACGGGACGCTCTACCCCAACGGCCGCCTGGCGGACTACTATGCCGTCGTTAAGCACAGCGTCCTGAACAATGTCCCGGGCGTCATCATTGAGCACGCTTTTATGTCAAACGAACAGGATATGATGACTTATCTGCGGACGGAAGAACAGCTGCGCGCCCTCGGTGAGGCGGATGCCCGGGCCATCATTCGCTACTTTAAGGACCAGGAGCCAAAGCCTGTCGAGAAGGACGGCTGGCAATATGAAAACGGCAAGTATTACTATTATCAGAACGGCGCAAAAGTGGTGCGGACCCTCCTGAACCTGGACGGCGAGATCTATTATGTCAACAAGGACGGCGTGCGGATGACCGGATGGGTCAGGAACATTAAAGGCAAGGCCTACTTCTTCGACGACGAGGGGCGTGCCGTTAAGGGCTGGTACACAGACAGCCAGGGAAACCGCTATTACTTTAACTCTGTCCAGGGCTTCCTCTATGCCAACCGCATCATCAAGAACAACGGCAAGCTCTACGCCTGCAAGCCGGACGGCCGGATCGCCGTCAAGGAATTTGTCACCATCGACGGCAAGACCTACTACGCGCCCAGCACAGGCGTTCTGTACCTGAAATGGCACAAGATCCTGGGAAAATGGTATTACTTCAACAGCACCACCGGCATTATGTACCAGAATACGTCCATGAAGACGGCCGACAACAAGCAGGTCTTCTACTTTGGCGCCAACGGCGTATGCCTGAATCGAAAAGATTAAAAAGAATAGGATAATTATTATGGGAAAAATTACAGTAACACCCTGCGGGGATATCGAAGGACTTTATGTGGTGGAACCGGCCGTTTACGGCGACGCGCGGGGGTTCTTCATGGAAACCTATAATTACAGGGACTTTGCCGAGGCCGGGATGGATGTCACCTTTGTCCAGGACAACCAGTCCGGTTCCTCCTACGGGGTCCTCCGCGGTCTTCACTTCCAGAAGCAGTACCCCCAGGACAAGCTGGTGCGGGTGGTCGTGGGCGAAGTGTTTGATGTGGCCGTCGACCTGCGCGAGGGCTCTAAGACCTTCGGCCAGTGGTATGGCGTGACTTTGTCGGCTGAGAACAAAAAGCAGTTTTTCATCCCCAAGGGCTTTGCCCACGGCTTCCTGGTTCTCTCTGACCAAGCGGAATTTGCCTACAAATGCTCGGACTTTTACCATCCGGACGACGAGGGCGGCATTGCCTACAACGACCCGGATATCGGCGTCGCCTGGCCCATCCCCGAGGGCATGCAGCTGCGTTTGTCCGACAAGGATAAGCGCTGGGGAAGCTTTCGCGCCTACCGGGAAGAAAAGCACCTGTAAAAGGGAGGGAAGCCAATGAAGCATATCCCTAAAATGGAGGACAGGAAATGAAGCATATCCTTCTGCTGCCGGGAGAGGTGCTGAAAAACCGCAAGCTGGTGCTGCACCTGGCCAGGAACGACTTCAAAACTAAATATGCCGGCTCCTACCTCGGCATTATGTGGGCCTTTGTACAGCCGGTGGTGACTATACTGGTCTACTGGTTTGTCTTTTCCGTGGGCTTCCGGGCGGACGCGGGCGACCTGGGCATTCCCTTCGTCCTCTACCTGGTATCCGGCATCATTCCCTGGTTTTTCTTTCAGGATGCCTTAAACGGCGGCACAAACGCATTTGTAGAGTACAGCTACCTGGTCAAGAAGGTCGTTTTCAAGATCAGCCTGCTGCCTGTTGTGAAGGTCATATCCGCGGCCTTTGTCCACATGTTTTTCGTGCTGTTTACGCTGGTGCTCTTTACCCTTTACGGCTATAAGCCTTCCGTGTACGAGCTGCAGCTTGTCTATTACTTTTTCTGTACCTTCATGCTGGTCCTGGGGCTTGTCTACCTGACCAGCGCCATCGTTGTCTTTTTCCGGGATCTCAGGGAGATCATCAGCATCCTCCTGCAGGTCTTTATCTGGCTGACCCCCATCATGTGGGTAGCGGAAACCGCCCTTAAGGATTATCCCTTCCTCCGGCGGCTCCTGCTTTTTAACCCGATGTACTATGTGGTCAACGGCTACCGGGAGGCTCTGATCTGGAAGCACTGGTTCTTCCAGAGGCCCGTATGGACGCTGTACTTCTGGGGCTGCGTGGCCGTCCTGTTTGCGGCCGGCAGCTTTACCTACCACCGCCTGAAACCCCATTTTGCGGATGTGCTTTAAGGCATGGAAACTGGGCGGGAGGGGAGCCTCCCTTCCGTATAAGGACTATTCTATGAGCAAAACAAGAGGAGACGCGTTTTCTCCCCATTACTATATCGAGGCGGTATCCGCCGACCGGGCCCGCAGGGTTTTCACCCTGCGCGGCTGGGCGGCCGCCGAAACATTTGTCCATGTGGAACTTTTCGATGACAAGGGCAGGCGCCTTCCGGCGAAAGCCGAGCGCTGCCGCCGGTATGACGTGGAAAGGGTATATGACGGCCTGGCACCCCTGGATTTCGGCTTCTTTGTGGAAATGCCCCTTCCGGAGGGCAGGCGCGTCACCCTGCGCCTGTGTCCCGAGGTGGGGGAGGATGTGGCTATCTCGCTCCCCCTTTCAGGGGCGGGCCTTAAGGCCTGGCGCTGCGGGAGGCTGCTGAAAAAGGGCCTTATCCTGCTGAAGGAGAAGGGGGCGGCGGCCGTTTGGACCCGCTTTTTGGAAAAGGTCAGGAACCACCTCCACAAACCGGTAAGCTACAGCCGTTTTCTTTCTTCACACCTTCCCGATGAGGAAGAGCTATCAAAGCAGCGGAAACGTGAATTTGACTCTCCGCCGCTTTTTTCAGTTGTTGTGCCTTTATACCGGACGGACAGGGAATTTTTGTCGGCCATGGTCGAAAGCGTCAGAAGCCAGACCTACCGGCACTGGGAGCTGATCCTTTCCGACGGAAGCCCGCACCCCTCGCCCCTTGGAGGGTGGCTTTCGGATATCCGGGACAGTGATGAGCGGATACGCGTCATATCTCCCGGAAAGGAGCCCCTCGGCATATCAGACAACACCAACCGGGCCATCAGCCTGGCAAAAGGAGATTACGTGGCCTTTCTGGACCACGACGACGTGCTCTGCCCCCATGCCCTCTATGCCTGCGCCGAGGCCATCCTGAGCGCGCGGGGCGATGGAAGAGGGGAGGCGGATGTCATCTATTCCGATGAGGATAAGATGGACCTTAAGGGCAAGACCTTCCGGGAGCCGGCCTTCAAGCCGGACTTTGACCCGGACCTCCTTTACAGCGTCAATTACATCTGCCACCTCCTGGTGGTCAGGCGCTCTTTCCTCATGGAGACGGGGCTCCTCCGGGGCGCTTACGACGGCGCCCAGGACTACGACCTGATCCTGCGCCTGTCCGAGAGGGCGGGGCGGATCATCCATATCCCGCAGATCTTGTATCACTGGCGGTGCCACCAGGAATCCACCTCCCAGAACCCGGAGGCGAAATCCGAGGCCTTCGAGGCCGGGAGGCGGGCCCTGAATGCCCATTACGAGCGCTGCCGCATCCCCGCCCAGGCCGTGATGGGCGAGTTCCCCGGCCTGTACCGGACGGTCTACCACTGGCCCCATTCTCCCCTCGTATCCATCCTGATCCCCAATAAGGACCAGGTGCCGGTGCTGAAAAGGTGCCTTATGTCGATCCTGGAAAAGACAGAGTATCCCTCCTACGAGATCCTGATCATCGAAAACAACAGCACCCAGGAGGAGACGTTCCGGTTTTACCGGGAAATGTCAGCGGCCGATGAGCGCGTCCATGTCGTCACCTACCGGGAGGCGTTTAACTACTCGGCCATTAACAATTACGGCGCGGCCAGGGCGTCGGGGGACTACCTGCTCCTTCTCAATAACGATACCGAGGTGATCGATCCGTCCTGGCTTACGGAGCTCATGGGCTACGGCCAGAGGCCGGACGTGGGCATCGTGGGGGCGAGGCTTTACTATCCGGACAACCGCATCCAGCACGCCGGCGTGGTGCTCGGCTACGGCGGGGTTGCCGGCCACTGCTTTGTGCAGCAGCCCAGGGAGAGCACGGGATACTGCCACCGCATCATCTGTGCCCAGGACTACAGCGCCGTGACAGCCGCCTGCATGCTGGTCCGCCGCAGCGTTTACGAGGAGGTGGGCGGCTTTTTTGAAGGGCTCGCCGTGGCCTTCAACGACGTGGATTTCTGCCTTAAGGTGCGTGAGAAGGGATACCTTGTGGTCTATGATCCTCATGCCCAGCTGATCCACTACGAATCCCTATCCCGCGGCCTTGAGGATACCCCGGAAAAGCAGGCCCGCTTTGCCCGAGAGATCGCCCTGATAAGGAGTCGGTGGCCGAAAGCCTTTGACACCCCGGATCCCTACTACAACCCCAACCTGTCCTTGGAGACCCAGGACTTTTCCATTAAGAGAAATGACACCCGCAAGCGCAAAAAATAATGTTTTCGGACTGGTAGTAGGCACTTTAGTGACCGCACAGGTCGAATGTTTTTATGTGTTTGCTGGGGGATACATCTGATACTCATCAAGGAGGAATGGCATGAGGATAAAGAAAGACAGACATTTAAAATACCTGGCCATAGGCCTGGCCGCTTCTCTTTTCATACAGCCGGCGCCCGCCGCGGCTCTGTCCCTGGATGATGGCGGGAATGACATCAGCTTTGACGAGCTGCTGTCCGACGGCACCGGTTTTGTTCCCGCCATGGAAGAAGGCACGCCTGTAAGCGAAAGCGCAGCCGCCCTGCCGATAGAGGAATACGAAGGCGATGCCGTCGCCGAAAGCGCCTATGGCGAAGAAAACGGATCGGGCCAGGGCCTTTGGGAAGAGGGTATAGAAGCGCCCATAAGCCTGGAAGAGGAGGAGCTTAGGGAGACAACGGAAACCTCTTTCGTGGAAGCCGGGGCCTATGACCAGCTCACCGATGGACTGGCCGACGGGCTGAGCATAGAAGAGACTCTTTCCGGCGACATCATTTCCGGCGGCCTTATCATGGAAGACGCCCCGTCCGACGAGCTCTCATCCGGGCTTTCCGGCGATCCGGACAATAACGGCATCCGCTATGTGCTGGGCCGCCCCATGACCGAAGAAGAGGAGATGGCGGTCTTTGCGCCGTTTGTCACTCTGCCGGAGGCCGTCCCGGCCTTTGAGGTCGGCTCCTCGGCGGTGGACGAGGTGCCGGGCGTTTACGCGGCCAGCCTTCCCACAGCCTTCGACGCCCGCTCGGCCGGCATCGTCACGGTGCCCAAAAATCAGGGCTCCTACCAGGACTGCTGGGCCTTCACCCTGGCCTCCATCATGGAGACATCCCTTCTCAAGCAGGGCCTGGGCGCCTTTGACCTTTCGGAGGAGCATCTGGCCTTCTTCTGGGCCAACCGCATGAACGACCCGCTGGGAAATACGCCCTACGACTTTAACTACCATACCCACGCCGACTACCGGAACGGCGGCAACCCCTACACGGCCGCCATGTTCCTTTCCACCTGGTCGGGCATGGCCCTGGACAGCGCCTATCCCACGCCCACGTCCTGGAGCGAAAACCTGCGCCGGAGGGCGGCCTACGATACGGCCGCCTGCCTTAAGGACGCCGTGTTTTCCGATTACTATACCGTGGAGAGGACTAAGCAGCTGGTGCGCTACTATGGCTCCGCCAGCACCCTCATCTACCTTGACCGGAGCAACATGGCCCGCTACTTTAATGCCAGCACCATGGCCTACTGCTATCCCTACTCATCCGGCGTGAACCATGCAGTGACCATTGTGGGATGGGACGATACCTTCTCCAAAAACAACTTCGCCGCGGGGTCGGGCGTGTCCGGCGACGGGGCCTGGATCGTTAAGAACAGCTGGGGTCCCAACTGGGGCGACGGCGGTTTTTTCTACGTTTCCTACCAGGACGCCAGCCTGACCAACATCCTCTGCGCCACGGCGGAAGCAAACCCTCTGTACGCCAACAACTACTTTTACGACGGCTCCGCAGGCCTTGAGTATGTGCGCCTGGACAGCGGCGAATCGGTGGCGGTCATCTTCACCGCCAAAGCCGGGAACGGCTATGTGGAAGCCCTGGGCGAGGTGGCTACCGCCATCCGGGGCGACGGCAGCAGCCTCACCGTCCAGGTCTACACCGACCTTCAGGACCCGGCCGACCCCTTGAGCGGCACGCCCGCCTACGCAAAGCCGGCAAAATATACCCAGACCTACGCCGGGATCGATACCTTTACCGTTCCCGAAGTGCTGATCAACCCGGGCAGCCGCTTCTCCGTTGTCATCACCAACGCCGGCAGCAGCGCCATCCGCTACTGCGTGGAAAAGAGCATCGCCTACGACGTGACCAGCACCTACAAATGGTGTACCCTGACAGCCGGCATCGCCTACGGCGAGGGCTTTATCGGCACCTCCGACGGCCAGGGCGGCATTCAGTATACCGACATGGCGCAAAGCGGCACATGCCCGCGCATCAAAGTCCACACCCGGACGACCGATACCTATGTGGCCCTTGAAGCGGAAACGGCCGAGCTTACCCTGACGCCGGGACAGGCCTATCAGCTGTCCCCGTCTGTCACGCCGGCCTCCTACGCCGGCGCCGGCCTAACCTTCGTCTCGCAGAACCCGGATATCGCATCGGTCTCCGCAAACGGAAGGGTCAGCGCCAGGAAGCCTGGCCGGGCGCAGATAACGGTAACTGTAAACGGATACTCCTATCTGACAGCCTCCTATACCGTGCTGGTCCTCCCGGAGGCTCCGCAGAGCCTTTCGGTCAGCGCCAACAGCTATAGCAGCATGACCGTCGCCTGGTCCCAGGTGGCGGGAGCGGACGGCTACCAGGTGTTCCGGCGGGAGAAGGGGCTCTCCGTAAAAGGCATAGGCTCGGTCAAGGCCAGCACCACTGCCTTCGAGGACAAAGAAAAGGAAGGCTTTGCCTTCAAACCGGGCATCTGGGTGCAGTATTACGTCAAGGCCTATGTGCTGATCGACGGCGAGCGCTATTATGGCGGGGCCTCCCCCACCCAGATGATCACGCCGGCCCTGAGCCGGACCGTCGTTAAGGCCAGGACCTATAAGAGCCTCCACAACCTGGTCATGTGGAACCCGGTGAAGGGCGCGGACGGCTATCTCATTTATCACAGCCGGAACGGCGGCGCCTATGAACTGGTGGAGGATGTCCCATCCGATGCCGCCCGCCAGGTCAGGGAGAAAAACCTGGCCTCCTATGACCACTACCAGTATAAGGTCGTGCCCTACCGGACCATAGAGGGCGTCCAGTATACGGGCGTGGAATCCTTCAGCGAGGAGATCATCGTGACCGCCCCCAAGGTCTACATCGCCAGCGTCACAGAGCAGGAGGGCGGCGGCATACGCCTCCAGTGGTCCATGAGGAGCCAGAGCGACGGCTACGTCATCTACCGCAGGGAAGAGGGGCAGAGCTTTGTCCTGCTCAGGGAGATCAGGGAAGGCCAAAAGCGCCTCTTTATCGATAAAAACGTCGTTTCGGGCAAAACCTACCAGTATTACGTTGCCGCCTACGTCGAAGAGCCCTACGGCCCGGTCTACAGCAACTACCAGATCAGCTCTCCCTTCACCTATACGGGGAGCTGAGAACGTGAATAGTAACCGTTTTATTCGTCTGTGATATCATTTATGTCTTGCTTTTCACAATTTAGAGTGCTAAAATATTAGGCATGTTATGACGAAAAAACATCATAAAGGAGAGTTGACATGAGCAAGACTATCAGGACAGAGGCGGTGGACCGCCTGTTTGAAGCGATTCTTTGCTTAAAGGACAAGGAGGAATGCTATACCTTCTTCGAGGATGTGTGTACCGTTAATGAACTGCTGTCGCTATCCCAGCGCTTTGAGGTAGCGCGGATGCTGATGGACCACCGCACCTATCTGGATATATCCGAAAAAACCGGTGCATCCACGGCGACCATCAGCCGCGTCAACCGCTCGGTCATTTACGGCAACGACGGCTACGAGCTGGTATTCTCCCGCATGATAGAAAAAGGCGTCATGCCTCCCTTCCGCAGCGAGGAAAGCGCGCCTTCCCATAAAGAAGAAGGCGGAGAGGAAGCCTGAGCGCGCACGGATCTTCCATGAACATGTGTTCGAAAATGCGTTCGCTATATAACACGGGCTTTCCCGACAAAAAAGGACAGGAGCGTATCCTGTCCTTTCGCGGCAAAACGGGAAAATTATCTGGCTGTTTTGCCCTTGTCCCTGCCCTTTCCCTTTTCGTCCTCCCGGGACCTGGCGCTTTCGGAAAGCCGCATATCGTCAATGAGCTGCTCCAGGATCACCTTTTTCATGTAAACATCAAAGCTGAGCAGGCAGATGAAGGCAAAACGCTGCAGGGACGGCCGCGCCTCTTCCGGGGCGTCCAGGAAGGAATCCCCGGCGATATTGGCCCGCCGGATGAGGTCCGGCAGAAGGTTCCCGGCCTGGATATTCACCGTGCGGAAGATCTCGTTATAGATGGAGAGCATATCCAGGGAAGGCTCCGCGGAAGAGGAGGCGCTGTCCGTTTTATGGGATGCGCGCGAAGGCTTCCTGGCGTCATCGCCTGTCCGGAAATATTTTTCGGCCAAGGGTGATAAAAGGGTCTGGATATCGCTGATGGACAGGATATTCTTAAAATAATAGATAAAGGTCAGCATCAGGATATGCTCCCGGGAGTACCTTTTTTTATCCGGGGGAGGCAGGAGCTTGTTTTTGGCATAGTTGTTGATCATGGTCTTGGTCAGGATCTTATCCTCCGGCTTCCGGCGGGTGGAGGAGAGCTGCTCATCCATAAAGGTGGTGACCTGGTCCATATACAGGTCAATGTTAGGCAGGTCTTCTGGCCGGATATAATCGATCTGCCGGGCTTTCTCCATAACCTGCCGGATAATGCCTTTCATTTCATCTGTCATGTAAAGAATCTCCTTATTTGCAGCAACGTTCATTAAAAGATTATAGATAAAAAAGAACAAAAAGTAAATTGTTTTCTGCTAAAAAGTTTTTTGTTGCCTCTCTTTCCTGTAACCTGGAAAGGGGTCTGACCTCATTTCTTTTGAAGAGGAAAATCGTATGAGCATCTACGAAAATTTAAATCCGCCCCAGAAGGAGGCCGTCCTTTATACCGAAGGCCCCCTGCTCATCCTGGCGGGCGCCGGGTCGGGAAAGACAAGGGTCCTGACTCACAGGATCGCCTATCTTATCGAAGAAAAAGGCGTGAATCCCTGGAACATCCTGGCCATCACCTTTACCAACAAGGCCGCCCAGGAAATGCGGGAAAGGGTCGATAACCTGGTCGGCATGGGAGCGGAAAGCATCTGGGTGTCCACCTTCCACTCCGCATGTGTCCGTATCCTGCGTCGGCATATCGACCTGCTGGGATACGATAACCACTTCGTCATTTATGACACCGACGACCAGAAGAGCCTGATGAAGGAGGTCATATCCCTCCTGCGCCTGGACCCCAAGGAATACCGGGAGAGGGGCCTTATGGCCTATGTCTCCCACGCCAAGGACTCCCTGAAAACCCCGGACGACTGCGCCAAAGAGGCCGGAAGGGATGAAAACGAGCAGAAGTACGCCAGCGCCTACCGGGAATACCAGCGCCTCCTGGTCAAAAACAACGCCCTGGACTTTGACGACCTGCTTGTCAAGACCGTGGACCTGTTCCAAAAGCATCCCGAGGTGCTGGAATACTATCAGGAACGCTTTCGCTATATCCTGGTGGACGAGTATCAGGACACCAATACCGCCCAGTTTGAGATGCTCTCACTCCTGGCCGAGCGCTACCGGAACATCTGCGTGGTGGGCGACGACGACCAGTCCATATACAAATTCCGGGGCGCCAATATTCACAACATCCTGGGCTTTGAGGACAACTACCCCGAGGCCAAGGTCGTCCGCCTGGAGCAGAATTACCGGTCGACGAAAAATATCCTGGCGGCCGCCAACAGCGTCATCGCCAACAACACCATGCGCAAGGACAAAACCCTCTGGACTGATAACCCCGAGGGGAAGCTGGTGGCCTTCCGCCAGTTCCACAACGGCTACGAGGAAGCCGAGTATATCGCCGGCGAGATCAGCCAGGCCGTGGCGAAGGGAGAGGCCTCCTGCCGGGACTTTGCCATCCTTTACCGGACCAACGCCCAGTCCCGCCTGTTTGAGGAAAAGCTGCTGACGGCGAACATCCCCTATAAGCTTGTAGGCGGCCTCAATTTCTATGCCCGCAAGGAGATCAAGGACCTTCTGTGCTATCTTAAGACCGTCGACAACGCCAGGGACGACCTGGCGGTCCGCCGCATTCTGAACGTGCCCCGCCGGGGTATCGGAAATACCACCCAGGAGCGGGTGCTCGCCTATGCCGCCGAGATGAACATCAGCTTTTACGAAGCCCTGAGGGTATCCGAGGAGATCCCCTACCTTGGGCGCAGCCAGCCCAAGATCGACGACTTTGTCACCTTCATCCAGTCGCTGAAGACCAAGGCGGAAAGCTATACGGTCCGCGAGCTCCTTGAGGACATCATAGAGCTTACCGGCTACCGGGATGAGCTTATAAAGGAAGGCACCGAGGAGGCTAAGAGCCGCATAGAAAACATCGACGAGTTGATCTCCAAGGCCCAGTCCTACCAGGATGCCATGGAAGAGGAAAACCGTCCCGCCACGTTGTCCGGCTTCCTGGCGGAGGTCGCCCTTGTGGCGGATATCGATTCGGTGGACGACTCCCAGGATTATGTGCTGCTGATGACGATCCACAGCGCTAAAGGCCTGGAATTTCCCCGCGTGTTCATGGCTGGCATGGAAGAGGGGCTGTTTCCAGGCTTCTTAGGCTTCGGGAAGGAAGAGGATGAAAACCTGGCGGAGGAGAGGCGCCTTTGCTATGTGGGCATTACCCGTGCCATGCAGGAACTGACGCTGACATGCGCCAGGGAGAGGATGATGCGCGGCGAGACCAAGTTCCACCGCATCTCCCGCTTTGTGGAGGAGATCCCCCGGGAGCTGGTGGACATGGGCCAGAAGACGGTGGAGAAAAAGCCGAAGTTTGATGAAAAGTATAACGCCCGCACGGCCTACGCCGAGATGAAAAAGGCCTTCCAGGCCAAGCCCTACGAAAAGAGCGAGCCCAAGAAGGCGAGCGTCAAAGCCCCCTGCGGCTACGATGTCGGCGACACGGTCCGGCACGCTAAATTCGGGGTGGGCATCGTCCTTGAGATCAAGGACGGCGGCCGGGACTACGAGGTGACCGTCGACTTTGAAACCGCCGGCCGCCGCAAAATGTTCGCCGGCTTCGCCGCTCTGCAAAAAGTATGAAATAGAGCGCATGCGGGCGGCAGCAGGGCCGGGCCTTCCTGCCGCCTGCCGGCAATTCAACGATAACGATAACGATAAAAGGAAAGGAGCCTCATATGCTGGAAAAAATTAAGGATAGGGAAATGGAAAAACTGAAAAACGCCTGGCTGGGAGAGGATGAGAGAAAAGGCGGCAGCCTCCTTTTGACGCTCATCTGTGGCCTTGCCGCCATAGCCGCCGGCATTGCCCTGGCCATTACCCTGTACCGCCATTTCAAGCCGAAATATAACAAAGAGTTTAACAGGGAATGGGATGACGGCTTCGATGAGGACTTTTCCGAATTTTTTGATGAGGATATAAGCTGACATACGGGATGTCCGCTGCGGAGGCGGAAGATCCCTGCGCATATGATAAGGAGGACTATGAGAAAAGGTGATATGGTAAGCGGCGTGATCGAGCGGGTGGACTATCCCAATAAGGGGATCGTCCCCGTTTCCGGAGAGAGGGTCGTGGTGAAGAACGGCATCCCCGGCCAGGAAGTGGCGGTCCTGATCGAAAAAAAGCGCTCCTCCGGCATTTCCGGCCGGATACAGGCTGTCCTCTCGCCATCCCCCCTGGAAAGCCGCCCGCCGCTGTGCAGCCTGTTTCCTTCCTGCGGCGGATGCCTGTACCAGACAATGGCCTACGAGGAGCAGCTGAAAATGAAAGAGCGGCAGATCCGGGATCTGCTGTCCCCCTTCCTGGACGATCCCTCCGGCTTTGAGGGGATCATCGCAAGCCCCACGGAGACCGCCTACCGCAACAAAATGGAATATTCCTTCGGGGACGATAAAAAGGACGGCCCCCTGACCCTCGGCCTTCACCGCCAGAGCAGCACCTACGATGTGCTGACGGCCACGGACTGCGCCCTGGTGCATCCGGATATGAACCGGATCGTGTCCTGCGTCCTCGACTATTTTACAAAGAGGGGGGTGCCCTACTACCACAAAATGTCCCACATCGGCTACCTCCGCCATCTCCTGCTGCGCCGGGGCGTGACATCGGGGGAGATACTGGTAAACCTGGTCACCACAAGCCAGGAGGAGCATGACCTGTCTCCCCTTAAGGAGGAGTTGCTGTCCCTCCCCCTTGAGGGACGCATTGTCGGGATCTGGCACCTTATCAACGACGGCCTGTCGGACGTGGTCCGCTGCGACGAAAAGCGGTGCCTGTTCGGGACCGACCACTTTTACGAGACGCTCCTGGGCCTTAAGTTCCGCGTCAGCACCTTCTCTTTCTTCCAGCCCAACACCCTGGCGGCCGAGCGGCTGTATGCCAAGGTCCGGGAATACATCGGCGAGGTCTCCGGCCGCACCGTCTTTGACCTTTACAGCGGCACCGGCACCATCGCCCAGCTGTCGGCCAAGGCCGCATCCCAGGTGGTCGGCGTGGAGATCGTCCCGGAAGCGGTAGAGAGCGCCAGGCAGAACGCGGCCGAAAACGGCATCACAAACTGCCGCTTCATCGCCGGCGATGTGCTGGCCGTCCTGGATACGATCCCGGAAAAGCCGGACCTTCTCATCCTCGACCCGCCCCGCGACGGCATCCACCCCAAGGCCCTGCCCAAGCTCCTCTCCTACGATGTCCCCAGCATCGTCTACATCTCCTGCAAAGCCACCAGCCTGGTGCGCGACCTGCCCTTCTTCCTCGCCCACGGCTACCGCCTGAAAAAGGTCTGCCCCGTCGACCAATTTTGTCAGGGGCCGCATGTTGAGACTGTCTGCTTATTAACAAAAAATACAAATAAGAAATAAATAAGAACGGCGAACGCCGCCCCGCGGGCGAGCAGGAGCGGATTCTCCCCTCCTGCTCGATTATCGCAGAGGCGGCGTAAGGAAATTATCGCCTTACGGCGAACGCCGTCCCGCGGGCGAGCAGGAGCGGCGGGCAGGAGAAAATAGCGGCAGCAAGGAGAAGCAAACATGATGAATCTGGTTGAAGAAGCCATTATTTATGCCACCATCATGCACCAGGGCAAGGTGCGGAAAATAAAGAACATCCCTTTCATCCTTCATCCTCTGGAAGTGGCCCAGATCCTGGCGACCATGACGGATGACCAGGAAACGATCGTCGCGGGGATATTGCACGATATCGTGGAGGACACGGACGGGACGATCGGCGAGATCGAAACGCGCTTCGGCAAGCGCGTGGCCCGTCTGGTGGACGCGGAGACGGAGCCCTCTTTTCCGGACGAAGAAAAAGAAAAAAGCTGGCAAAGGCGAAAGGAGCTCTCCCTGCAAAAGCTGAAAAACAGCGATGACATCGGCGCAAAAATGCTCTGGCTGGCCGACAAGCTGGCCAATATCCGCTCGCTGGCCCGCTCTTACAGCGAAAACGGCGACAACGTGTGGTCGCTCTTTCACCAAAGCGACCCGGCCATGCAGCGCTGGTATTACCGCACGGCAGCGGAATACCTGGAAATGGACCTCAACAAGACCGGAGCCTATAAAGAACTGATCAAGCACATCAATTACATCTGGCCGGGAACCTTTGGCTCCGAGAAAGCCCGCTACCGGGCCTACAAAGAAGTTTCCCTCGAAGGTTGCCGCCTGCTTGGCAGCGGACAGAAGGGCGAGGTCTACCGTTATGATGATGAACTGGTCATAAAAGTATTTAACCGCAGCAACACCTACAAGGATGTGGAGCGCGAGATCGCCCTCAGCCGGAAAGCCTTTGTCCTGGGCGTTCCCACGGCCATCTCATTTGGCATCGTATCTGTCGGAAAACGCTATGGCGCCATGTATGAGCTTTTGGATGCCGATACCCTGACCACCTGCATAGCCCGGAATCCGTCCGATCTGGATTACTATGCCGGCGTCATGGCCTCCCTGGCCCGGACCATCCACGCATCGCAGGCAGGGGAGAAAGACGGATTCCCGGATGTCAGGGACAGATACCGGGAATACATCGCCCGCGGCATTGCCCGGTGCGACGAAAAGCTGGCCGGGCGATGCCTGGAACGGCTAAGCCGGATACCGGCGACGAACCATCTGGTCCACGGCGACTTCCACACAAACAATGTATTCCTCCAAAACTCGGAGCCCCTGCTCATCGACATGGACCGCGTCGCCAGAGGGGACCCGATATTCGAGCTGGGAGACATGTACCTGTACTACTGCGCGTCGCCCGGAGAAAAGGGACCCGAAGACATTGCCCCTTACCTGGGGCTCCCCTGCCGGATATGCCGGCAGTTTTTCCAGCTTTTCATCCGGCATTACCTGCAGACCGAAGACGAAAACCGCATCCGCGAGGTCACAGACAAAGCCGCATGGCTCGGCAACATCAGGCTCATCAACCATTATTGGAAGAATGGGTTTCCCCAAAAAGAGGCCAGGCGCGAAGTCGACATCCTTCTGAGCAAAACCCAAAAGCTTCTGGAAACCCTGACCGAGATACCATAAGGCCGCTCGTCACTGGGCATCCTTGCGCAGACGTTCCATTATGCTTTCGTCGTCGTTTTGACGGTAACAGAGGAAGGTCATCCCTTCAAGGAGAAGGTATGTGATCAGGTACGTCGTGAGGATCAGGGCATAAGGCGTGTGAAAGACCATCCGGCCGATATAGGCGGAGGCCATCCGGCGGAGGATATAAACGCTCCCTCCCGTCAGGAGAGCCGAGTACAGGAAAGACCGGAAAAAGAGCAGGAGGTTTTCCAGGTGCAGCATCTTATGGCGCTGAGGAGCGGTTATCCCGGCGGAGGAGAGAACCGCCATCTCCCGGAAGCGCTCGATCTTCCGGCCCATGACCGAATGGTACAGGTTAAGTACGCCGATGATGGCGACAAAAAGGACAAAAAAGATGGAGACGATCCGGATGATCGAGGCGATCACTTCTTTTATGCTGGAATAGCTGCTGACCAGCCCTCCGGAAGCGATCACCAGGCTATCCATAGATTCCGCGTTCATGGCATAGAAGCGCTTAACAAGGCTAGAGTTTTCATCCTTGACATTAAAAAGGAGAAAACGGTTCAGGGAGAGGAAGGTCTCCTCGTCGTAGCCCGGCTCGGTGCTGCCATAGAGATTCTTATAGGTCGTCTCCGGCATGACCATCCAGGGGCTGCTGTCCCGGATCTTATAGTAGGGGGAGAGAAGCTCTTTGGTGACGTAGCCGGCGAATGTCACGCGCCCTTCTAGGATGTCGTCCTTTGCCCAGAGCCATACCGGCAATGTCTCGCCTGGCAGCGTCTTTAAGGGATGTGGGACCTCTATAAGGCGGTATCCCGGCTGAGGCCGGTCTGCGAAGGTGAAGCGGTAATCATCGGTGCTGATGCTCAGCGTATCATACACAAGGACAGGGCCGGCAGAGGAGAGGCCTTCCCCTGTGCCCTGGGCGGGCTGGAGGGCGGCAGCATCGGCGCCGCATTTTTCCGCAAACGCGGCAAATTCGTCGTCGTGAAGGATGATCGCGCCGAAGGAGATATCGGCGCCTTCGCCCAACAGGAGCTCCTCCTGATCTGCCGGGATGCCCTCCGGGAAGTAACGGCCGACGATCTCTCTAAGGGCGTCCTGGTACTCCGCTGAGAAGCTTTCTCCCTCAAGATGCCCGCAGAGATGGTCGGCCATGCCTTCTTTGTAAGCGCTAACTTCGTCCGATGCGATAACTTCCTCCCGGAGCGCGTCATAGAGACGGCCCTCAGCCACCAGGGCGTAGTCATAGCCCTCGAAGGCGGTTCCCTCCCGGATATCGGGGGTCGAAGCCTTATGGTCGATGACATCGTTTACGATGCCGGCGCCGAAGGCGGTGATCAGGGTAAGGGAGGAGATGAGCACCAGGCTCTGGACGATCCCGCGGGTCATGTGGCGGCTCCGGCGCACCTGGCAGAGGGCGAGGAGGCAAAGAGGGCTGCCGGAAAGGAGACGAGGGCTTGTCCGCGCTTTTTTTCGGTATTCGTCATTTACGCGGATGGCCTCCACGGGGCCGGCCTTTCCGGCCTTAAGGGCAGGGGCCCAGGCCGAGGCCCAGACGGTGAGAATGCAGAGCAGGACGGTGAGAAGGATGTTCCCCGGGCTGACGATGAGGCGGCAGGGAAGGTGGACGGCCGTCCCGGTCAGGACATGGACATCCAGCATGCCAAGAAGCGCGTCAAAGTGTGGGGACAAGAGCGCCATGGCGGTTTTGACGAGGAGAATGCCGAGGATGAACCCCAGGGGGAGGGCGGCTATGAGAAGGGTAAAAACTTCAAAATAGACGCTCCATCGCTTTTGCGACCTTGTGGCGCCCACGGAGGAGAGCATGCCGAGATAGCGGCTCCTCTCCCGCCGGGAAATGCGGAAGACATTGCTGATCAGGACCGCGGAGGCGACCGCGATCAGCAGGCTGAAGAAGGCCTGGAAAAGGATCATCAGCGAATTGATATTGTTGTCGGGGCTCTTCGAGGAAAAGGCCAGGAGCGTGCCGTTGGCGATAAAGTCGCGGTAATCGCCCGTAATCTCGGCAAGGTCGTTGAAGAGAGACGTGGTGTCCTTTTTGAGATCGACGAGGGCGACCACGTTCAGCTCCTCATCGGAAGAGACGCTCGCCGGCGTGCCGGATAAGGCGATGTAGCCGCCCTGGCCGGAAAGCTCATAGTAAGGGCTTTCCATAAAGCCGACGATCGTGTAGGAGCCTGTGCTTCCCGTCTCTTCGTGCAGCTCTTCAAAATCATCGTTGGCCGGGTACCAGGGGAAGTGAGCGGGGGCCTCTTTGGTCTCGCCGTGATGGACCAGAAAGTTCTCCTGGTAGGGAAAGACGAGGAAGCTGCTATCCTCATCTTTTTCGGCAGCGTCCTCATTTTTTTCAAAGGCGTGGATATACCGGCGGAAAAAAGAAGCGTCGATGTGGTCGCCAATGTGGAGGTCTGCCCCGTCTTCCAGGGCTAGCTGGCTTATGATGATCTCGTTTTCATTTTCAGGATAGCGTCCATCGAGAAGATGGATATTCATCCACGAAAAGACGGGGGAGGAGTAGCCCTTTATCTCCAGAAAGGGCGTATATTCAGGCTTTCCGCTCTGTGGGAAGGCGGTGTAGCCATAGTCCCTGGATATCCCGATCTCATCGATATAGGGGAGAGAGGACAGCTCCTTAAGCTGCCCGGAATCAAGGCCATAGACCTGTATGTGCCAGCTGCCGCGCTCGGATATGGCGATATCCGCGAGATAGGCCATGAGGGTATCCTTTCCCACAAAGACCGCCGTCATGAGCACCACCATGAGCAGGATCCCGGCAAAGGCCGTCAGGGTGCGCTTGCGGTTTTTTCGCATATAGATGGCGGTGACATCAAAAATCACTTTTTTGTTTCCCATGATCCTTTCCTCCTATAAAAGATTCCGGACCGGCTCGTTCTGGACGATCCTGCCATCCTCGAGGCGGATCACGCGGTCGGCCTGCATGGCGATGCCCTCATCGTGGGTGATGAGGATGAGGGTTTGCATCTGCTTCTGGTTGGAGTCCTTTAAGAGGGCGATGATCTCCTCGCCGGTCTTACGGTCCAGGTTGCCGGTGGGCTCGTCGGCAAGGAGGATGGCGGGATGGCTGTAGAGGGCGCGGCCTATGGCGGCCCGCTGCTGCTGCCCGCCGGAGAGCTGGCCTGGGAGCTTTTGGCGGTGCGCCGAAAGGCCGAGGCGCGAGACCACCTCATCAAGCCGCTCCCTGTCAAGCTTCCGCCCGTCCAGGAGATGGGGCAGGGCGATGTTTTCGTCAATGTTGAGAACGCTCATCAGGTTGTAAAACTGGTACACAAGCCCGATCTGCCGCCGGCGGAAGATGGCGAGCCTGTCCTCGTTAAGGCTGTGGATGTCCGTCCCGTCGATCCACACCTTCCCATCCGTCGGCCGCTCGACACCGCCGATGATGTGAAGGAGAGTGGACTTGCCGCTGCCGGACGGCCCCACAATAGAGACAAACTCGCCCTTCTCCACGGAAAAGCTCACCCCGTCAAGCGCCCGGACAGTGGTATCGCCGGTGCCGTAAATCTTTGTGATATTCTCGCATCTTAAAATTTCCATATCAGCCTCCTGTATGTTCAGAGATTTTACGTATATCAGAATAATAGCACTTTATGGTGACAAGGCGGTGACTTTTAAAGTGACAGAATTGTCACTATAAAAGGCGCCGCCGAAAATATCGCAAATATGATGAAAAACAGGTAGACATTTTACTGCTGTAATTTATACTATAGGAAACGAATAAAACGCTTGCGTTTTCATTCGTTTCCTGCGCCGGATTTTCGCCGCTTTAGCGGCATTATTCTGCTGAAAATTCGTGCGATACTATATTTTGTGGCAGCTCAGAATGGATACTGTTTGGAAAAAAGCGGAGAGGATATATTATGCTGGAAATCAGAAGATCAACAGAACAGGATTTTGAACGGATCATGGAGATTTACGCCTATGCCCGGCGCTTTATGGCGGAGCATGGCAATCCCAACCAGTGGGGGCCGACGAACTGGCCTCCGGAAGAACTTATCCATGCCGATATCGCCGGAGGAAACAGCTATGTCTGCACGCAGGAAGGGCGGATAGTCGGGACATTTTTCTTTATCTGCGGGAAAGACATTGAACCGACCTATGCGGATATTACGGATGGCGCGTGGCTGGATGATGGGCCCTACGGGGTGGTGCACCGCATTGCCGCCGACGGCTCGGCAAAAGGCACGGGAGCGTTTTGCATCAACTGGGCCTATGAGCAGTGTGGACATCTCCGCATCGATACGCACGCAGATAACAAAGTCATGCAGAAGCTTGTCGAAAAGCTGGGCTTTATCCACTGCGGAACCATCTATGTCAGAGAGGATAAGGCCCCCCGCCTGGCCTATGAAAAGCTCTGACTCCCGGTAGGCTAACGGGCTCTTTTTGCTGTTATCGCGGGAGTGGCGTAAGGAAAGCGAACCTTACAGGCCGGTCATGAATCATGTGTATAATTGTGATCATCACAATAGCGCTGTACATGATCCTGTTTTTGTTTATAAAAGGAGGTGCTCCCATGCTCACGGCAAAGATTTTTCAAAAAGGCAGCGGCCGGGCCGCAAAAGAGATGCCTGTCGCTATTTTTCTGGCCGCCGTCCTTCTGGCCGCTCTTTCCGTCTTTTTCGGGACAACGTCGGAGGCCCTGGCGGATGAGGGGACGACTTATACGGTTGCCGGCCTTTTTGAGGATTCAACCCTTACCCTCAGAAGCTCAGGGATCTATACCGAGGATAACGCGATCGGGCAACTGGAAAACGGCGATACCGTCCAGGCAATAAGCTTTAAGGGCAACGGCCTCTGGTATGTCTATGTGCCAAAGACCGGGCAATATGGCTTTGTGGACCACTATTTCCTTAAAGGAAGCGGCAGGCCGTCCCTCATAAACCCGAGGTATGTGGACCTGTCGGGGGACTATGCCACGGCCTATCTGGCCCTTCGGAGCGAAAAGGTCTACGGCACCTCAAATATCACAGGCGCTCTCTACGATGGCGACACGGTGATGGTCATCGATGCCAGCCATCCGTTCTACTGGTATGTGTATGCCCCTGGCCTTGGCATGAGAGGGTACGTCAACAGGAAATACCTCTCCGGCGATGGGCCGGGCGGAGAGACTGAGGAAACGCGTATCGATATCTGGACAGAGGGCCCCATTTTCCGGGCTAATGCCGGCTCCATCCTGACCAGGTGCCAGAATGGGAATGTTTCCCTCTCGCAGGTGACCTGGCAGGCTTACGATGTGGATGGGACAAAGGTCGTGATGGCGGCTAATGAGCGGTTCATGCGCAGCCAGACTTACGTGCTGAGCGGGTACCTTGAGGGCAACTCCGCCCTTCTTTCCAACGCGCAGGTTTACGTCAATGGCATCGAGGCTGAGGTAGCCAGACCGCGGATCTCACTGATTGCTTTTTCGGTCGAGCTCAGGTGCTTTCCGGAAAGCTTCCTTGTCTCCTTTGACATGAACGGCCATGGAAGCCAGATCGCGCCTCAGAGGCTCCAGCCCCACGGCTGTGCCTGCGAGATCATGGAGCCGCCCTATGATCCGGACGCCGTCTTCGCCGGCTATTATGTCCGCTCGTACCCCGGCGGGCAGGAGGCCCTGGTGCCCTTTGAATTTGACGCCCCGATAAAGGAGAACACATCGGTTGTCTGCGGCTGGAACGAGTATGTGAGGGAGATCTCCTTTGACATGAGCCTTCCCCTGGCCGGCGGACGCGTAAGGGACGCCTGCGCCTCTGTCGTTGTCGGAGGGGTAAGGCCGGAATACCTGGAGTGGCACGATGAGAATGGGGATGAGCTGGATAGGGACGATTATTTCCGGACAGGCAGGACTTATGGCTATACGCTGTACCTGAGGGCGGAAGAGGGCTTTATCTTTGACGACAGTCCCATTTTGGTCACGGCAGAGACCGGGATCGTGGCCGGCTATGAGAAGATCTATGACGACCTGATCGAAGTCACCGGGAGCTGTACCGCAGAAGCGGGAACGGTGACTATCACCTTCGAGGCCGCCCTGGAGGGGGATGCGCTCCCATCTCCGGTCACAGCCCTCTCGGAGGATACCTACCGCGAAGCGTTCCTGAGTGCCCTTGGCGCCCTTCCCGTGCTGCCGGGCAGGGATGGCTATGTCTTTGCCTGGTGGGAGAAGGTGGGCGCTTATTCGGAGGAAGAGCGGTATATCGACCTCGACTCTCCCGTGGGAAGTGATGTGACGCTGAGGCCGTCCTGGCGCCTTCCCGTTGAAGAGATCCATGTGCGCGCGGCCATCCCGCAGGATGGCGAGACCATGCTTGTCCAGGCAAGGTATGAGAAGGAGCCCTCATGGTCTGTCCACCAGCTCTGGTTTGAGGCGCAGGAGCCCGATTTTACCGGCGGCCCCTTTGAGGCCGGCATGGAGGCGGCGATCCATATCGGTTTGCTATCCGGCGACGGCTATGCGCTCTGCTCCATGGACGGCAGCTTTATGAGCCGCGTATTTGTCAACGGCATCGAGGCCGATACCGCCCGGGGCAGGAGCGATGGCGCTTACAGCCCGGGAATACAGGCCCTTTTCTCTTTCACGGTCCCCTCTCCCGGGGAAACGATGGTTTTGCCCTCCTCCCTTACCGGGATCGGCGAGGAGGCCTTTGCCTTTACGGACGCCTGGAAGGTCATCGTGCCTGAGGGCGTCACAAGGATAGACGCCCGTGCCTTCGCCGGGTGCGGTCATCTCCAGCGCGTCATCCTCCCCGCCAGCCTCTCCTCCCTCTCCACGGACGCCTTCCTCGGATGCCCGTCAAGCCTTATGATCGTAGCCGGAAGCCAGGAGGCCGCCGCCCTCGCCGAGGCCGCCGGCGTCATCGTCTATCACGAGCCGGCAGGCTAAAGTGCCGGGGCAGCCCCCGGCGTGCGGACGGCACACCCTTTGCAAAACAGCCCTGTTTTTTAGAGAACTGTCCTCCCAAAAAACAGGGCTTTTCTTTTTGCCTGTTTGGCGGTATCATAAGCCTGTATGGATCAGAGCATTTTTCTTTAATAATGGCAAAATATACGGGAAGCACCTGGGAGCATAAGGCCAGGGGAGGATAAGGTTTGATATGATCGTTAGAGAATACAAGGCAAATGATGTCAGCGAGATGATCGCTATCTGGAATGAGGTAGTTGAGGAGGGCGTCGCTTTCCCCCAGGAAGAGACGCTGGATGCGGTGTCGGGAAAAGCGTTTTTCGCGTCGCAGAGCTATTGCGGCGTGGCCGAGGACGGGGGAAAGGTCGTGGGATTATACATTTTACATCCCAACAATGTCGGCCGCTGTGGACACATCTGCAATGCCAGCTATGCGGTAAGCGCCTCGCGCCGCAGGGCGCATATCGGCGAGGCGCTGGTCAGGGACTGCCTTGAGAACGCGTCCCGGCTGGGGTTCGGCGTTCTGCAGTTCAACGCCGTTGTGGAAAGCAACCGCTGCGCAAGGCACCTTTATGAAAAGCTGGGTTTTGTGCAGCTGGGCACTATCCCGAAGGGATTCCGGATGAAGGACGGGCATTATGAGAATATCTGCCCCTATTACCATGAGTTGTGATGGGTGAGAACAAGCATGAATACACAGGATACGAGAGATAACAACCGGATCGCGCAGCTGGAGGAAAGGGTGCAAAGGGCGCAGGATGCCCTTGCCGCGCAGGAGACGTTCCTCAGCAACATGTCCCACGATATCCGCACACCCATGAATGCCATCGTGGGCATGACGGCCCTGGCTAAAAAGCATATTGACGAAAAAGCCCGCGTGATGGATGCCCTGAACAAGATCGAGGTAGCCAGCACCCATCTTCTCAGCCTGATCAACGAAGTCCTGGATATTTCCCGGATCAACTCCGGCAGGCTCTCCATCGGCGAGGAGCTGTTCTCCCTGGGGGACATGCTCCATGACATCCTGATCATCATCCGGCCGCAGATGGAAGGGAAGGGGCATCACTTTACCTTTTCGGTGGGCGAGGTGTTCGCGGAGGACCTGCATGGGGATCCCCTGCGCCTTCGGCAGATATTCGTCAACATCATCAACAACGCGGTCAAATATACCCCGGACGGGGGCGAGATAAGCGTGCGGGTATCGGTCGAGCCTCCGGAGGAGGAGGCCGGAAAGAGGGCGTTCCTTTTGTTCACCTGCCGGGACAACGGCATCGGCATGAGCGAAGAGTTCCTGAAAAAGCTTTTTGTGCCCTTTGAGAGGGATGCCTCTGTGGCTGCCTCGGGCATTGAGGGCACCGGGCTTGGCATGGGCATCGTTAAAAGCCTTGTTGAAGCCATGTCGGGCACCATACAGGTGGAAAGCCGCCTGGGCGAGGGAACAGGCGTAACCATCCGCGTCCCGCTGCGCTTTGAGGAGGCCGGCAGCCACACGGGAGAGCTTTGGGGAAAACGGCTCCTGATTCTGGAGGGCAGCAGGGAGCAGCAGGACATTTACCGGCAGTATCTTGGCGAAGCCGGCATTGCCTTCGAGACCGCACCCTCCATGCCGGAAGCCCTTGCCATGCTCACCGATGCCCAGCTCCACGAAAAAAGCTTTGACGGCATCATTCTCGGAGCCGATACCGGGGATGCCAATTGCCTTGAGATCGCGGCCTATCTGCACAAGGCTTACCCTGCGCTTCCCCTTGTGCTGGCCAGCGAGGCCGACTGGGAGAAGATCGAATACCGCGCCGGCCGGTGCGGCATCCACACCTTCATCCCTGTCCCGTTTTTCCGGAAATCCCTGCTCCGCGGCCTGGACGAGGCTCTGTCCCAGAAGAGCACGGCCGGCACCTTTGGCAGCGCGCCCGACTTTTCCGGCCGGCACATCCTCCTTGCCGAGGATAACCTGATCAACCGCGAGATCGCCTGCGAGATACTGGGAAGCACCAACGCCGAGATCGATACGGCGGAGGACGGAAAACAGGCGCTCGACCTTTACCTGTCAAAGCCGGAGGGCTACTACGACCTGGTCCTCATGGATGTCCAGATGCCTGTCATGGACGGCTACGAAGCCACAAAGGCGATCCGCGAGAGCGGCAGGAGCGATGCCATGCCCATACGCATCTTCGCCATGACCGCCAACACCTTCGCCGAGGACATTGCCAGGGCCCGCGCCGCCGGCATGAACGGGCACATCGCCAAGCCCATCGACATCAGCAAGCTCATGCAGATGCTGCGCCAGATCCTGTAGCCAGATCCTGTAGTCAGATCCTGTAATGAGAGGAACTCAAAAAAGAAAGGAGGAGAGGCTATGAGGGCCTACCAGGAACGATATATTGAAAACATTAAAGAGATCGATGCCCTGAGAAATATCTTCACCCACGCCCATGCCTCCTTCCCCGAGTGGCAGGAAAGCCGCATAAGGGCCAGGGAACGGATGCGCCTGCTCAAGGAAGAAAACCTCGCCCTCCTTTTCGACAACCTCTTTCCCGCCCTCGACTGCCTGCACGAAGCCGGCGAGGAAGAGCTCTCATCCCTGGCGGAATTTGCCGAAGCCCTGATGGACGGGAGCACAAACCTGGACTGCGGCATTTATATTCTCATCCACGACGCCCTGTTAAGCCTGGCCAGGTTCCACAGGGATGTTGACGGCACCATCCGGGAGCTTTACAAGCTGGGCATGGGGCTCTATTATCAGAACCGCTCGGTGATCGGCGTGGAAAACGAGACCGCCAATTCCCTGCGCTTCCAGGATGAGATGGCGTTTACGGAAGCCGGCTCCTATATCCGCTTTTTCGAGGAATTTGGGAACGACGAGACCAAGGGCTATATCATCCGCAGCCTGGCCAACATTGCCGTCAGCACGAAAAACACCCGGAAACGCATCGCGACCAGCGCCCGGGTGCTGGAGATCGTACAGGATAAGGCCTACCGGGCGTGCGCGCCTTCCCTCCCCTGGGACAGGTTTCTCCGCATGACCTACCAGCAGATGAGCTCCAACCGCCACATCATGTCCAAGGGCGACCTGTCAAAGGAAGAGCTCTCGGAGGTGCTGTTTGCCTGCCAGGTGGTGTTCCAGCCGGAGGCGGATAACGATAAGCCGAACGTGCGCTGGCTCTGGCCCTACTACGAGATGGAATACAGCTGCGGCTTTGTGGACCTTAAGACGACTCTGCTGCGCATGGAAAAGCTGATAAGCCGGGCGAAATTCGATGAGTATGACCCCTCCGGCCTGTATGCCAATGTCCAGCTGCCCATCTATTACGGAAAGCTTATGGCCGAAAACCCGGAGCTGCAGAAAAAGCCCCGCCACGTCTATTTCCTCCGGGAGGCCTACCAAAAGATGATGCGGACGCTCCTGACCTATCCGGTGGAGGCCCTTAACGATTATCTTATGTATTATGTGAACCTGGTCGTCACGGACTACCTCGAGATCGAAGGCGTGGCTTCCTACCGCGAGGTGACGGCCTGCCTGATGCAGCGCTATACGGGAGAACAGTATGTGACCTCCTGCCTGGTGGGCGAGGCCGCATCCCTCATATGCCGCGCCATAATCTCGGAGGATGCGCACTTTTTTGACGATATTCCTTTTATAAAGGAGTGCCCGGAGGAGGAAAAGGAAAAACGCCTTATGGACTATGCCAGGGACTGCGGCATCTATCACGATTTCGGCCTTTTAAAGCTGAACATGAGCCGCTTCCTGTGGATGCGGACCATGTTTGAGCAGGAGGAGAGGATATACCAGCTCCATACCCTGTGCGCCAGCGAAGACCTCAGGGAGCGCCCCTCCACCGCGCACTTCGCGGACATTGCGCTCGGGCATCACCGCTGGTACAACGGTTCCGGCGGCTATCCCGAAAGCTACGAGCGCAACCGCTCCCCCTACCGGCAGATGACGGATGTCATTGCGCTCTCCGATGCCCTGTGCGGATATTATGAGGGGGATATAAAGGAAGCGGCGGAAAAAGTGCAGAAGCTCTCCCACAAGCAGTTCTCTCCGATGGCTGCCGCCTCTTTGAGCGACGAAGCCCTTCTTAAAGAGCTGGAAGCCCTTATGCAAAAAGGTCCTTCGTCCATCTACCGTGAGATCTACGACAGCATTCACGGTATCACATTATAGCAAAGGAGATTTTATATATTTATGGCTTGGTATGACGAAGCTGTTTTTTATCATATTTATCCTCTGGGGCTTACGGGTGCGCCCAGGCGCAATGATTATGGGGAGCCGGTGCATAGGTTGAATATGCTGATGCCTTGGATCGGGTATCTTAGGGAGATGGGGTTTACGGCGCTCTATATAGGGCCTTTGTTTGAATCGGAAGGGCATGGTTATGAGACGACAGATTATAAAAAGCTGGACAGCCGGCTGGGGACTAATGAGGATCTTGCGGCTTTTGTGAAGGCGTGCCATGAGGCTGGACTGAAAGTTATTTTGGATGGCGTGTTTAACCACACGGGGCGCAGCTTTTTTGCCTTTAAGGATATTCAGGAAAAGAGAGAGGCTTCGCCTTACCGGGACTGGTATTGTGGGGTGAATTTTCAGGGCAACACCGAGTATAATGACGGATTTTCCTATGAAAACTGGGGCGGCTATAACCTTCTTGTGAAGCTGAACCAGCGCTCCCCTGCCGTCAGGGATTATATGGCGGATGTGGTGCGCTTCTGGATACGGGAATTTGATATCGACGGCATTCGCCTGGACGCGGCGGATGTCCTGGATTTTGATTTTATGAAAATGCTGAGGAGCGTAACCGATGCCTGCAAGGCCGATTTCTGGCTGATGGGCGAGGTCATTCACGGCGATTATTCCCGCTGGGCGAATGCCGATACCCTGCACAGCGTCACGAACTATGCCCTGCACAAGGCGCTCTACAGCGGGCATAATGACCATAATTATTTTGAGATCGCCCATACCATCCGCTATATCCGGGAAAGGGTCGGCACCCATATCCGGCTTTATAATTTTGTGGACAACCACGATGTGGAGCGGATCAGCACCAAACTGACCAACAAGGCCCACTATCTGCCTGTCCACATCCTGCTCTATACCCTGCCCGGCATTCCCTCGGTCTACTATGGCAGCGAATTTGGCATTGAAGGCCGGAAGGAGCGCGGCTCCGATGACAGCCTCCGCCCGCATATCGACCTTTCCGGGCACAAAAACGACAGGAGGGATAACCCCTGCACCGCTCTTATAGCGGCCCTCGGCGCTATCCATAACACATACCGGCAGGACCTGGTGTGGGGAGACTATAGGGAACTTTCCCTGACCACCACCGCCTTTGCCTACGCGAGGGGGAACCTGATCATTGCCGTCAATAACAGCGATAATGAACAGACCATAAACGTCCCCGCCGGCGCCTCCTCCTATACCGGGCTGCTTGGAGGCGCGCGCATTGCCGCCGAAGGCGGCCGCATAACGATCACCCTTCCCGCCTGCCAGGGCGACATCTTCGCGCCGGATGAGGAGAAAGCCGGCTGCGATGAGACACCTGCCGAAAAGGAGAGCGCCCCCGCCGCGCTTCTCTCGGATGCCGGCAGGAAAGAAGCCGCCCCTGCCGCCCTGCCGGACACCGGCAGGAAAGAAGCCGCCCCTGCCGCCCTGCCGGACACCGGCAAAGAAAAAGCGGCCTCTGTAGCTGTGGATAAAGAAACAGCTTCTGCGATTGCGAATCAAGAAACAGCTTCTGCGGCTGCTTCGCCGGAGCGATCGCTCATGGATAGATTCAGGGACAGCCATGTTTCGGCTCAAAATTCAGAAGCACAGAAAAGTCCGGACAAGAAGCCGGACATAGAGATACCGGATATTCCCTACGAAGAGATGAATGTCGAGCAGCTTCAGGCCGTTATCCTGAACAAAATGGCCAAAAACGGCCCGCTCACCGACCGGATGAAAAAAGATGTCGCCGATAACATCTGGCATGATTCCCTCGTCGCCTGGGTTAAGAGCTTCCGCTAGGAAGAAAAGGGGACGGTTCTTTTTTCTTACAAGTCACAAGAAAAAAGAACCGTCCCCTTTTCTTCTTTTATGGTTTACATTCCCCCCATCTTTGGCTATAATGTGGAATCGCAAAAATCTAAAGGATAGGAGCGATTCTATATGAACAAAGATTTGACCACGGGAAAACCACAGACGGTTCTGTGGCAGTTCTGTCTGCCTCTGTTCGGCAGTATCATCTTTCAGCAGCTTTACAACATCGCGGACAGTCTGGTAGCCGGAAAATTTATCGGGGAGAGGGCTCTGGCGGCTGTGGGAAACAGCTATGAGATCACCCTCATCTTCATTGCCTTCGCTTTTGGCTGCAACATTGGCTGCTCGGTCGTCGTATCCATGTTTTTCGGGGCCCGGCAATACCGCGACATGAAAACGGCCGTTTCCACGGCCATGATCGCCAGCGGCGCGCTCTGCCTGCTCCTGATGGCGGCGGGGCTTCTCTTCTGCCGGGAGCTGCTTCTTTTGATCCGGACGCCGGAGGAGGTCTTCGCGGACTCAAAGCTTTATCTCGATATTTACATCTGGGGCCTGCCCTTTGTCTTTTTCTATAACATCGCCACCGGCATTTTTTCGGCCATGGGCGATTCCAGGACGCCTTTTTACTTTCTGGCCGCATCCTCCTGCACCAATATCGCCATGGACATCTGGTTCGTGGCGGGCTTTAAGATGGGGGTGGCCGGCGTGGCCTGGGCGACCTTTATCTGCCAGGGCGTAAGCGCCATCCTGGCCCAGGCCGTGGTCCAGAAGAGGCTGAGGGGCATCAGGACGCCGGATAAGCCCCCCGTTTTCTCCTGGCCGATATGCCTTCGCATCGCCAAGGTGGCGGTGCCCAGCATGCTCCAGCAAAGCTTCATTTCCGTGGGAAATATCGTGATCCAGAGCCTGATCAACGGCTTCGGGCCGGGAGTGATGGCCGGATATTCCGCGGCCATCAAGCTGAACAACCTGGTGATCACTTCCTTCACCACCCTGGGCAATGGCATATCCAATTTCACCGCCCAGAATATCGGGGCCGGAAAGCTCCCCCGCCTCCGGGAAGGCTTCCGGGCCGGCATCAAGATGGTGTGGCTCCTTTCCTTCCCCATCTCCCTTTTGTATGTGTTCGGGGGAGAGATCATGCTGCGCCTGTTCCTGGATAACCCCTCCGCCGAAGCCCTGGGGAGCGGCCTCCTGTTCCTGAAAATAGTGGCCCCCTTCTATTTTGCCGTCTCGGCCAAGCTGGTGGCGGACGGAATACTGCGCGGTGCCAGCCTCATGGGGCGTTTCATGACGGCCACCTTTACGGACCTTATCCTCCGCGTGGTCCTCGCCGCCGTGCTCTCACGGACATCACTCGGCTCCACCGGGATATGGTGCGCCTGGCCCGTGGGCTGGATCGTCGCCACGACACTCTCCCTTATGTTTTACTATAGAGGTCCCTGGATGAATAGGGAATAAGATCGCGATGGGGAAGAAATGGGGACGCTTAGGGCATTGCAGGCCGGCGGATTACGTGGTAAAATAACGGTTAGCAGACATGAGAAAAGATGGAAAGGAGCGATAGTTTTATGAAATGGCGTGAACTACCACAGACCATAAAGGTCTGTGGCTTCTGTTAAATGGTTCACCAGA
>CAMNNO010000002.1 GCA_946545475.1 uncultured Blautia sp.
AGGTAAGCGTAAAATAGAAGCCTTAAAGGGAGCATGGCGCACCCAAAACCTACCGCCAGGTAAGCGTAAAATAGAAGCCTTAAAGGGAGCATGGCGCACCCAAAACCTACCGGCAGGTAAGCATAACCCAGAATGCTCTACAGGGGGCGATGGGGTCTCCCCAAAAAACGTGAGTTTACCCTGGAGTCCCCATTTTCCTTGTTGATTTTAAAGGCATTTGCATATATACTTACAGGGAATAGGCACAAAGAGGTAAAGTCAAGAGATAGTGAAAAGGAGGCTGACGAATGTGAAGAACCAGGCTTTTAATCCTTATCTGCCTTCCTGGGAGTATGTGCCGGATGGGGAACCGCATGTTTTCGGAGACAGGGTATATGTCTATGGCAGCCATGATGCCTTCGGCGCCCCCATTTTTTGTGTGAACAACTATGTGTGCTGGTCAGCTCCTGTGGATGACCTGTCTGACTGGCGATTTGAGGGGACCATTTATAGGAAGAGGCAGGACCCCGGCAACCCCTTCGGCATCCGCTCCCTCTATGCGCCGGATGTCACCAGGGGGCCTGACGGGCGGTATTATCTTTACTATGCCTTCGACTTTATGGGGGAGATCGGCGTGGCGGTCTGCGATACGCCGGCGGGTTCCTATCAGTTTTACGGCAAGGTCCGCCATGCTTCCGGAAAAGTCTGGGGCAAGAAGAGCGGCGAACAGTTTCCCTTCGACCCTGCGGTCCTGACGGATGAAGACGGCCGCGTGTGGCTCTATTCCGGTTTTGCCACAAAGGTGCCTTTTATCGCCTCGCGCTGGCACAACCTTCGAAATGACGGCGGAGTGGTCATGGAGCTTCTGCCGGATATGATCACCATCAAAACCGAACCCAGGGTTTTATTCCCCATCAAGGGAAAGCCGGGGGCCTTTCCGGGCCATGCTTTCTTTGAAGCCTCCTCTATCCGCAGAGTGGATGACAGGTACTGCTTTGTCTATTCCAGCGAGCACAACCATGACCTGTGCTATGCCATGAGCAGCCGGCCCGACGGCGGATTTGAATACGGCGGCGTCCTTGTCGACCTGGGCGACCTGTATCTGGATGGAAACACAGATGAAGCGCATGCCGCCAACTATCTTGGCAATACCCACGGCGGGCTTCTCTCCATCGGCGCGGACTGGTATATCTTCTATCACCGGCAGACCAACCGCTCCTCCTATGCCCGGCAGGCCTGCGCGGAAAAACTGAGGCGCCGGCCGGATGGCGGCTTTTATCAGGCAGAAGTGACCTCCTGCGGCCTGAATGGCGGCCCGCTTTCCGGCACCGGCACATATGAAGCGCGTATCGCCTGTAACCTGTGGAGCCGGGAAGGCACGGGGCGCTATGACTGCAAAAACCCGAGAAAAGCCTTTGCCGCCCATCCCTACTTTACCCAGTCGGGACGCGACCGGGAAGGAGACGGCGACCAGTATATTGCCAACATGAGGGACGGCGCGGTGGCCGGGTTTAAATATTTTCTTTTTGACGGGACCGAGCGTGAGATCGGGATCAGCGTCCGCGGAAATGCCAGAGGACATATGATCGTCTCTCATAATAAAAATCTTTTTTTTGATAAAGATCTCTCATCCGTCGCCGCAAAGCTCCCCCTTAACCTTAACGGACAGCTATCCTCCGTCCGGGGGCCTTTCCGGGCTATCGCCGGAAAGCAGGCCTTGTTCTTTGGCTATGAAGGCGAAGGAAGCATCGATTTTCTTTCCTTCACCATGGACTGAGGGAGGATATCATACTAGAAGTACTTGAAAATTACCCCGGTAATTTTCTTGGTACTTCTGCATATACCGCGGCGCAGAATTAAAAAGTGTTCTTTTATTGTGTTCGCGAGTATGGAGAGGAGGAACGGATGTGAAGGTATTAGTCATTCCCGATATTCACTTAAAGCCCTGGATGTTTGAGAGGGCTTCATCTCTGCTTAAGGAAGGCATTGCCTCCCGCGCCGTCTGCCTTATGGACATTCCGGATGACTGGGGGCAGCAGATGAATATTGACCTGTATATCCGCACTTATGATGCCGCCATCGCGTTTGCCAGGGCGTATCCGGAAACGCTGTGGTGTTATGGCAACCACGATGTCTGCTATCTTTGGGGTCAAAGGGAAAGCGGCTACTCTGTCGCCGCGGCGCAGACAGTGTGCCGCAAGCTTGGCGCCCTGCAAAAAGAGCTGGAGGATGGGCAGCGGCTTGCCTTTGTGCATAGGATCGACAATGTCCTGTTTTGCCACGGAGGAATAGCAAACGAGTTTGTGTATGAGCATATCCCTGTTAAAGATTATGACGATACGGACAAAGTCGTAAAAACGATCAACAGCTTTGGCTGCCGCGAAATGTGGAAAGACATTTCTCCGGTCTGGTACCGGCCGCAGTATTCCGAAGTAAAAATGTACAAGGATGAGGAAATGCTGCAGGTGGTGGGGCATACGCCGGTAGAAGACGTAAAAAGAAAAAGAAATGTGCTTTCCTGCGATGTCTTCTCCGCTTATCGGGACGGTACGCCGATCGGAACGCGCACGTTCCCGGTTTTGGATACCGAGACGTGGGATCATCAGTGTGTTTGAAGCTTTTGACTCATTCCGTTTTTTGAAAGGATATATGGCAGGTTCCCTATGTCAGCGTTTACCAAACAAGCCATCAAGGACACGTTTATGCGCCTCCTCGAGGAGCGCCCTCTTCGCGAGATCACGGTAAAGATGATCGCGTCCGAGTGCGGCATCAACCGCAACACCTTTTACTACCACTATCAGGATCTGCCCGAACTTGTGGAGGAGATCCTCTTTGACGAGGCCGACCGGATAAAGCGGGAGCATCCCACCACCAGTTCTGTGCAGGAGGCCCTGGATACGGCTATCGCCTTTGCCTCCCAGCACCGGAAGGCCATTCTCCACATTTACGATTCGGTCAACCGCGATATCTTTGAACGCTATTTATGGAAGGTCTGCAACCAGGGCCTGGACGATTACATCCATTCGGCTGCCGATTTCCGTGAGGTCTCTTCCTCTGACGCCGAACTTGTCGGGGCATTTTACAAGTATGCCTGCTTTGGCATGATCATGGCGTGGCTTGGCAGCCACATGGCTTCCGACATCCACGCCCAAGTCGACCGTTTCTACTTTCTTCACAGAGGAATGGCCGATGAAATGCTGCGCCGCGCCAGAGAAAATCCTGTTGTCTGACGCTCGCGATAGTCAAAAATAGTCCCGCGCCTGATTTTTAGGCACGGGACTATTTTTGACTATTTTCGAAATTCCCTTCTCTGTTATACTGATAGGCGTGTTAGCAGTCGCACAGCATGAGTGCTAATCGTCCGATAAGAACAAAAAGGGAGGGAATATGATGAAATTTTCAAAAGCGGTCGTCAAAGGCCGTATCCTCATCCTGGCTGCCGCCATCCTTCTGATGATCCCATCCGTCATGGGATACCTTGGCACCAGAGTTAATTATGACATGCTCACCTACCTGCCCTCCGACATGGAAACCGTCATCGGCCAGGAAGAGCTGATGAATGACTTCGGCAAAGGAGCCTTTTCCTTTGTCATCCTGGAAAACATGCCGGAAAAGGATGTCGCAGCGCTGAAAAAACAGATCGAGCAGGTTCCCCATGTGGAATCCGTCCTCTGGTATGATTCCTTCGCCGACCTGTCTGTCCCGATGGCCGCCTTGCCGGACACGGTTATGAAGGCCTTCAACACGGACAACGCCACGATGATGGCGGTTTTTTTCGACACCGCGACCTCCGCAGCCCCCACCATGGAAGCCATCCGTCAGATCCGCTCTGTGGCCGGGAAGCAGGCTTTTGTGTCCGGCATGGGGGCCCTCGTCACCGACTTAAAAGACCTCTGTGAAAGAGAAGAGCCTATCTATGTGGGCATTGCCGTGGCTATGGCGCTCCTGGCGATGATGGTCTTTATGGACAGCTTTCTGGCTCCGGTCATCTTCCTTGTCTCCATCGGCATGATGATCGTCATGAATCTGGGCTCCAACTATTTTCTCGGCGAGATATCCTACATCACCAAGGCCCTCTCAGCCGTACTGCAGCTGGCCGTCACCATGGACTACTCCATCTTCCTCTGGAACAGCTACAACGAAGAGCGCTCCCGCCTTGAGAGGGGCGGCGCCAGATCAAAGGACATCCCAGGGGAAGCCATGGCCTGCGCCATACGATCTACGCTGGAGAGCGTCATCGGCAGCTCCATCACCACGATCGCAGGCTTCATCGCCCTGTGCTTCATGTCCTTCACGATGGGCCGGGACCTCGGTATCGTTATGGCAAAGGGCGTGCTGCTTGGCGTTATAGGCTGTGTCACGGTCCTGCCATCGCTTATCCTTCTGTTCGACAGTCCCCTGCAGCGCTCCCGGCACAGGCCTCTGCTGCCGGATATGGAGCGTTTCTCCAAAGGCATTATGAAGATCTTTCCCGTCTTTATCTGCCTTTTTGTCCTGCTCCTTCCTCCGTCCTTTGCCGGATACCAGAAGACAAACCGCGAAGTCTACTATGATATGGGCCAATGCCTGCCGAAGGACATAGAATATGTTATTGCCAATACAAAACTCCGCGAGGATTTCGACATCGCCTCGACCCACATGGTCCTGGTCAACAGCAGCATCCCGGCAAAGGATATCCGCCAGATGGCTGCCGAAATGGAAGCCGTGCCCGGCGTCCGCCAGGTCCTTGGCCTTTCCTCCCTCATCGGCTCCATGGTGCCGGAAGAGATATTGCCGGAGAGCCTGACGGGCATGCTCCGCAGCGGAAAATGGGAGCTGATGCTGGTCAGCTCGGAATACAAGGTAGCCAGCGATGCCGTCAACGAACAGGTTTCCGCCCTCAACGACATCCTGAAAAGCTATGACGCCGGCGGCATGCTCATCGGTGAAGCCCCCTGCATGAAGGATATGATCGAGACGACCGGCCACGATTTCCAGGTCGTCAACATCGTTTCCATCCTGGCGATCTTTTTCATCATCGCTTTTGTGGAAAAGAGCGTAAGCCTTCCCTTTATCCTGATCGCCGTCATTGAGCTGGCTATCTTCATCAACCTCGGACTGCCTCATTACCTTGGACAGAGCCTGCCCTTTATCGCGCCTATCTGCATCAGCACCATCCAGCTCGGCGCGACGGTCGACTATGCCATCCTCATGACGACGCGCTACAAGGCTGAACGGCTGGGCGGCAGCCCGGCAAAAGAGGCCGTCACCACGGCCCTCCGCTTTTCCATCCCCTCCATCATTGTGTCGGGGATGGGGCTTTTTGCCGCCACGTTTGGCGTTGCCGTCTATTCCAACATTGACATCATCAGCTCCATGTGCATGCTGATGGCCCGAGGAGCCGTCGTAAGCGCCATCCTCGTCATCTTTATCCTGCCCTCGCTCCTTCGCCTGTGCGATGGCCTTATCTGCCACACCACGCTGGGGATGCGGTCCTGTCATCAAGGAGGTAATCAGAAATGAAAAAAACATATCCCATGAGGCTGCTTTCTGCCCTGTGCCTGGCCGTGTGCCTGCCGCTGTCCGCCTTTTGTGCCGTCCAGGAAAATGAAAATGCGCCGGGCGGCCTGTATAAAGACGAATCCGTTTATGTCATCGCCAATGCGTCGGGAGATGTCTCCCGAATAATCGTCAGCGACTGGCTCAAAAATCCCGATTCCCTGGATGAGATCACCGACCGCTCCTTCCTGGCGGATATCCAGAATGTGAAGGGCGACGAAGCGTTCACCGAGGGTGAGGATCATGCCATCACCTGGGAGGCTTCCGGACAGGATATCTATTACCAGGGAGAAGCCTCCCAGGAACTTCCCGTCAGCATCCGCGTCACCTGCTTCCTGGACGGCCAGGAGCTTCCCTGCGATGATATGATGGGAAAAAGCGGGCATGTCACCATTCGTTTTGAGTATGAAAACAACTGCCGCGGCACGGCATCGGTAAACGGCCGCGAGGAAGAGCTGTGCGTGCCGTTTGCTGTGCTGACCGGCCTGCTTTTTGACGATGACACGTTCGAAAACATCCGTGTCGAGCACGGCCGCCTTCTGAATGACGGCTCGCGCACGGCCGTGGCCGGGATCGCCCTTCCCGGGTTCGAGGAGAGCCTTGGCCTTGACGCGGACGTTCTCAGGCTGCCGGACTATATGGAGATTTCTGCGGATACGGAAAGCTTCAAAATGCCCGTAGCCTACAGCCTGGCTGTGCCTGTTCCTGAGCGCGGTCTTTTTGGCCCTGTCCTTTCTTCCGATGATCTTGATGCGCTCGGAGAGGAGCTTTCCGGTTTCCTGGACGGGGAAAGCCTTGCTCTGCCTTCTTCTTTTGGCGAGGCCATCTCTTCCCTGTGGGAGGGTATCGACACCCTATCTGACGGCGCGGGCCGGCTTTCGGACGGGGCGGCCAAACTAAAGAGCGGCACGGAGGGCGTGGATACGCTGGCCGGCCAGGTTCAGGAATCAAGCGGCGCCATGGCTTCAAGCCTCTCGGCCCTCTCATCAGGAAGCAGCCGCCTGCTGCCCGAAGCGCAGAAAGGTTTCGAGGCCATGCTTTCGGATACCAGGGAAAAGCTTCTTGCGGCCGGGATCGAAGTTGAAGCGCTGACGCCGGATAATTATCAGGAAGTCATGGAAGGCCTGCTCACCTCCCTTGGCATCGAGGAAATGCCGCAGCCCAAGTCCTCCGAGCAGGATAGCGGGGGCATTACGGTTTCCTTCGGAGGCGGAGCCTCCTCACCGGTATCCGTATCTTTCGGAAACGGTACGGAAAACGACACGGACGAAAGCCCAGAGGAAGACCCGGATGCGTCCCTTGCCCGGCAGCTTTACCAGTCCCTGATCGACTATCAGGCCTTCTGCACAAGCCTTGAAGACTATACAAAGACCGTTGCGCAGCTTTCCCGCGACGCCTCCAACCTGAAAGGCAGCAGCTCCATGTTAAAGATCGCCTCCTCCGCCCTCGCCTCGGGAGCCGGCGAGATGTCTGACGGCGTTAACACGCTGCAGTCCTTTATCACAAGCCTGACCGGGACACTGACAAAAGACGTGCGCCCGGTCACGGAACGCCTCCTGGCTATGACGGAACTCTCGAAAGACTATTATAACTTCTCCGGCATCGCCGACGGGATGGATGGACAGGTCAAATTCATCTATCGCATAGAGTAAGGGCGGGAAGAAAAGGGGGCAGTTCTTTTTTCTAAAAGACAAGAAAAAAGAACTGCCCCCTTTTCTTCATGCCCCCATTTTCCCTGATTTTAGTTGTCATTCTTTCTTCTGTATGCTACAATTGAAGGGGAGAAAAAGTTTACAGCATGGGGAATGGGATTATTCTTCTTTTCCCGTATAAAGATATAGAGAAAGGAGGGATGAGCCAAAAAAATGTTCGGCAGATACTTTCATGATAGTAATGAGGGCGGGTTATCTTGCGGTCGGTCAGTGGCCGCATAGAAGGCCCTCAGCGACACAGGCAAGCGGGCAAACGGATTTCTGAGCTTGGATAAAACGGGCAAAAGAACTCCGAAGTAACTATCCATTTCATTTATAGTAAACGAATAAAACGCTTGCGTTTTGATTCGTCTACCGCACCGAATTTTCGCCGCGCACGCGGCATCATTCCATTGAAAATTCGTGCGCATACTTTGTCTTAAAAAGACAGGAGGAGTCCATGGACGTGAAACAAAAGAATATGGCAAGAAGACTAAGCGCCTTATTGCTCTCTTCTGTTATGACGCTGAACTCTTTCGCTGGATATCTCCCCGGCAGCGTTGTCGCTTACGCACAGGAAGACGCCGCCGTTGAGGCGCTGGAAACGGAAGCCGTTTACACCGAAAGTGTGGAAGAGAGCTACGAGCCCTCCGGCTATGCTGAGATTGTTTACCAGGACGACTATGCGGAGAGCATGGCCTCGGAGAGTTACGCGGCAAGCGTGTCGGCGGAAGTTCCGGTGGAGACTGCCGTAGCGAACGCAGCGGTGGAGATTCCGGTGGAAACTGCTGCAGCGCTCGCTCCGGCGGAAATTCCGGCAGAGGTCGCTGCGGAGAGCGTGCCGGCAGAAGCCCCGGCAGAGGTCGTTGCGGAGAGTGTTCCGGCAGAAGCCCCGGCAGAGGTCGCTGCGGAGAGCGTGCCGGCAGAAGCCCCGGTGGAGATTGCCGCGGAGAACGATCAGGCAGCGGAAACAGAAGAAAGTGAGCCAGAGATTCCGGCTGAGATCAACAATTCTTCCGAAGCGGCTGTTTCAGAAGAGGCATCTGAGGAAGTCGGAGAGGAAGGAACATTCCTTCCGGAAGAAAAGGTCGAAGAGACTGAGACAGGCCTTCCGGAGACGGAAGAGGTTCCGGCAGCGGAAGAGCTTCCGGCAACAGAAGGAGTTCCGGCAGCGAAGGAGCTTCCGGCAGCGGAAGAGGCTCCGGCAACGGAAGAACTCCCGGCAGCGGAGGAGCTTCCGGCAACAGAAGAAGTTCCGGCGGCGGAGGAGCTTCCGGCAGCGGAAGAGGCTCCGGCAACGGAAGAACTCCCGGCAGCGGAGGAGCTTCCGGAAACGGAAGAAGTTCCGGAAACGGAAGAGGTTCCGGAAACGGAAGAGGTTCCAGCAGCGGAAGAGCTCCCGGCAGCGGAGGAGCTTCCGGCAGCAGAAGAAGTTCCGGCGACGGAAGAACTCCCAGCGGTGGAAGAGCTTGCCGCGGCGGAGGAGCTTCCGGCTGTGGAGGAGCTTCCGGTGGAGCCGGAGGCGGTTATGGCGGGAACGGATTCCGCCGTGGAAATGGAAGTCGTGATGCCTGAGGACAAGAGTGCCCCCATAGTCGTACCGGCTGGGGGAACCGGCTCTGCAGGCAGTTTTGTCTCTCTGGAGGAAGCGGCTGCCAAGGCGAGCCTGCCCTCCGGCGCGGACGCATCGGATGGCGAGAGGGTTTCTTCGGAAGAAACCCAGGAGACACCGGAAGGCGATGAGGTGACGGCTGCGGGCGAAGAAGCGGCCGGGGAAGACGCCTCATCCGGAGAGAACACAGAAGCCGCGGCCGGGGAGGATGCGGTTCCTTCCGTTGCGGGCAACACCATCAGCGCCCTGCAGCAGGAGATCAACGACAAGATCGCCTCCCTCGCCGCACTCAACGAGCGCATCACCATCATCCTCAAAAAAGATACCACCTACCAGGGCGATATCGAGATCGCGAAGGATGACAAAAAGACCTACGGCGAAGGCTTCGGCGTGGATCTGGTGGCCGAGGACGCCGGGGACGACGGGCTCTCCTCCGGGGGGACCAGCACCGTGGACGGCAGCATCAAGATCAAGGGCATCGATGTCCTGATGAAGGGCGTCGTCATGGCCCTGAACAGGAACATCACCGTTCAGGGCGCTTCTCTCGAGTATTACGGGACCAAAAAGGACGACACCGTTAACATTGATGTGAACAAGGACGGCTCCGTCACCATGAAGACCGGAGCCGGCGACGATACGGTCAGCATGCTGATGCTGGAAAACGCGACTTCCGCCGCGATCGAGGCGGGGGAGGGCGACGATAAGATTTCTGTCATCGCAAACGACGGCATCCTCACCATCGACGGCGAGGCGGGGGGCGACACCATCACCGTGGAAGCTGCGAGCACCGAAGACGACCCGGTCACGATCTCGGGCGGCGACGGGGGCGACACCATAAATGTCACCGTGTCCTCGTCCGGCGGCATGACGGTAAACGGCGGCGACGGGGGCGATACCATCACCCTCACAGCCGGGGACGGCGCCAGCGGCGTTGCGGTTTCCCTGGGCGGCGGCGACGACACCATGACCCTTAAGGCTCTGGACTCCGCCGTATCGTCATTAAACACCATCAAGATCAATACCACCGCCGGCATGAACGTGGTCAATGTGGACATGTCCACCTCCGGGGTCTTCCGGCAGGTTGACATAACCGGCGGCGAAGGCGTGGACGAGCTCCATTTCACCGGAAGCCTGACCGGCAGCAGCTCTGTAGACGCCAAGGACCGCATTAAGGGGACGGCAGAGGACCTGACCTTCATCGCCGAAAACGGAAAGGCCCTGAACGTCATATCCTCCTCCATCGAGCGCCTGACGGATGACCTTAATAATAAGCGGACGGTTGAGCTTAAGCCGGGAAGCACGGCGGACAGCTACACCTACACGATCGATGGGAGCCCGGACTTTACCAACTATGTCTTCCGGACGCCGGTCAACCATCTCAGCATGATCCGCGTTGTGACAGCCGAGGGCGGTGCGCCGCTTCTTGCCAATGTGGTCATCGACGTTAACAAGACCAGGGACGACGACAACCACCTCATCCTGCACGATGTGGATGCCCGCGGGCTTAACCTCTTTGTTCAGGGCGAGGTCATCGACTTTGAGGGGACGGTTAAGGCGGGCGACATCCGGGCCGAGGCCCGCGATTCGTCGCAGCTGCTTAGCTTCTCGCAGTACATGGATAACGCCGGCACCGGGAACAAGTTCTTTGATGCCGTCGTCGGCGGCACCAACATGCTGCTGGACATGTTCACGGTTGAACACGAGGCAGCCGTCAACGTAAAAAAGGATGCTTCTCTCTACAGCTCCGGCAACATCTCGCTTAGCGCCCAGGTCGACCAGTCCGGCGCCATGTTCGGGCTGCCCGACAGCTTTAACCTGGTGAACGTGAAGCTCGGCGAGGCCCACATCGATGTGGCCGGCAAGGCCTATGCGGGTTACGATTTTGACCAGAACAAGGTCGGCAGCGGCATGGGATCGTTCTCGGCCTCCGCAAAGATCGCCACGACGATCGGCTATGACAAGAACGGCAAGGGCTATGAGGGCCTGCCGCTGGCCATCAGCGTGGTCCTCCAGGACGCGGATGTTACGGTCGAGGAAGGCGCTGTTATTGAAGCGGCCAGGGACATCAGTCTCTCCTCGGATGGAACCGCAAAGGTCTATTCCCGGGCGGATTCCGGGCTCGGCGGCCTGCCTGTGGCGATAGCGGTGAGCGTTGTCAACGCCGATGTGCGCACCGAGGTCAAGGGAAGCCTTAAGGCCGGCGGCTCCGTCAAGGCGGCCGCAAGCGGAAACGTTGATGTTGTTACCATCGCCGACAAGGGCGGCGGCCAGAAGAGCAACTCCGGCGGCTATGTGGCCGTCGCTGTGGTCGACCAGGATGTAAAGGCCATCATCGCCGGCACGGCCGTGGTGGAAGCCAAGGGCAAGGCGGCCCTCTCCGCCAGCGCCAAAGAATCCGTCAAGACCACCTCCGCCTCCAATAAGCAGGAAGGCGGGGAAGAGGGCGCGGCTACGACCATCAGCTCGGCCCTCGACTTTGTCACGACGAACTGGCAGGCGATCAAGGAATTTATCAAGAGCCCCAGCGCTGCAGAAAAGCTCGATGCCTCCATCGCTAAGATGGGCAAGTCCTCTACCGAGGTGAAGCTTGACGGCGACGCCGGTAAGAAGGGCGAGGCAAAATTCGACACCAAGACGACGGACGGCAAGAAGGTTGTCACCGTCACCGTTACGCCGTGGCCCGGCTATAAGGTCAAATCCGTTTACTGGCGCGGCCTTATGCCCGGCGACAGCACCTACACCCGCGCAAAGGCCACAAAGATGGAGGAAAGGAACGGCACGGAAACCTGGTCCTTCCCCGTAAGCGTTTCGAATGTCACGATCTTCGTGGAATACGAGGAGAAGACCGTCGGCGAGGAGATGGACGAGGAGCTGGCCATGAACCCCTCCGACCTCTTTGAGGACAAGGACCCGCAGGATGCCGAGATCGACCGGCTCTTTAACGCGGCCACTGGCGGCGCGGAGGATTCCGGCGACGACGAGGACGATTTCGCGGGCTTCGCGGAAATGTTCGACAGCATCCCCTTAACCCTTCCGGGCGACGGGGACGGCGCGGTCCTGACATACCTTGAGGACCCGGAAAAGGAAGGCCACAGTCTCTCCAAGATCGTCCCGGGCCAGAAGGTGGAGCTGGTGCCGAACCCCTCCTCTGGCAAGGTCCTCAAAAAGGACAGCCTGACCATCACCTATAAGGTCAACGACGGAACGGGCAAGCTTGTGACGAAGACGACTGTCGTCAAGCAGAACGGCAATGGCCGCTATATCGCCGAGATCCCGGAAAACGCCGAGGAGGGCGTGATCGTAAAGGCCGCCTTCGTCGCCTCCGGCAGCACCGACGCCGAGCCCGACGAGACGAAGACCCAGGCCAACGGCGCCATCACCGTGACGGTAGCCAATAACGACGGCCTGGCCGTCATCGAGAGCGGCGCACGCGTCACAGCGGGCACGGTAGCCGTGACCAGCAAGGGCACGACAAACGCCGTCAGCACGGCGGACGGCTCGGCCGGCGGAAAGAGTACTTCAGGCTCTTCCGGCAGCACGGCCAACGACAAGGCGCTCAAAAAAGCCGAGCAGAAGACCTACAGCGAGTACATGGCCGGCGGGGCGGAGTATGCCCTGGTCATCGCGGCGACGGAAAACGGCGAGGTCGTCTATGATAAGGGCGATGTCGGCGGATACATCTACCGGCTTGAAGCAAAGCCGGATGAGGGCTATTCGGTGACGACCGCCATGTTTGCCTACTACGCGGACGGAAAGCGGAAGACCCTGACGCTTGTGCCGGATTCCGATGGAAAGTACAAGGTTGACCTGACAGGGGTGTCCGGCATGGACAAGGGGTCCCTTGGCGAAGTGATCTTCGGCTTCACAAAGGAGGGCGACTTTAGCACAAATTCGACCCATGAAGCCCAGGTCATTGTCGCGAACCCGATCAAGGTCAGCTACAATACCCTGAAATTCGACAAGACATTAGACCCCTCCAATGATAAGTACGACTATATCGGAAAGGTCTATTGCACAAAGACGGCCGACGGCGAATACCGCTTTACCGTCTCGCCGGACGAGAGCCGCGGCTATACCATAAACGCTGCGGGCAAGGACGGCAAGTCCAACAAGGAGGCCCTCTTTGTGTCCTGGAAGGACAGCAGGGGAGCCGAGCAGAAGGCCGAGCTTAAGAAGAACGGCACCGGATGGTCCTTAAACCTTTCGGGCAAGGATATCCCCGTGGGCGCCCTTCTTACCGTCAACGCCGTGTTTACCGAGAACAGCCACACCTTCCAGATCGACAAGGACTTTAAGGCGGACGCGGCCCACGGCACGGTCAAGCTCTACGATAAGACTGTCAAGACCTCCGACGAGGTCACCATCTCGGTGAAGCCGGACAGCGGCTACGCGGCGGATAAGATCGTGGTGTCCTACATGTCGCCGGCCGGGACAAAGACCATCGAGATCGGTCAGGACAAGATCAAGGACGGCGACGCCAAAGTCACCATCCCGACCCTTATGGATGGCAGCACCATCAACGTCTCCGCCGTCTTCGCAGAGAAGAACATCGGCCTCGAAAAGAGCGTCGTGATGGATGGCAAGGCCTCCTCCGAGGGGAATGTCACCCTGTCCGAGAGCATTGTCAATACCGGAAACAAGGTCACGCTGACCCCGAAGTCGGATCTTGTGTCCAAGGGCTACAAGGTCGACAGCATCGAGATCACCTATACCGATAATACCGACGCGAAAGCGACGAAGACGCAGACCTTCAGCGGCAGCAGCTTCACGGTGCCGAAGGATGTCAGCACGGAAAAGACTAACGGCCGCAATCCCCAGGTACAGGTCAAGGCGACCCTCGTCAAGAAGGAGCTTGCCCTGGAGACGGCTGAGCTTGACAAGGGAAAGCTTAAGCCGCAGACCGCAAGGGCGGACCGGGGCGACCTGGTGACCGTAAAGGTCGACGCCAATGCGGGCTACAAGGCCAAGAAGGGGACCGTAAAGGCCATCATCAAGGACGCTTCCTCCTCCTACGAGGTCGTTCTTGACCGCAAGGACGATACCACCTACACCTTTGTGGTGCCGGGAGATATCGAGGATCCTGACAAGGTCACGATCAGCTTTGAAGGCGAATTTGAGGAAGGCACGCCCTCCGGAGAGCTGGATACGAGCCTCGGGGCCAGCGTCGCGGTCACGGTCGTGAACGCGGAAAACCGGGCCGAGGTCGAGAGCGGAAGCCATATCACCGCGACAAAAGCCCTGAACGTGGAAGCCGAGATCGGCGGCGGATCTAAGACCGACACCAAGGCCGGCTACAGCGCGGGCAACATCGGCATCGGCGGCGCGATCTCCGTACAGGTCGCATCCCTGGATGCCAATGCCCTGATCCACAAGGGAGCCAACATAGAGGCCGGAGGCTTTAGCCTTGGCGCGACCTCAAAGCTTGACTTTGCGGTAAACGCCAACGCCGCAGGAACCGGGTACTCCGAAAAGACCGGTGTCGGCGCGGGTATCGCTGTCGCTGTCAACGGCGCGGATGCCGTGGCGGCCGTTGAGGACGGCGCCAATCTTTCGGGCGTCAAGGACGCCGAAGGGAAAGCCGGGGATTATTCGGACATCAGCTTAAAGGTTAAGCAGACGATCAAGGATTCTGTCACCGCCAAGGCAGGCTCGCGCGGCGGCACCTCCGTCACCCCCGTGGTGGCTGTGGATGTGACCGGCAGCACGGCGTATGCCTACCTGGGGCGCCTCTCCGGAAACCGTGAGAAGGCCACGGGAACGGTCAGCCTCTCTGCGGAAAACAGCAGCACCCATACCATATCGGCGGACGCCTCGGCCTCCGGCAAGAGCACGGCCATGGGCGGCGCCTTCGATGTCGCCGTGGTCTCGGAAAGCGCGGTCGCCAAGCTGAACCAGAGCCTTGAAGCCAAGAAGATCACCGTCGCGGCCGCGACGACGAGCACCCTGACCAGCACGGCCACGGCCTCCGCCTCCGGCGGCGAGAAGGGCAAGAGCAGCGAGAGCGGCAAGAGCGGCAAGGCCGACAAGCAGACGGACGGCCTGCTGGGCGGCGCCTCCTTCCTGGCCGGGCAGAACAAGTCCAAGAGCGTATCCTCCGGAAAGGTCGGGAGCGCGGCCACAAACCGCCAGAAGGCCCAGACCAGCGAGGGCAGCGCATCCGGCGCCGGCGCCATTGTCGTCAATGTGCAGGGCTCCGAGACTGTCGCCGAGGTCCTTAACGGCGTGAACCTTAAGGCTTCGGACCTTATCTCCGTCACGGCCCAGAACCGCACGGTCTCCAAGGTGAAGGCGAACGCCAGCACCACCAAGTCCAATACGGGCGTGGGCGTGGGCATCGCCGTCAACGTGGTCAACCTGGACAACATTGCCCGCATCGGCGACGGCGAGATCGAAGCCGCCATGCTGGTGGTTTCCGCCACCATCAAGGAGGAAGGCAAGAAGGCGACGGTCGTCAAGGAGATCAAGACAAAGGACGGCCTTGTCAAGGAACTGACCGATAAGATCACGGAATATGTCAACCTGCTTGTGGCGGAGCTTGGCCTCGGGCAGTATACCGCTTTCACCGGAGACTACTTGAGCCAGTTCATCAATTCCCTGGTGGAGCCCCTGGTCACCGACCTTATGGCGGCCAGCGGCCTTGATAAGCTCCTGGGGGACGGCGGGATCTCCGCAAAATATGACAAGGCGGCAGCCCTCCTTAAGAAGAGCGAGGATGGCCTTCTGTCCATGCCAAAGCTCCTTGTGCAGCCCTTCCTTGAGCTTATAGAGGATAATGAGTCCTTGACTGACCTCACGGTCCAGGATCTTGAGGACCTTGGGGAGGTATTCCTGGACGAGCTGACCACGCAGATGCTTACCCGCCTGGAAAAGGCCGGCACGGGCATCTTAGACCGCACTAAGGACGGCATGATCAAGTACGTCACCGACAATCTCGGCGACATCCTTTCGGGCCTGGTATCCGATGGCCTTTCAAAGACCAAGGATGACGCGGTCAAGAAGCTTAAGGAGACAGTTACGGCGGCTGTCAAGGCCGAGCTTTACGCCCTCGCCATGGATGCCTATAAGGACACCGTGCTCAAGATTTCGGAAACCCTTCCCTTTATCAACGAGCAGAACATAGATAGACTGTATAACGGCATCGAGGCATCCTGGGACGCCTACACGGAAAAATCGATGATGGACATCCTGGGGAACGCGGCCAGCTATGCGGCCGATATCTTCAAGGAGAATGTCTTTGATTATGAGGCGATGATCGTCGCCCTGACCGAGAAGGATTTCAAAAAGACCATTACCGACGCCTTCCGGAAAGCCGCCAAGGACAGCATGGTCACCATGACCAACACCGTGACCAGCACCCTCCTGGGGCTTGCGGACGTAGGCCTTACGCCGGAGGAGCTGGGGAATAAGCACATCATCGACACTCAGGCCATTTCCGGCTCCGGAGCCAAGGATACGGGCGTGGCCGGCAGCATCGCCATCACGGTGCTTAATGCCGATACCATCGCCGGGATCGCGGACGGCAGCGGCAAGATCGCTGTCACCCAGGGCATCACGATGGATGCCACAGAGCGCCGCAAGATCAACAACGTCGCCTCCGCAGCTCTCGACGCCAAGGGCAATGCCGCGGCCAATAAGAACGCGGATAAGAAGAGCAGCAGCGACGCCGGCGGGAGCGATGCCGGAAAGGGGTCTCTCAGCGGCAAGGGCGTGACGGTTAACGTGGGAAGCGGCGGCAAGGCTGCGATCCACGAGAATAACAAAAATGACGAGAAGCCTTTCATCTACCTGACGCCGGATACCGGCTTCAAGGCGGCCGGGAAGGCGACCTACACCTACCAGGACGAGAACAACGACGCCGAGGTCCACGGCACCGTGGATGTCAAGTTTGACAGCCAGGGCCGCGCCTACATTGACCCGAAGAGCGGGGACCTTGCCAGGGCGAAGGGTTCTGTCGCCCTGGATGTGAGCTTTGTCGAGGATCTCCACACGGTCGGCGGCATCGTCTTCGACGAGGATAAGATAAGCTTAAGTGCGGATAGCCGCACCCTCTCTGACGACAAAAAGGCCGCCAAGGAGAACGTGGACAACAGCTCCATGAGCGACAGCGAAAAGACCGCGGCAAAGGAGAAGATCGACAATGCGGCTGCCCTTGCCAAGGAAGGCGACCTGGTCTACATCAAGATCAAGAAGGAGCCCGGCAAGCACGTCAGTTCTGTCAGCATAACCGTTGACGGCAAGATGATCGACCTTGAGACCATCTCCTCGATGACGAAGGACGAGGTCGTTTACGCCTTCGAGATGCCGGGGTCGGATGTCAAGGACATCCTGGTCCTCTTTGACGACGGCGAGGACGACATCCAGTCCGATTCCGAGGCCAAAGACGATACCGGCAAATCCGTCGGCGTCGGCGCAGCCTTCTCCATGATCTACGGCGGCTCAGATGTCACGGCGACGATCGGCAGCCGCGCAGGAAAGGTCAGTGGCGGCAGCGTTTCCGTCAAGGCGACCTCCGAGCATGAGGAGGACATTAACAGCGCATCGGGTACCGACCCGCTCGCCGGGACGGACGATGAGATGATCAAGGATACGGCCGTGGACGCTTCCATCGCCCTGAATATCCTGGACAACGATGTCCGCGCTGCGGTAAACTCCACTGTCACCACCACCGGCTATACCGGGAAGGACGACAAGGGAGAAACGGCCGATTTTGCCGGCGATGTGACCATCGCATCGGAAGAAAGGTCGATCACCGGCATCCGCTCCAGCGCTTTCGCGACCGGAAGCTCGACAGCGGTCGGCGCTACCGCTTCGGTCAACGTGGCGCTTACGGATGTCAAGGCTGTCCTTAATGGCGGCGTTACCGCCTCCGGCAAGGTCGGCGTGACGGCCAGGACCACCAGTGAAGACAACACCAAGGCAACCGCAACGGCCATGGGCGCCGATGTCCAGCGCATGCTGAACAAGGTCGCCAAGGGGGCCAAGACGACACAGGACTCCGCCAACAAGCTCATGAACGGCTCGTACATGGACGAGAAGGCGAAGGACACTAACGATAAGAAAAATTCCAACAACGCAACCTCCAAGAAGATCACGGACCGCCTGAACGCGACAAAATCGTCGGACGGCGATTCGGCTTCCGAGAAGCTTTCCCTCTCCAGCAACATTGCCAGGACGCAGGGCATCGACACCTCCAGCGCCTCCAAGGCAGCGGAAGCGAAGAAGAACGCAACCGACTCTATCAAGGATAAGACGGGCCTTGATGTTTCCGGCCAGGACGACAAGGAGGAGGAAAAGCTCCAGGTCGCCGCGGCTATCGCTGTCACCGTCGCCAAGCACGCGGCGGGCGTAACGGTCAGCGGCCCGGTGACGGGCACGTCTGTTGCCATCGCGACGGATAACAACGCCAACTTCAACACCATGGGCACGGCGGCCTCCATGAGCCTCGCGAAAAAGGGAAGCTCCATCGCGGCCGGTATCGCGGTCAGCGTGAACCTGAACGAGGCGGTAACGGATGTCAGCGGCGATGTCGTCGCGACAGAAGGCGATGCGGCCATCACGGCCAATCAGACCCTTAACATGGACGGCGAGTACAAAGGCAAGCTCGGCGCCCAGGCCCTTGCGGGCGCGGTGTCCGGCAGTGACAGCGACTACTCCATCGGCGGATCTGTCGCGGTGCTTGTGAGCCGCGGCAAGATATCGGCAACCATAAGCGGCGGCACCGAACAGACCGACCGTAAGGTCGAGGGCAAAAACGTCGCCATCACGGCGACAGACAAGAGCAAGCTTGCGGCCCGCGCGGGCGGCATCAGCATCTCCAGGGGCTCGGCCACCGGCCTTGGCCTCGCGGTTGCGGCTGTCTCCGGGCACAACGAGATCGCGGCTTCTGTTGGCGACCACACGGCCATCACGGCAACGAAGGGCGTGACGATCGCATCTAAGAAGCTGGCCGTGACGATGGACGACTATGAGTCGGCCGTGGGCCTCTCTAACTTCGTCACCGATTCCTCCAAGCTCGATGCGGCCAGCCGTGAGAATGCCAATACCGGCATCTTCGACCTGCATAAGAGCGAAGGGGAGAGCAACTATACCGTAAAGGTCAATCTGAGCACCGACAGGCTGCTCGGCCTCGTGGATGCCTTAAACTTCCTGACCTCCACCAACTACTACGCGGAAGCCATAGCCGGCTCCCTCATGCTCGGCGGCGACACGGAGAGGAACCTGGCCGGCTCCTTTGCCATCGTGGACGCGGACAATAAAGTCACGACCACTCTCGGCAAGGCGGTTAAGGTTAAGGCCGGAGAGGATAAGGACAGCCACGTAGCCATCGAGAGCGCGGCCGAGACCAACGCCCGCATCATCGGCGGCGCGGCGGCCATAGGTTCCGGCAAGACGAGCGTTGGCCTGACCTTTACCTACCTGGGAAGCGAAGACCAGGTGAAGACGAATGTCGGGGACAGCGCAAACGTGACGGCCGGCGGCAATATCACCCAGTCGGCGACGGCGGATGCCTACATCCAGAACTTTAACGTGGCCGCTTCCGTGACCCTCGATACAGATTCTGAAAATACGGTGGGCGGCGCGGTCAACGTGATCCTCACCAAGAACATCACGGAAAACACCATCGGCAATAACGCTGTCTACACGGCAGCTAACGGGAATGTTGACCTTAAGGCCAAGGCGGACATGGACATGACCCTTGTCTCTGTAAGCGCGGCGGGAGCGCTTCGCGGCACGGCCGCGGGCGGCACGCTGGCCGTGATCGTAGACAAGGCCCAGGCCAACACGGCCGTCGGCCACAGCGCGGCCCTGACCGCCGGAAAGGATATTAACATCACCGGAGCCGTGACGGACCATATGACCTCTGTCCTGGCCAGCGCCTCCGCGGCCCTTTCCTCCAGCGCTAAGGCCTATGCCGGCGCGATCAATGTCCTGATCTCCAATGCCAAGGGCAAGGTCAGGGTCGGCGAAAAGGGAGCCGCTGCGGAAAAAGAGGCTTCCCTGACCGCCAAGACGGGCAATGTGAGCATCAAGGCCGACACCGACACCCGCGCCGTCAATGTGACCGCTTCGGCGGCCGGCAGCGCAGGCGGGGCCGTGGGCCTGTCGGTCAACGTGAACGTCTTCGACCGGGAATCCATCCTTGAGGTCTACGGCGGAGCCGAAAAGAACCTGAATATCAAGACGGAAGGAGCCGATGGAAAGGTCGGCATCCATGCCTCCGGACGCGACACCACCGTCCTGGCCGGGCTCGCCCTGGCAGGCGCTGTGGCGGGAAATGCCTACACGGGCAACCTCCCGGTCATCGTCGGCAGCAGCAAGGTGAAGGCTCTCCTGGACAAGACAGCTATCGACAGCCAGAAGGATGTCGAGGTGGATTCTGTCCTTAAGGACCACACCTACGCCATCGCGGGCAGCATCGCCCTCTCCGCCACGGAAAGCGCCGTCGGCGCCACCGCCGTGACGATCGTGAAGGGCAGCGAGGTGACGACCGATCTTGGCGAGAGCCAGGTCGCGGGTTCCTCCGTCGCTGTTAAGGCGGATGTTGAGGATACGACCATCGCGGCAGCGGCCGGCATTTCCCTGGCTGCCGCCAACGGCGTCTCCATCAATGCCTCCACCGTTGTGAACAGCAACACCGTTACGGCGGACAGCCGGAAGGCGGATCTTACCGCAAAGGTTTCCGATATCGTCCAGGAAGCCGTGAACGATACGGTGATCCGCATGCTGGCGGGCGGCATCAGCTTTGGCCTCTCCAACGGCGCCGGCGCCTCGGCCGTTACCCTGGTATCCGGCAAGACCGTGGAATCGCACATGGGCAAGGCGACCGCCGCAGAGAATGTGACGGCGAAGGCGGAAAACGAAGACGACATCATGATGCTGGCCATCAGCGCCGGCGGCGCGGGCAATATCGCGGTCCAGCTGGGCGCGGCTATCCAGGTCATGAAGAGCCGGGTGCACGCCTACGCTTACAAGGACCAGACCGCAACGGCCGGCACCATCACCCTGGCGGCAAAGAATACCACAGACCTTGTGAACGCGGCCATCGCCGTAGCCGGCGCGGGCAACGCGGCCATAAGCCCCGTGGGTGTTGTGACGTACTTCCAGGGCGAGACCTTTGCCGAGACCATGGACGACAGCACATCCCCCATCATTATGACGGCGGGGAAGGATATCAATATTACAGCCAACTCCGGCAAGACGATCAGCGAATATACCATCGGCGCTTCCTTCGCGGGCTCCTTCGGCCTCTCCGGCGCGGCGACCATCGCGGTTGCCAAGGACTCTACCAGCGCGGCGGCGGGACGGTATACGACCCTTAACGCTTCTGCCGGCAAGCTCGCCATCGACGCGGACGGCTCCTACACCCTCCGCGCGAACAGCGCATCCATTGCGGGCGCGGGCGGGGCGGCCGTTGCCATCAACGCGGTGGTCAGCGTCCTTAAGGGCAAGGCGGAAGCCTCCCTTGGCGGAAAAGCCACGGCAAGTGATGTCACGGTACGCGCCCAGGCCTCCCGTGACGTGCGCAATATCGCGGCAACACTCTCTGCCGCGGGCGGAGTTGCGGTTGGCGCCACCGTCATGGTCCTTGTGGCCGGCGAGAAGCTCGGCCAGGATGCGGCGGATACGCTGACATACGGCAATGCCGAGGAAAAGACCGACGACAACAAGACCTTTGACGCGGCGGCGTTCATCCGTACAGCCGACCAGCAGGGCCTTGATGTGTCCGACCTTGTGGAGAAGGACGAGGACGGCAATGTCGTCCGCGATGAGAACGGCCAGATCGCCTCCACGGTCCTGACCAATGACCTCGCAGGCGACAACAAGTATGACAGCAAATCGTCTGTCGGCAACCAGGGCAAGGCCTTTGACGCCGATTCCGGCTACCGCAGCAAGGAATTCGACCGGAAGTCCAAGAAGGATACGGACGAAGAGCAGCGCGGCGAAGGCCAGGAGATGGCCGAGAGCAAGAACATCCAGAAGGCCAAGGAGCAGGGCGTCAGAAAGCTCGCCGGGACGATCCAGGATGCCGTGACCGCGACCATCACAAAGAACGCGGTCGTGACGATCACGGACGGCACGGTGGAGGTTCTCGCCGTACAGCCCACCATGGCTGACCTCTTCGGCGGAACAGCCGCCCTCTCCGCCGGGGCATCGGTCGGCGCCAGCGTAGCCATCGCCCAGATGCGCAGCAACGTGGCGGCCTCCTCCCTCGGCACGATCAACACAAATGGCGGAACGGTCAAGGTCCTTGCGGATTCCTACGCGAACAGCGAGAAGATCGCCGCAGGCAGCGAGGAAGCGGACCGCATGGCGAGGATCCGGGAGAACGCGGACAGCAGCCTCCTTGAGGGACTGGACCCCAGCAAGAGGTCCATCCGGGCCATCGGCCTGGCTGTTGCGGGCGGCCTGGTCGGCGTCGGAGCGGCGGTTTCCGTCGTCCGCGCGGACAATGTGACGAACGCGACCCTCGGCGGCAATGTCACCGGCGTCTCCAAGGTCGATGTCCAGTCGAACTCCGACTACGACAATGTCCTTGCGGCCACTCTCTCCATCGGCGGCGGCGTAGCGGGGCTTTCGGCCTCGGTCGCCAGCTCCCAGGCGCAGGGCACGGTCAGCGCGAAGCTTGACAGCACCGCCAACATCACCAGTGAGAGAAAAGCGGATATCTCGATCAAGACAAACACCATCCAGAACGTCAATGTCATCGCGGCCGGCGCGGCGGCGGGCCTTGGGGCTCTTAACGGGGGCCTTGGCATGGCGCAGAACCGCCTGACCCAGAATACCGGCATCGACCGCGGCGCGAAGATCGACGTTGGCGACGGCAGCACCGTCGTTGTCCACGGCACCTCCGGCACCCGTGCCGACGCGGGCGTCCTCGGCATCGCGGGCAGCCTCTTCGCCTCGGCGAACATCAACGGAGCCCTGGCCTATGTGAAGCCCGTCATCCACACGGGCATCGGCAACAACGAAGGCGGCGAGGGCCAGACCGTCATAAAGACGGGCGAAAACGGCTCTGTCACTGTCTCCAATGCCATCACAAGCTCGGCGACGCCGAAGCTTGCCGCCATCTCCGTCGCCCTCGGCGCGGGCCTTAACGGCGCGGCCATGCTGGCGATGAACGATTCCGACGCGGACGCGACGATCTCCCATGTGGACCTTGATACGGGCGACCTCACGGTCAACTCGGTCCTTAGGGCAACGGGGACATCGGAGCTTCTCTCGGTAACCGCCGGCTCGGTCGCCATGGGCATCAATGCCAACTATGTGGACCTGAACGCCCAGAACAGGGCCATCCTGGATACCACGGGCAGCGCCATTAACGCCGCAAAGAGCGTGAATGTGATGACCGGGCAGAGGAGGGCTGTCGGCTCCGGAGCGACGGGTTCCGTGGGGGCCTCTCCCGAAGAGGAAGGCACGTTTAACGGATACATCTACGACAGCTACAGCAACGCGAAGACCGCGACACTGACGGCTGCCGTGGGCCTTATCACCTCCGGGAACAATACGGCCATTTCCCGCAACCGGTCCGTCAACGCGGCCGAGATCATCGGGAACGGCAGCTTTGTCAACGGCGGCACCACATCCGTCACGGCCTTCGGAAAGGGCACGGCGGTCACAAGCGTGACGGGCATGACCTTATCCCTTCTGGATATCAGTATCGCCGAGAAGGAAACAGACGAAGAAGCCAAAGAAAAGAAGAAGAACTTCAGCGTGGCCGGCACCACCTCCGAGGCCATCAACGAGGCCAACTCCCTGGCGGTTATGCACCTTAGCGGAGAGACATTCGAAAACAAGGGCGACCTGGTCTTCGGTTCCGGCGTGGCCGGAAAGACGGACAGCGCTCTTACCCTTGGCGGCGGCTCCCTGTTCAGCGCCAAGACGAGCGTCGCGGCTGCTTACGGGCGGACCCGGTCCCTCATCGATGTCAGCCTTTCTAAGGCGCCGGAAGGCAGGATCGGCTTCATCACAGCGGAAAACTATGGCGAAGACCGGGTGAGCGCAAACGTGAAGAATGAAGCGTTCAGCGCCATCAGCCTCACCGGCCTGGCGGGCGTAGCCTTCAACCAGGACGAGTATCAGACGAAGATCGCCCTTGGCGGCGGTGTCTACAACACCAGCGGCCTGAAAGCCACGACGGACGCCGACACGGCCTCAGAGGCGATCATTGCCCCGTCGCAGGGCGGCCTCTCCGCAAGCCTGGCCGGCCTTTCCATCAACATAGCCGCCGCGCGCAACACGGCCTACCTGAACACGGAGCTGGATCTCAACAACGCCACGCTGAATTCGGATGACAGCGTTGAGGTGCTGACCAGCGGAAAGGAAACGACCGAAGCCAGGGTCAAGGGCTCCAAGCTTACCGTTTCCGCCGTGTCGCTGGGCCTGAATACGGCTAACGCCGACCTGTCCACCAGGCAGGCCGCCATGGTCCGCCTGAACGAGGGTATCCTCAGCGCGGCCAATAACGTAACCGTCAACAGCACCACCACCAGAGCCCTGGCCGATGCGGAAACCGGCAGCATGGGCAGCGAGGATTCCGGTGTGGAGCTCACGCTGGTTTCCGGCGCCATCAACAAGTCCACCGCCAAGCAGAACGCCGAGAGTACCTCCGGCATCATGGGAAGCGGGACGACCGTAAACCGTGTGACGGCAAAGGAGCTGGAGCTGTCCTCCCTGTCCGGAGCGGCCAACAAAGCCACCGCCTCCAACACGGCGCCGGCTTCGCTCGGGCTGTTCACGGCGGGCAACACGGAGTCGGTTGCGCTCAGCACGGAGAGCCACATGACCATGCTGACCGGCCTGACGGCCAACATCGACGGCGATGCCATCGCCAGGGCCAGGGCCTATTCGCTGGCCGACAGCACCGGGTCGTCGCCCGGAAATGTGTCCGCGGTATCGGCTTCCAAGTCGACGATCCGTTCCGGCATCGGAAGCGAAGAGGATAAGCAGAGGGCCCAGGTCGTGGTCGGAGAGGACCTTATCCTTACCGGCAAAAACATGCTCTTTGAGGCCAACAACTCCGGCGATGCCGTAGCCGCCATACACAAGGGCAGCAGCTTTGCCGCGGGGTCTATTTCAAGCTCCTCGCAGCCCACAGAATCCTGGTATGAGACCGGCGTTGCCATCGGGTTCGGCGCGTCCCTCCGGGCGACCGAAACCATGACCATCACGGCACTGGAGCGCATGGGCGGACAGTCCCACGTGAACGGCGATCAGACGGGCATCCTCTTCAACCTGAACAGCATGATGGGCAGCAACACCATGCACGGCGACAGCACCATCTCTGTCGGGGAAGGCGCTGAGCTTTCCAGCAATGAGGATATGACCCTGGCTGCCATAAGCAACGCGGACGCGAACGCATCGTCTGTCTACAACGGCGGCTTCGGGTTCTTCAGCGGAAGCCAGGTGCAGTCCAAAAATACCATTGACCGGAAGATCAAGGTAAACATCGGCAACCATACCCAGATCGAATCGCTGGGAGGCAAGGTCTATATTGCTACGGCCAGCGGCATGAAGGACAACATCAATACCCTGAGCCAGGTGAAGACCAGCGGCCTCATTGCCCTGAGCAAAGCGGCATCTGAGACAGACCTGATCAGCGAGACCAAGATCAACATCGGCGGCGATGTCACCATCGAAGGCGGCGATACGGTTGAAATCCTGAACACGGCAACATCCCACGGGGCGGTTCCCGAGGATTTCCCGGACTTTACGGGCGTTTCGATCGGATGGATCAGGGACCTTCTGGAGCTTATGGCAAGGTCTGCCCTGGTTACGCCGGGTGTCTATACCTCGGCCGGCGTCAATGCCAACGGCGCGGGCGTTGATCCGGAAGCCATTGCCACGACCACCCTGAACCTTGACACGGCGATCAACATTGCCAAGGGCTGGGATGGCGACCCGACCTACATCGGGTCCGATATCCAGGAGAGGGGAAGCTCGATCCGGGCGACCAACCGGCTCCTGAACATTGAGACCAACGCATTCGCGGTCGGCAAAGCCGGCGTCGGCGCATCGACAGCCGATGCCCATACAACCGCCAACATGACCAACACAATCTATGTGGACAATGCTGTCCTGGCCTCGGGCGACGATTACCGCATCCTGACCGCGGACAACGGCGAGGATTATCCGGCCTACCTTAGCACCACGGGCCGGGCCGAGCTCTATGCGGCCGGCGGTTCGGTGAAGCCCATTGCCATCATTGACGGCAGGATCCGCAATTACATCCTGACCAGCGACAAGACTGAGGTTGACGGCGGCGAGTTCTTTGACGACGATGCCCACAAGGTGGAGGATCCGGCGGAAACCGTCAAGGTCTCTCTGGAGTCCTCCTATGACAGGCTCTCGGTTAAGGTCTTCGGCTGGGAGATCACAACGACGGTTGAGAGATCCAAGCGAGAAAACAATCTTAAGTTCGACTTCGCCTGCGATTTCTGCAACTCCAGCATTCATGATGACGACGTGATCGACGATCAGGATACTGCTGCCGATACCGCCGAGGAGATCGCCAACGTGGTCAACACGGCTATCGCCCGGGCGGAGGAGCGCCTGCGTACCCTCAGGGAGGTCTTTGAGAAAGCCCTTGCCGAGCTCCTTCCCATTCCGGTAGCGGAGGACGAGGATCTGTGGGACGCCATTTTTAAGGCCGATTACACAGGGGATGCGCTAAAGGATGCCATCAGCCTTAACTTCCATGTCGGCCTCCAGGCGGTCCTTAAAAAGGATGTGACCCTTACCGGGGACAGCCTTTCCCGCTACTATCTGTGGAATAACCTGGTGAACAGGGAGGATGTCTACCTGCTGCCCAACGCCACAAGGCTTATGAGCGACGCGGGAAGCCTGCGCTATGTGAGCGAGATCCTGCGCGGCGATGCCCTTGGGAACGGGAATGCGCAGATCATCGAAGTCATCACGGCTCTTTCAAAGAACGCCTACAGTAACCCGAGCGTTGCCATCAGCAAGGGTACTGCGCTCAACTTTGCCGGCGGCGTGCTCAGGCTTTATGAAAGCTCTGAAATGGACCTTTACGATTACGAGGTCTCCGCGTCGTGGCTGCGCAGCAAGGTGCAGGAAGGCTTCCTGCGCGTCCTGTCTGCCGATTCCGATGCGATCACGGCCGTTGTCACGAACCACTCCGAGCCCGCGGGCGATATCCTGGAAGGCCTTAAAGAGGATCCGGACGCCATGGATAACCTCGGGGACATCCGCTTCTACTGGCTCGGCCAGACGCCGGATGAGGCGGCCGACGACGAGACCATGCTCTACTTCATGCTTGTTGACGACAAGGCAGACGAAGCGCACATGTACCGGACCAGCCGGAAGATGATCGCCGAAAAGGCCACTCCCGCCCGGCAGTCCCTGTATCTGTACCGGAACAGCAAATCTGACCGCATGGGTATCGAGAAGTACGATATCGTCTTCTACGATACGCCGGAAGGGAAGAAGAATACCGTGCGTGTGACCACGGACGTGATCTATGATCGTAAGATGGAGCTCCCGAGAGCCCTGAATATCACGCTCCGCGCCTTCGCGGTCAAGGGCTGCGACCTGCCGGCCTACAGCATTTCGGACCACATCTTTGTCATGAACGACGGGACGAAGGGCTCGGTCGACCTGTTTGACGGCTTCTACAAGGCCGTCTTCGACGGCACCATCTTCGAGTCGGACTATACCCGCATCGAAGGCGTCAGGAACCGCGACCTCCTGGCAACCATCAAGGAAAACCAGGTGATCTGGCCGGAAATGGACGGCGAGGACGAAGCTGTTGACCTTAACGGGACGCATTATGTCCTGAAAGATAACACATGGACGGAAAAAGCCTGATCCGGCCATGATGGAATAAGTGATTCCCGTGCTATCCGCCGGGAGGCGGCCTTACCCTGGCCGCCTCCCGGCGGATAACGCTATTTTTTTATCTCAGTGGGAGAGACCCCCACTGAGATAAACGCTCCGCGAGGCGAGACTTGAATTTAACAGGGAGAAAAAAATGAAGCGTTTACAGGCAAAAAAAAGAGCCATTCCCGGCGTGCTGCTGCCTGTCTTCCTTATGCTGGCGCAGTTTTGGCCGGCACAGGCCGCAGAGGGGGTCGTCTATATAGACGAAACCGGTCATGAGGCGGTCTGCACCGGCTACTACGTCGTGGAAGAAGATACGGCCGTGTGGGATAAGGAATGGTACGTGGCCAGAGGGAACCTGACGATCAGCCAAAGAGTTAAGGTTTCCGGGAACGTACACCTGATATTGATGGACAATGCGTCCCTGACGGTGACAAAGGGGATCGAGGTCAATGTCGATTCGCAAAACAGCAGCTTTTCTGTTTATGCCCAGGCGAAAGGGAACGGAAGCCTGACGAAAGGGAACGGAAGCCTGACGGCAGGAACGAACATGGGCTCGGGCGATGCCGGCATCGGTGGAAAATCCGGGTGCGCCGGGGCGCCCATCGCCATCTACGGCGGATATGTGACCGCCAATGGCGGCAATTATGGGGCGGGCATCGGCGGCGGCCAGTACAGTGATGCCACAAGCCTCCTGATCGCCGGAGGAGAGGTCACGGCCAATGGCGGAGCACGTGCCTCCGGTATCGGCGGAGGCTACCAGGGCGGAGGCGGCGATATCGTCATCCGGGGCGGCACCGTGACGGCGGTAGCCGGGAAAAGCAGCGGCAAAAAAACGCCGGCCGGGGCCATCGGCGCCGGGATGGGTGCGACAGCCGGACATGGCACGCTGGACATTTCCGGCTATAACTGCGCGGAGATCCGCGCCGGGGCCAGCGCCTCGGATACCCTGGCCTATTCCAACAATGAGGCCGGGCTGGCTGCCTGCCATGACAATGTTTATGTCCACATGGAACAGGCCGAGACAGGGATCAGCTATATCGATAAGGATGGAGGATCCTACACGCTCAGCGACGATATCTATGAGGAGCTGTCCGCGGATACCCGGGAATGGACAAACACCTGGTATGTCATGAAGGGAAGCTTTACGGTTTCCGGGCGGATCACGGTTTCCGGTCATGTGAGCCTTTTGCTTTCCGACGGAGCAGAACTGACCGCGGCCGGGGGGATCACGGTGCCGCCGGGCAGCACGCTGACTATCTTTGGCCAGGAAGGCCAGAGCGGCATCCTGACGGCCGATGCCGGCTCCCTGCCTTCTGCTGCGGGCATCGGAGCCGGAGCGGAGGCATCCTTCGGGACGATCGAGATCTGCGGCGGCCAGGTGACGGCTATCGGCGGAGAGGGAAGCGCCGGCATCGGATCGGCGGGCAATGCCGCGGATGGAAGCGCAGGGACCATCCGCATCGGCCTTATGGGCGAAGGCTCTGTCACGGCCACAGGCGGCTCGGGCGGCGCCGGCATCGGCGGCGGCAGCACAGGAGCTGCGGCCGGGACATATGTGTCCATCACAAGCGGAAAAGTGACAGCTACGGGAAGCGTCGGCGCCTCTGGAGGCGGCGGTGCCGGCATCGGCGGCGGCTTTTCAAAGGACGGCGGCATTATAGAGATCCTGGGAGGCACTGTCACGGCGACGGGTGCTCCGGGCGGTGCCGGCATCGGCGGCGGCGCGACCGGAAATGGCGGGACCATCACCATTTCCGGAGGCACAACGGACGCTTCCGGCAATGACGGCGGTGCCGGCATTGGCGGCGGAAACGGCGGCAACAGCGGGACCATTACTCTTTCCGGGGGAAATGTCAGGGCTTTTGGCGGCGCTTATGGCGGCGGTATCGGTGCCGGCCGCTTTGGCGAGAACTGCCAGGTGACTATTAACGGCGGCTCCATCGTGGCCCATGGGTGCGACGGAGCCGTGGCTATCGGCAGCGCTCTTTCGGATAGAAACCTTATTCTGGGCGATGTGCGCGCCTCCGGCGGAAATTCGGCCAGCATCCTGGATGGGGGAGGCGTATTCGCAAATTATGATTCACGCTTAAGTGTCTGCCTTATGCCTTATGCGAGAATCGAGCCTTGCGCTGAGCATACGCCGGATACGGAGCATTTTTTCAGCAATGAAAGGGGCCACTGGAATGTCTGCTCCCTGTGCGGAAAGCCCCAGAACCTGGGCCTTCACGGTTATCCCACATATGGGCAGGATGAAAATGAAGAGCCCCTTTATTACTACCCGGACCCGGAGGAGGAACAGTATCACCGGCGCGACTGCACCGTATGCGGCTACGCGGACAAGGCTTACCACGAATACAGCTATGAATGCCAAAATTGTATCATCTGCGGCGGCGGGCCTCTCGTGGTCTCCTATGTGGATGCGAATGGAAAGCCTCAGCAGCATGTGGGCTGCCAGGAGATCCACTCCTCTGACATCTCAAATTCCGGCACCCTGGATCTTAACATGGAGGTTGCGGGAGGCTGGTATATGCTCCGTGAACAGATTACGTTTACCGGGACGGTCGAAACTGATGGAAACATCAATCTTGTCCTTTGCGACGGTGCCTATCTGGAAGTGGATGGCGGCGTTATTGTCAATTATGGCAACAGCCTGACGATCTGGAGCCAGGAAGAGGGAACCGGGACCCTTAGAACCTGGGGCGGCGAAGCCGCCGCCGGCATTGGAGGGGAAGAGGGAAACCGCGGCGGCAATATTACCATCAATGGCGGGACGATATACGCCTATGGCGGCTACAATGACGATGATGACGACTATCACAATTATCATGGGGGTGCCGGGATCGGTTCCGGAAGCATGTATGCCAACGGCCTGGTTAACGAAGGCGCCTATCAGGCCTGCAGAGGACCGGGACCGGCCTCAGTCACCATCGCGAATGGTACCGTTAAAGCCGAGGGAGGCCAGCAGGCAGCCGGCATCGGCGGCGGCACCTATAGCTCCGGCGGGAATATCACCATCACAGGCGGTATTGTACGCGGCGACGCCGGCACACCCGACGCGTCAGGAATCGGAGGCGGAAAATACGGCCCTGCCGGCAATATCACGATCACAGGCGGAAAAGTCTCTGGAATTGGATGCGGAGCGGGCGCCGGCATTGGCGGAGGCTACAACGGCTATAATGTGGCAGGAAGCGCCATAAGCACGGCATCGGTCATCAGGATTTCCGGCAATCCCGATGTCTTTGGCTATTCAGGCCGTGGCGCCGGAATCGGCACTGGGCTCCTTAATAATCCTTCGGCAGGCTACAGCACGGTTTCTATCCTCGGGGGAGTTGTGACAGCCAATAGTGAAACGGCCATCGGCCTGGCGCATGGACAAAAAGGATCTGAAATGGATAACAGATCGCCCCATTCAACGGTGGAGGTCGGCTGGCAGCCGCATTCACAGCAGCTTTTGCTGGAAGGCTCTACGAAGAGCAACGGCATTGTCCCGCAAATCATAAATCTGACCAATTCTTATCGGGACCAGGCGAGCGGCGTCATTTACAGCGCGGGAACCTATTCGGCCTGGCAGCTGGAGGGCCTGAACCTGGTTCCGGCAGACAGCTGTCTGGTCACTTTTGAAGAGGGTAGAACCGCGATAGACTATAGCATCTATATGCCGCCTGTCGCTACCGCCATGAACCAGCCTTACTTCCCTCCGGACAGCCCGTTTCATGTTCCTTATAACAAGTACTTCAGCGGCTGGCAGGTGAGTTGGGACGGCTCCTTTGTCCCTAAGGGAGAGTCCTTTGACATAGGCGATCATACAGAAGTGACACTGACAGCACAGTATGCCATGGGTGATAATATCTGGGTTGGCGGCAATCTGATCACGGCCGAAAACCGCAGCGACGTGCTGGGGGACGGCACGGTTTCCTATGACGCCGGGACAGGTGTGCTGACGCTTTGCAATCTTAAAGGACTGTCGGAAACTCCTAAGACGAAGGATATCTGGGCTTATCTTAGTGATCCCAAGCTGCCGGATGCCGCGATCGTTGCGAGGAACAGGGATCTGACGGTCCATATACAGGGCAGCGTATCCCTGGGAAGCGAAAACACTTCATATGCCATTTTCGTGGAGGACGGGGACCTCTGCATCGATGCCCTGGGCGAAGGGGCAAGCCTATCCTGCCAGGGAACGGTGTGCGCCATCCACGCGGAAAAAGGGATGACCCTGTCGGGCCTTGAGACGCTTACGCTGTCGGGAGGAGGGGGCATTGCTGCTGAGGCAGGCCTTACGGTTTCCGGGATCGAAAAACTCGATGTATCGGTACAGGCAGAAAACGGATACGCCCTTTACTCAGGAGCGAAGATGACCCTCTCCGGGATCGGGGAGATAGATTTAAGCGCATCGGCGATGGGAGGACGGGGTCTTTCCTCGGCCGGGGATATGAAGATCTCTGAGTGCGGGACATTTCATGCTGTCATGGAAGGGACCGAAGGATACGGGATCTTTTCAGGCGCTTTTCTTAATATCACCGATGTGGAAAATCTTCTGGTAAAGGCCGAGGAGCCGGGCAGCTATGGCGTTTATGCCATAAACAGCCTGACACTCAAGACTTCTCTGCCAGGCACCTATCCTTCAGTGGTCCATACCGTCAGAGGAAAAAAGGCCGGCCTGTATTCACAGAACGGAAATGTCGTCATTAATGACATAACTCAGCTTACAGCCGAGGCCTCTGCCGATGACAGCTATGGCATCTATGCGGGCTCCTCGGTGAATATTGTCAGGTATCACAGCGCGACAAAGGTGGGAACCTCGGGCGGAAAGGAAGGCATCCATTCCCCCGGCTTCATGAGCATACGGGATGCCACGGTCTACGCCAGAGGCGCGGATTACGGCATAAACTGCCTCCACACCCTGAGGATCGAGCAGGACAAGACGCAGGCCGTTGTGGAGGCCGAAGGCAATAATACCGGCATCCATGCCAACTGGCTCTGGATCTGGAACGCGACGGTCCATGCCCGGGGCGGGCAGGTCGGCATGGCCGCCGAGGACAGTGTGACGCTGGACTGGCGGAAGAGGGATTTCCACGATTTTGAGATCGAGGCGAACGGCGGTGTAAAGGCGGTCGACGCCAAGCTGGTCATTGATGATTATGGGATAGGGATCTATCTGCCAGAGGGAGGAGCCATCGGCACGGACGGAAGGCTGCGGGATGCCTCCGGCCAGGAGCCGCTTATCATGCGGGCCGCGCCCTTGATCCGTGAGCTTTCCTTTGATCCCGGCGAGGGCTTTGGCGAGATGGAGGCTTTCACGGCACCTTCCTATGCGTATGTCACTCTGCCGGACGCTTTCTTTGACCCTCCATCGGATGGTTATGGCTTTGCCGGATGGAAGATAGGCAGCCGGATCTATCAGGCCAAGGAGGAGTACCGCCTTTCGGACCCGGCGACCGCTGTCGCCACATGGAAGCTTTTCCGGCCCGGCTTCGCGGGATGCCGCTTAAGGCTTTCGGGCACGCCTGGCCTTTCCTTCTATCTTGAGATGCCCGAGGACTTTGACGGGACGGGCGCCGCGATGGTCTTTGACATTCCCGGGCAAAGCCGCCTTACGATCGGCTATGGCAGCGCGGATACGCAGACCGTTAACGGGAAAACGTACAAGGTCTTTGAATGCCCGGTATATGCTTACCAGATGGCCGATACGGTCACGGCGGCCTTCCATTACGGGGACGCTCAGCAGGTTGTGAAAACCTGCTCGGTCGACGAATGCCTCTCCTCCCTTGAGGAGACGGCCAGCGGCTATTACCGGGAAAGGATCCTCTCCCTTGTAAGGGCCGCAAGGCTCTACGGCTCCTGCCTCCAGCCTTACCTGTCGCGCATTGGTATCTGGGCGGCTGGCTATGCCCCTGTTGGGATGGCTGGCGAAGGAACAGTCGACATAGAGGCAGCCAGGGAAGGCAGCGCGCTCTACGGCTATGCCGTGTCCCTCATGGATCCGTCCCGGGTTGCCTCTGCGGTCTTCTGCCTTGACGTGAGCGCCGGGACGGATCTTACCGTCTCCATCCGGCTTGCCGGCGAAGCCTCTGGGAATGTGGCGGCAGCCGTCGGCGCTGTGCCTGTCCGGACAGATGCCGGAAATGCCATTCTTCCCGGCGATGGCGAGGATGCCATCCTCACCGTCAGCGGGAACCTCTGCACGGTGTCCATCCGCAACATCAGCGCCGGCAACCTGGGCACTTCCCGGGAGGTGAGCTTCTCGCTTGACGGGACAGATATATTTGCCATCACGCTCTCGCCGATGTCTTACGTGAATCAGATCCTGTCGGACGAGGGCGCTCCGGAGGATGAAAAGAAGGCTATGGCGGCCCTGTATCATTACTATGCGGCCGCAAAGGCTTATTAAAAAAGGAGGCGATGAGAGTGAAGAAAACATTAGCTGCGGCCATGGCGGCCATCCTGATGGTATTCGCGCCGGCTGCCCTGGCAGACGATGGCATCGCGGTTACGGTCGCCCGTATCGATGGAGCCAGCGCCGTCATGCTCGTGCCGGAAACGCCGGAAGATATCGGAGGGGATGACGGCCCGGCGGATCTTATCCTGCCGCGGGGCCTGGTCACGATCGAAGAAGAGGCTTTTGCCGGCATCGCGGCGAAGAGCGTGGAAATCCTGGAAAACGTATCGGCCATCGCTTCCCGCGCCTTCGCCGGCAATGCCCTCCTGGAAGAGATCACGATCCCCGCGGGTGTTACGTCCATTTCAGATGATGCGCTGGACGGCTGCGGGAACGTCACCATTTACGGCACCCGGGGCACCGAGGCCGAGGCATTTGCCCAGAGGAACGGCTTTACATTCATAGACAGGGCAGAGCCCACCCCGACCCCGATCCCGCTCACATTCGAGCAGCCGCCCGTCCCCACGCCCGGCCCCCTTCTGCCGGACATCGTGCTTCCCTTTACACCTGTCCGTTAAGAATGCAGGGATCAACGGGAAATATCTAAGGAGGAAATATGAAACATTTACAGATAAAAAAAGCAGGATTGGCCGGCGCACTGTTTTTCCTTCTTATGGCAGCGCAGCTTCTGCCACGGGACGCATCGGCATCGGCGCCGGCCAGTACAGCGATGCCACAAGCGTCCTGATCGCCGGAGGAGAAGTCGCGGCCAATGGCGGAGCGCGCGCCTCCGGCATCGGCCGCGGCTACCAGGGCGGCGGCGGCAGCTGTAGCGCCGGCGGGACTATCACCATCACCGGAGGCAATGTGACAAGCGAGAGCGGCACTTCCTACCCTCATTCCGGCCAATGTCACATCCATTATGAACGACGCGCTGGAGGGATGCGAGGGCGTTACCGTCTATGGCATACCCGGTACCGAGGCCGAGGCGTTTGCGAACAGGAACAGCATTCCGTTTATGGACAGTACAACTCTTATAGGAAACGAATAAAACGTTTGCCATATAACAATCGAGTAGGAGGGGGAATCCCCTCCTGCTCGCCCGCGGGGCGGCGTTCGCCGCTAGGCGATAATTTCCTTACGCCGCCCCTGCGATAAAAGAAAGGCTGCCGCAGCATATGCTGCGGCAGCCTTTCTTTAAGAGAGATTGGGAAAGAATGGTGGAAGTATCAGAAATCGTAATTCTTACACATCGGGGCGTTATCGTTAAACGCCTGCTCGTCGAACCAGATCAGGTTATTCCCGGTTTCCTTGTCGAACAGCTGCATAAGCTTGGGCTGCGTGGTGAAGGGGATGGTCTGGCCGATGGAAACGTCGACCTCCAGGTCCATGGTGGGAATGACCATGACAACGGGGTCGCTTCCGCATAAGGCGTGGAGGTTGGCCTCGGTGCCCAGCATTTCGCTGACCTCGATATTGGCGGTCAGCTCGCCCTCGCCCACGGTGATGTGCTGCGGGCGGACGCCTATGGTAATGGGGCAGGGTTTCTGGTTGTTGGCGGTGAGGGCCTTCTGCTGGAAGTCGTCCAGCTTATATTTAACGCCGCGGAGGATGGCATAGTAGGTACCGCCTTCCAGCGTAAGCTGGCAGCCTTCAAAGAAGTTCATGACGGGCATGCCGATAAAGCCGGCAACGAAGATATTGACGGGCTTATTAAAAAGTTCCTGGGGCGTGCCGATCTGGTTGACAAAGCCGTCCTTCATGATGACGATGCGGTCGCCCAGCGTCATGGCCTCGGTCTGGTCGTGGGTGACATACATGAAGGTGGTGTTGATGCGCGCCCGGAGCTTGATGATCTCGGCCCTCATCTGGTTGCGCAGCTTGGCGTCCAGGTTGGAGAGCGGCTCATCCATCAGGAAGACCTTCGGGTCGCGGACCATGGCCCGTCCGATGGCGACGCGCTGGCGCTGGCCGCCGGAAAGCGCTTTGGGCTTGCGGTTCAGGTACTGGGTGATATCCAGGATCTCCGCAACCTCGCGGACCTTTTTGTCGATCTGCGCCTGAGGCGTGCGCTTGAGCTTCAGGGCAAAAGCCATGTTTTCATAGACAGTCATGTGGGGGTACAGGGCATAGTTCTGGAAGACCATGGCAATATCCCTGTCCTTGGGGGCAATGTCGTTCATCAGGTTGCCGTCGATGAGGAGCTCGCCGCCGGAGATATCTTCAAGGCCGGCGACCATGCGAAGCGTGGTGGATTTTCCGCAGCCGGAAGGCCCGACCAGCACGATGAACTCCTTGTCCTTGATGTGAAGGTTGACGTCGTGGACAGCGGTTACTTTGTTGTCATAGACTTTTTTCAGGTTTTTTAAGATAACCTCAGACATAAAACCATACTCTGGCAGGCCGGCCTCCGCCGGAATGCCTTACGGCGCCCGCTCCGCGCTATATGGGGGAAAAGCGCCGCTTTTACAGCAGGTCTCCACACTGCCGCACCGCGAGTAACACGGAATGAATGACCCTCCTTTTTTTATGCGCGCATGCCATGACTGTGGAGTGGATATGCGCCATGATACTGTTGGGCTGCCGGGCTGTGGCCGGAAAAGGGAACGCCTTTTGCCGGCCAGGGCCTTCTCATGCCCGTATTCATTATAGATGAAATACGAAAGAAGCATATGGCTAAATGTGAGACGCATATAGCATTATGTCATTTCCTTGGCCTTTTGCCCGGAAGCGACCGGAAAATAATGCCAAAGAAAACAGAAGAATACCGGAAAGCACTGACACTTTTGCTGGTTGTCCGGGCGCTTTTTGCAAAAAGGGTGGCGTATTTGACGGGACAGCTGACATAAAGCCATATTTCGGCAACATTGTTCTATATAACATTTGTCCATACCGGTTTACAATAACTGCGATGGCCTTCCTTCATCGGGGAGGCACCAGCCCAAGTATTTTTCTATATGACACAGGAGGATAAAACAATGAAGAGAAGCATCCTTATTCTTTCCGGCCTGGTTCTGGCACTCTCGCTTTCGGCATGCGGCGGTTCCTCAGGCGGCTCCTCGAACACTTCCGGCACATCGGGCGGCACATCGTCTGCCTCCAAGACACTGACTGTCAATATCTGGGATTCCAATCAGCAGGCAGGTCTTCAGCAGATCGCGGATGAATGGTCCAAGACATCCGGCGTTACGGCTAAGATCGAGGTCGTCGACTGGGATAATTACTGGACGCTTCTGGAAGCCGGCGCTTCCGGCGGCACCATGCCGGATGTGTTCTGGACCCATTCGAATACAGTCCAGCTCTACATGGACAATGATGTCCTGCTTAAGCTGAATGACTATATTGAGAAGGATGAGGCGATCAACCTCGACAATTACTATGAGGGCATCGTTAAGCTCTACACCCGCTCCGACGGCAATGTTTACGCCCTGCCGAAGGATCACGACACCATTGCCCTTCTGTACAATAAGGCTATTTTTGATCAGTACGGCGTTGCCTATCCGACCGCGGAATGGACATGGGAGGATATGTACGAGGCGGCCAAGGCCATCACGGAAGGCTCCAACGGCGATGTCTACGGCATGGCCATGAATACCTCCAACAACCAGGACGGCTGGTACAATGTCGTTTACGATTACGGCGCCGAGATCATTAACGAGACCCACGACGGCACCACCATCGGCTCCGATGAGGGCAAGGCCGCCATGGAGATGGTCCGCAAACTTCTGACCGTGGGCGCCCCGCAGTCGGTCGTTGCCGAGACCGGAACCGATTCCCTGTTTATGTCGGCCAAGTGTGCCATGATCAGCCAGGGCTCCTGGATGATCAACGCGTTCTATACCGCGGAAAAACACGAGGACTACGCCTGGGCTCTGCTGCCCTATGCGGACCTTAACGGCAACGGCGCCTGCGACGACGGCGAGCGCTACTCGGCTTACAACGGTCTTGGCTGGGCGGCTGCGGCTTCCACCAAGAATCCGGATGCGGCCTACAGCCTGATCTCCTACTTCTGTTCCGAGGCCGGCCAGAAGAAGCAGTCTGAGCTTGGCGTGACCATGGGCGGCATGAAGGGCGTGTCGGAAGCGTTTGCCAACGCGTTCCCGGGCATGGATGTTTCTCCGTTTATTGAGGCGGAAAGCTACAGCCTGTTCTTCCGTCCCTACACCCGCAAGACGACAGTATGGGAGGATGCCCTCCAGCAGGCCGGCGGTTTCCTTGACGCCTGGCAGAACCCCTCCGATCCGGCTGTGATGGAAAAAGCCTGCGAGAACGCCCAGGATATCATTGAGAAGGCGATCGCGAAAGAATAAGGGCCAGCCATTAAAGGCAACAAAGGCAACAAATGCAACAAATGAAACAAATGCAAAAGGAAAAGAAAGGGGGCCGATCCTATTATGAAAAAACAGCTTTCGGCCGCGGCGAAGAATGAATCGCGGTGGGCATGGGCTTTTATCGCTCCGACCATGCTGGGGCTTATCGTCTTGAACTTTTACCCGGCTATCAACACGGTCTACCAGTCATTTTGCAAGACCGGAGACTTCGGCCGGGGGAATGTGTTTATCGGGGTGCAGAACTACATCGAGGCTTTTGGCGCCAGCGAGACCTGGCATTCGATCTGGAATACGATTAAATATGCCCTCATCGAGGTTCCCTTTGGCGTATGTATAGCCCTTATCCTGGCCGTTTTCCTGAACAAGAAGCTCAAAGGCACGTCCGCGTTCCGGACGATCTTTTTCCTGCCCATGGTCTGCGCGCCCGCCGCTGTGGCCATGGTCTGGAAGTGGCTGTATAACCAGCAGTTTGGCCTTCTGAACAATATCTTCCATACGAAGATCGCCTGGATATCGGACCCGAAGATCGCCTGGATATCCATCGGCGTGATCGGCGTCTGGTCGGTGATCGGCTATAACATGGTCCTGTTTATTTCCGGCCTGCAGGAGATCCCGGGGGATTACTACGAGGCGGCCGAGATCGACGGCGCCACCGGCATCCGCCAGTTCTTCCACATTACGGTGCCGCTGCTCAGCCCGACGACCTTCTTTATTGTGCAGACACGCGTGATCGGAGCCCTGACGGTGTTCGACCTGATGTTCATGGTCATGGACAAGACGAACGTGGCCCTGCAGAATACACAGTCCATTGTTTATCTCTTCTATACCTATGCGTTTACCAACGGCGACAAGGGTTATGGCGCGACGCTGGTGGTCATCCTGGTGGCCTTCATCATGCTGGTCACGGTGATCATGCAGAGGGCCGAGAAGAAATTTGTTTTCTATTCATAAGGAAGGAGGCGGCAGACGTATGGAAAATGTCCGTACCAGAGACAGGGTTAACAAGATCATTATGTACGCCATCCTGGTCATTATGGCCTTCATCATGCTGGTTCCTTTTGTCTGGATGATCCTGACCGCGGTCAAGACCAACCAGGAGGCGATCTCGGTCAGCCCCTTCTATATTTTCCCGCAGAGCGGCTGGCACTGGGAGAATTTTGCCAAGGTCTGGCAGAGCTACAATTTCATTATTCTTTATAAGAACACGCTCCTGATGATCTTCTTCCGCGTGGTCTGCGCCTGCCTGACCGCCACCATGGCCGGCTACGCCTTCGGGCGCCTTAACTTCCGCGGAAAAAAGGTGATGTTCTCCCTGGTGCTTATCCAGATGATGATCCCGTCGCAGATCTTTATCATCCCGCAGTACCTGATGGTGTCGAAGATGGGGCTCCTCAATACGGTCTCGGGCCTTGTGTTCCCCGGCATTGTGACCGCGTTTGGCACCTATCTTCTGAAAACCGGCTACCAGGGGCTTCCCAAGGACCTGGAGGAGGCGGCTTCCATTGACGGGTGCAACATCGGGCAGAGGTTCCTGCGCATTATGATGCCCCTGACCCGCTCTTCCATGGTGTCGCTGGGCATTTTCACCGCCCTGTTCGCGTTTAAGGACCTGATGTGGCCAATGATCGTGTGCACCAGGGCCGAGACGACCACGCTGTCCGCCGGCCTTGCCAAGATGCAGGGCCAGTACGGGAGTGATTACCCGACCATGATGGCCTCGGCTGTGCTGGCCATCATCCCGATGATCGTTATCTACATTATCTTCCAGAAGCAGTTCGTGGAAGGCATTGCCACCTCGGGCGGTAAGCTTTGAGGTGAGGGACAGCCATTCCTGCCGGCAATGTTGAGGGACATTTGCTGGCAGGAATGGCTTTTATATTCATAAGTATAAAAAGAATGGTTGTTTGAGGCATATGCGCATGTTATAATAGAAAAGGGAAAAATCTGTCAAACAGCCGGGGATGAGGACAATGGATGTGAACAGGGATTTTGAACTTTTTGAGACCGAAAAATACCGCTGCCTGGTTTACCAGCAGAAGCAGACGGAAGATATTTACCTGACGAGCTGCGGCGTGGAAAGCTGCCTGCCGAATTATGAATTTAATACAGGCGGGAGGAGCGGCTATCACCTGCATGTGATCATGTCCGGCAAGGGGACTCTCTATGTGGAGGGGAAGGAGCAGAGCCTTCATTTCGGCCAGATGTTTATGACAAAGCCGGGGGAAGACACGCGCTACCGTGCGGATGGAAAGGATCCCTGGGCCTACTGCTGGATGACCTTTGACGGCAGCAACGCTGTTAAGTACACGGAGAGTGCCGGCTTTAAGGAAGGCATCAACCAGCTGGAGTGCCATGTGGAGCAGGCCAGGTTTTATGGCTATGTGCGTGAGCTCCTCGACTTGAAGGAGCTCACGCTGGCTAACGACCTGTCACGCCTGGCGTTTCTCCTTAATTTCCTCAGCCTGGCGATCGAGTCCCATTACCGCAGCCAGAAGCCGATGCAGCGGGAGTACGAGTATTCCGTGGATGCCTACGTGGAGTATGCCGCCGGCTTTATCCAGGCGAACTTTGCCAGCGCCAGGGTGGGCGATGTGGCCAGGGCCGTCAACCTGCACCGGAGCTACCTGACAAGCATATTTAAAAAGAAGCTTGGGATCTCTCCCCAGGGATACCTTATGCAGTGCAAGATGCGCAGGGCAAAGCAGATCCTGCTGGAATCGGACTATCCGGTCCAGGAAGTCGCCCGGATGGTGGGATACGAAAATCCTCTGACTTTTTCCAAAATCTTTAAGGAATATTATGGAAGCAGCCCACGGGATTACCGGAAAGAGAACGGGAAGAACAGCCCGCACTGAATTTCCGCGGCTTTGGCGGCATTATTTTTTTCATTCGCGAGTATAATAAAAACAAGGAGCGATTTTATGAGCATACGCTATGATGATGCCAGACACTTACTGACACTGGAAACCCTAAATTCAAGCTATCAGATGAAGATAGACCGCTATGGCTACCTGCAGCATGTCTATTATGGACATCGGATATCCGGCCAGGATATGTCTTATATCTGCAAAGAATATGACCGCGGGTTTTCCGGCAACCCTTACGCTGCCAGAAATGACCGCGGTTTTTCGCTGGATACGGAGGGGCAGGAGTTTTCGACATTTGGCACCGGAGATTACCGCATCCATGGCCTGCGTGTCCGGAATGCGGACGGGAGCTGCCTCTCCTCCCTCTTTTACGAAAAGCATGAGATTGTCAAGGGAAAGTACAGCCTTCCGGGCCTCCCCGCCATGTATGGAGCCGCTGACGATGCCGAAACCCTGGTGGTGACGCTTTCCGACCGGGCGACAGGCCTCAAGGCAAGGCTTTATTATGGCGTGTTTGAGAGCCTGGATGTGATCACACGGGCGGCCGAGTTTGTCAATGAGGGGGCGGAGAGCGTCTGCCTTTTGAAGGCGGCCTCCGTGTGCCTGGATATCCCTTATGGCAGGTGGGATCTTCTGCATTTCCACGGGAGACATTGCATGGAGCGCCAGCCGGAGAGGGCTCCCCTGCCTCATGGCATTCAGGTGGTGAGCTCGGAGAGGGGCATGAGCAGCCACCAGCACAATCCCTTCATCATTGTCTGCGAGCGCGGGGCGGATGAATCCCACGGGGACTGCTACGGCCTTATGCTGATGTACTCCGGCAGCTTTAAGGCCGAGGCGGAAATGGACCAGTTCGGGAGCAGCCGCCTGGTGATGGGGATCAGCGACACGGGCTTTAGCTGGACGCTTGGCAGAGGGGAGTCCTTTTTTACGCCGGAGGCCGTCCTCTGCTTTGGCGAGGGGCTTGGGCGCATCAGCCACATCTGCCACGAGGCCATCCGCAGGCACATCTGCCGCAGCCGCTACCGCCTTGAGCACCGGCCGGTACTCATTAATAACTGGGAGGCGACGTATTTTAACCTGGATGAGGAGACGATCCTTGGCCTTGCCGGAGAGGCGGCGGCCCTTGGCATTGAGATGTTTGTCCTGGATGATGGCTGGTTCAGGGGAAGAAATGACGATCATGCCGGGCTTGGCGACTGGTACACCAACCACGAGAAGCTTCCCCACGGCCTTGGCGCCCTGATAAAGCGCATCAAGGCTCTGGGGCTTATGTTTGGCCTGTGGGTGGAGCCTGAAATGGTGAACGAGGAGTCGGACCTGTTCCGGGAGCATCCGGACTGGGTGCTGCGTGCGCCTGCCAGGGAGCCGGCGGCGGGCAGGAGCCAGTTTGTGCTGGACCTTTCCCGGGAGGATGTGCAGGAGCACCTGTACCAGGCTATGGCCAGGCTTCTTAAGGAGAATGACATCGGCTATATCAAGTGGGATATGAACCGCTGTATCTGTGACCTGTATTCCGCAGCCTGCGAGAGCGGGCGCCAGGGCGAGGTGGGGCACCGCTATGTGCTGGGGGTCTACCGCCTGCTGGAGCGGCTGACGGGCGATTTCCCGGAGGTCCTGTTTGAGGGCTGCGCCGGCGGCGGCGGGCGCTTTGACGCCGGCATGCTGTACTATGTCCCGCAGATCTGGTGCTCAGACGATACAGATGCGCTGGAACGGGTGGAGATACAGTACGGCACCTCCTTCGGCTATCCTGCGAGCAGCATGGGCGCCCATGTGTCCGCTTCGCCCAACCATCAGACCGGGCGGCATATGCCGCTTTCCACCCGCGGCGTTGTGGCTATGGCCGGGACGCTTGGGTATGAGCTGGACCTTCGGAAGCTGTCGGACGAGGATAAAGAAGAGATAAAGAGACAGATCCGGCAGTACCGGGAGGATGAGCCCCTTGTCCACGATGGCCTTTATTACCGCCTGACGGACATGGAAACGCTGCCGTCGCACGCGGCCTGGCAGTATGTGAGCCGGGACAAAAGCACTTCCCTTGTGTCCGTTGTTGTCGCCAGGACCCGGGCCAATGAGCCGCTTATCAACCTGCGCCTTAAAGGGCTTGACCCCGGGGCTATTTATGAGATCCGGGAAACCGGCGAGAAGATAAGCGGCGCGGCGCTGATGTACGGTGGCTATACCCTTTGGCAGATGCACGGGGATTTCCCGAGCGTGCAGCTGCACGTAAGAACGATAGATTAAAGCGCTTGCGCTTTCGCCTGCTTTTGCGCATAGCATAAAGGCTGATCAGAAAAAAAGCGTCTTCAAAAAAGAACACATCTTCAGAAAGGAAGCATGTATGGCAAGATTCAGGTCCTGGCTGGATGAGGAGAGACAGAAGATAGCCGCCCTGCCGGGAAGAGAAAAGGCGGCTTATATATGGCAATATTATAAGATATGGATCGCGGGCATTGCGGCCATCGTTTTTCTGGCCAGCTATCTGGCGGTCCGCATCCATAACAACATTCCGGGATGCTACCTTTACGTGGTCTTTGCCAACACGCGGGAGGAGGCTGCAAACGGATCCGGCATTTGGCGGGATTTTGCCTCTTACGCCCAGTACGACCTCACAGAGAAACGCCTGGAATTTGACGATGCCTGTTATTTTGACTATCTGAAAAACCAGGCGAGGGGAAACCGCTATTACGATGCCTTCATCGCCCTGACGGACGCTGGCGTCCTGGATGTGGTGGCCATGGAGAGCGCTTCCCTCTCCGCACTTGGACAGAGCGGCAGGCTCCTCTCCCTGGATGCGCCTCTTTGCCGGGACCTCCGGGAGAAGTATGCCGACCGCCTTGTGTATTACACGCCGGAGGAGGGGGAGAGCATTCCCGTAGGGATCGATGTTAGCGACAGCCTTCTGGTGACGCGCTACCACCTGTATGCCCAAAGCTGTGCCCTTGGCCTGGGAACGGAAACGCAGAACATCGATAATGTGGAGACATTCCTTTGCTTTATCCTGGAGGAGATGCCTGATGCGGGAGTGGATTAACGGTTTTTTGAGCAATGAGAGCAGCTTCGGAAAGCTGATGACAAAATGCGGCATTATCATCGGGGCAAACCTTCTGTTTGTCATCGCGGCCCTGCCGCTTGTCACCATGGGGCCGGCCTGGGCCGCGCTCTGCCACGTGATGATGAAAACGCTGCGGGGCGATGGCGTCCTGAACCCGGTGCGGGAGTTTTTCCGGGGGCTGTGCGCCAACTTTAAGGCGGCTTTTCTGGTATGGATCGCGGCGCTTGCCATGGGCGCGGTCCTTTATCTGGATGTGCGGTTCTGTTATCAGGCGAGCGGATGGATCGGGGCTTTCCGCTATCCTGCCATCGCTCTGGGGATCGCGGAGATGATCGTCCTCATTTATCTTTACCCGGTTCTGGTGTCCTTTGAAGGGAAAATTGGCGCACTGATCGGGCACAGCCTTTACTTTGCCTTCCACAAGCCGTGGAAGATGGCGATCCTGCTCTTTTTTAATGTGTTTCCCATGTACCTGACTTTTACCGATCCGCAGGATATGCCGCTGTACGCGTTCCTTTGGGCCTTTTTCGGCTTTGGGGCCATTGCTATGCTCAACATGCGCCTTCTGCTGCCGGAATTTCTCCCCTACCTGCCCGTGGTGGATTCGGCGGGTGATTTCATCCTGGATGAGCACGGGGAAAAGATACGCCCCGGGAGCGAGGAGGATACCGAAAACGGCCGGGGAGAAGAAGAAAAAACAGAGAAAGAGATCTTGAAAGAGATGGAAAAGCTTGGCATGTAAGCCGAGCGGCGGGAAGACATGAAAGCCGTTTCCCCGTCAACGAGGATGAAACGATGATCAAAGAACTGGATTTACAGGAACTGCAGGAAATATATGCTACGCGGATGCGCGATGACTTTCCTCCGGAAGAGATTAAGCCCTTTTCCTCCATTGCGGCCATGTACAGCCGCGGGGAGTATAAGGGGCTGGCCATGAAAAATGGGGAAGCCACCCTCGCCTACGCTTTTCTTGTCATATGCCGTATACCGGAACCGGCCGTGCTGCTGGATTACTTTGCCGTGAACAGGGAAACGCGGGGCCAGGGCATCGGCTCCGCCATGCTCAGCGCGCTGAGCGAAACCTTCGCCGGCACCCCGTTCCTTCTGGAATCAGAGAACCCGGACGATGCCCATGACAGCGAGGATCGCCAGAAACGCCGGAGACGGATCGCCTTCTACCAGAAGAACCACGCCCTGGACACAGGTGTCCGCTCCCAGGTATACGGCGTGGAATACGTCATCCTGCAGCTCCTTCCTCCCGGCCAGTCTCCCAATGCCTCATCCGCCCGACGCAGTCTGACCGCCATCTACAAAACCATGTTTCGCCCGGAACAGCTGGCAGCCAAAGTAAAGATCCACCCTGATCCCGGTCCTTGAAACCATTTTTGCATCGGGGAGGAAGCGATAAAAGTCAAAAAAGCCGTTCGTCTTAGCACGAACGGCTTTTTCATGGCAGGGCCGCCCATAAGAAATTTGTCACCTGACGGTGACGGGCGGCCCGCCG
>CAMNNO010000003.1 GCA_946545475.1 uncultured Blautia sp.
CACAGGCAAGCCTGTGGGTTTCCGCCTATATCAATCGGAAAGATGATTTATGACATTCATAAAAACCGGTTCCATCATCGGATAACTGGTGATCACGAACGAAGGCCGGAAGCTGATCAATCCTCTAAGATAGCTTTTGCTACATCTTCAGCTGTGGCATATGGGCCGTGAAGATTCCTGTGCAGCCTGGCATCTTCAAGTGCTTCGGCAGATTCGGCCGAAAGCGGGCGGTGGTTAATTGGAAAAGGAAAGCCATTATATTCCTGAGCCATAGTAAGAAATATGCGGACAGCAGTTGGTGTATCAAGTCCGAGGCTTGAGAAAAGAGTATCGGAATTGGCTTTTAAATTATCATCAATGCACACTTGTAAAGTTGCCATATTGTACCTCCCTGTAATTAAACGTAAGTAGTTCCAAATAAACTGTAGTATATTTGCAATGCGAATGCAATGGCAATTATTACAAAAAGCATGAAAGGGGACAAGGTCAGCCTTCTAACTTTTGGACATGTATGCACGGCTTTAAATTTGATGGTCAGCTGCTCAATTACTTACCGCAAACCTTCCGTCCTCGATAAACAGGACGGCATCGGATATGTTCTGTCAGGAGGCCTTTGAGGGCGGTTTTAGCGAAACGAGATCCAGTCCTTACGGAGACTTGGGCGCGAGGGCTCTTCCCGAGCGCCTTAGTCGGAGTTAGGACTTAGCTCGGCTTCGCGTTGCCCTTGCGCCTCATGACAGAACATATCCGATGCCGGCCGTCCCCTCGGGCGCATAAAGCCAATACCTGCTGTTCCCCGTCCCCTCAGGCACAAAAAGCCGATACCCGCTATCCCCCATCCCTCCAGGCACTCCCTAACATACCACTTACATTCTTATTTTACTTCTATCCTCCCCGATAGACCCACCCCCACCAAGGAGCGATCAATATGTCCAGCTTTTACACAGAAGCAGACTACGAAAATTCCATCATCGAGCTCTTCCAGACCATGGGCTACCGCCACATCTACGGCCCCGACATCGACCGGAATTTTTACAGTCCCGTCTTCGAAGATGAACTCACCGCGTCTCTTCACCGCCTGAATCCGGCCATGCCGGAGGATGCCATCGCGGATGCGCTTTTCAAGCTCAAGAATTTTGAAAACGCCGATCTGGTCCAAAAGAACGCCGTCTTTATGGACTACCTTCAACATGGCGTCGAAGTGCGCTATCTTGTCAAGGGCGAGGAGCGCTCCGGCCTCGTGTACCTTGTGGATTACAGAAATCCCGACAACAATTCCTTCATCGCCGCCAATCAGTGGACGTTTATCGAAAACAGCAATAAGCGCCCCGACATTCTTTTGTTCCTTAATGGCCTGCCCATCGTCCTTATAGAGCTTAAATCCCCGTCCCGGGAAGAGACCGATGCCTCGGAAGCCTACACGCAGATCCGGAACTACATGCACGAGATCCCCTCCATGTTTATCTACAACTGCATCTGCGTCATGAGCGATCAGCTGACCTCCAAGGCGGGGACGATCACGTCCGGCGAAGACCGCTTTATGGAGTGGAAGACGAAGGACGGCGTTTACACAAATACGCAGTACGCGCAATTTGACACCTTCTTTGAAGGAATTTTCCAGCGCGAGCGGCTGCTTGACATTATTCGGAATTTTATCTGCTTTTCCAACGAAGGATTGAAGCGGTTCAAGATACTAGCGGGCTATCACCAGTATTTCGCGGTTCGGAAGGCGATAGAATCCACCCGCCATGCCGCTGAAACCGATGGAAAGGGCGGCGTGTTCTGGCATACGCAGGGGTCCGGCAAGTCGCTGTCTATGGTTTTCTATGCCCATCTTCTGCAGGAGGCACTTTCCAGCCCGACCATTGTGGTGCTGACTGACCGCAATGACCTCGACGACCAGCTTTTCGGGCAGTTCGCCAAGTGCAAGGATTTCCTCCGCCAGGAGCCTCTGCATGCCGAGAGCCGGGAGCATTTGAAGTCTCTTCTGGATGGCCGCCAAGCGAACGGCATCATCTTTACCACGATGCAGAAGTTTGAAGAATCGCCGGAGCCTCTGTCTGAGCGGAGAAATATTGTCGTCATGGCCGATGAGGCGCACCGTGGGCAGTACGGCCTGAGCGAGAGTGTCGATGCCAAAACGGGGCGGCTCCATGTCGGCACAGCGCGGATCATCCGGAACAGCCTTCCGAATGCGACCTATATCGGCTTTACGGGGACTCCAATCGCCACAAAAGACAGGAGCACCCGGGAGGTGTTTGGCGATTATATCGATATTTACGATATGACCCAGGCCGTCGAGGACGGCGCGACGCGCCCGGTTTACTATGAGAGCCGTGTGTTAAAGCTTAAGCTGGATGAGGAAACGCTTCGCATGATCGACGCAGAGTACGACATCATGGCAAATAATGCCGACCCCGAGGTAGTGGCCAGAAGCAAGAAAGAGCTCGGGCAGATGGAGGCCATTCTCGGGAATGAGCAGACCATCGCATCTCTGGTGGATGATATCCTTGAGCATTATGAGAACTACCGTGCCAGCCTGCTGACGGGCAAGGCGATGATCGTGGCCTATTCCCGGGCCGTTGCCATGAAGATCTATCATCGCATTCTGGCGCTTCGCCCCTCCTGGAAAGATAAGGTTGCTGTTGTCATGACGGAGAGCAATAAGGACCCGGAAGAGTGGCGGGCGATTATCGGGAATAAGCGCCATAAGGAGGAGCTGGCTAAAAACTTCAAGGATAACGACAGCCCGCTGAAAATCGCCATTGTGGTCGACATGTGGCTGACGGGCTTTGATGTGCCGTCCCTGGCGACTATGTATGTCTATAAGCCGATGAAGGGGCACAACCTGATGCAGGCCATTGCTCGCGTGAACCGGGTTTTTGCCGACAAGGAGGGCGGCCTGATCGTCGATTATGTCGGCATCGCCGCTGCCCTTAAAGAAGCGATGAACGATTACACGATCCGCGACAGGAAGAATTACGGCGATACCGATATCGGGAGTACGGCTTATCCGAAGTTTTTGGAGAAGCTGTCCATCTGCCGCGATCTTTTCCATGGCTACGATTATGGGCGATTTATGAGTGGAAGTGACCTGGAGCGCTCTAAGGCGATCAGCGGGGGAGTGAACTTTATCGTTGCTCCGGCAAGGGAAAGGGAGAGAGAAGATTTTCTCAGGGAAGCCCTGCTCCTTCGCCAGGCCCTGTCGCTATGCTCGTCCCTTGTAGAGGAGTCCCTGCGCATTGAGGCGGCTTTTTTCGAAGCCATCCGTGTCCTTGTCACGCGGCTGATGAATCAGGGCGAGGGAAAGAAGCTGTCCCTTCCCGAAATGAACGCCAGGATCAATGCCCTGCTGGAGCAGAGCATTAAGAGCAGCGGGGTCATCAACCTGTTCTCGGATGTCAAGAGCGGCTTTTCTCTGTTTGATCCGAAGTTTCTGGAAGAGATCGGAAAGATGAAGGAGAAGAATCTGGCCGTAGAGCTTCTTAAGAAGCTGATATCTGAGCAGGTGAGCGTGTACCGGAAGACGAATGTGGTGAAATCCGAAAAATTCAGCGAGATCATTCAGAAGGTCATGAACCGCTACCTTAACGGCATGCTCACCAACGAACAGGTGATAGAAGAACTTTTAAATCTTGCAAAACAGATACAGGCAGCGCATAATGAAGGTGAGAAGCTTGGGCTTACGGCCGATGAGCTGGCTTTCTATGATGCGCTGACAAAGCCGCGGGCGATCAAGGACTTCTATGAGAACGAGGAGCTAATCGCCATCACGAAAGAGCTGGCGGATGCTCTCAGGAGCAACCGCACGATCGACTGGCAGAAGCGCGATTCCGCCAGGGCGAAGATGCGGATGATGATCAAAAAACTGCTAAAGAAACATCGCTATCCGCCGGAGGGCATGGAAGACGCCGTACAGACCGTCATGCTGCAGTGTGAGCTGTGGACAGATAATAATGATATGGACAGGCGTGAAGACGAAGAGAATCCATCTGCTTTTTCAACATATAGCCAAAGCATGAAAAAAGAGCAGGTGTTGATGGTTGCGGAAGATTCCGTCCTGTATGGAAAAAATTGAACAAAGGAGAGCATCTATGGAGTCAGAGAAGTTGACAGACCGGATCTGGTATTTCATGTATGAAGAAAATTGAAAGGATACTGTATGAGTGCAAAAGTAAAAGAACTTCATCAAGATATTGAAACAATGGTAGCCTCTCTCAGCCTGAATGAACTGCGGGAGGCCGCGGTGCTGATGGCAGCTTCGTCGAATGAGGCGAAGCATCAGCTTCTGGATTTTCTGGCGGCCCACGGTAAAAACAGCGAAGAGCTGACAAAGGCTCAGCGTGAGCGCATGGAGCAGGCTGAAGATAAGTTTGAGGATATCTGGGAGGATGCCGTGGTGGTGCTCCATGCCATGGAAGAAGGAGACTGGGAAGAGCTGACAGAACGGGGCTTTAAGGATTACTATTTTGAAGATGCCAATATAGACGAGCAGCTTGCGAATCTTAAAGAGATTGTCCGTAAAGAAAAGCTTTCAGAAGAGTTTCGCCGCCGGATGATGGAGGAAATGGTGGACGAGATCGTCTCCAGCGAGTATTGTGGAGATGAAGAACTTGATCTCGTGGAGTCTCTCTGCTATACGAATGAAGATCTGGCTTATCTGGCCGAAATCTTGCAGGAGGAGGACTCCTATTCCGTAAAGAACCATCTTTCCCGTATCATGAAAAAACTCAGCACGGAAGAGGATTATATGGCCTTTTTACAGGAGGAAAGCGATGATCCTGAAAGCGCACTCGAGCTGTACCGCATGTTAAACGCAAAGGGCAGGAGAGAGGAAGCCGAAGACATTCTATGGCAGTGCTTTGAAGGCCGCCCTTCAGACCTGGCGCTGATCAATGAGCTTCTGAACATTGCTGTAGAAAAGAATCGTGTCGAGCTTTTTGACCGTCTTTTTTCCGTCCTGTACAAAAAATTTTACGGCTGTGACAAAGAGCTTTTTGAAAGAATGTATACGTTTGCCCGTAAATTTCAAGACAATGACCGAACCGACCGGCTCCTGTTGTGGGCCTATGTCGGCTATTTGGGCAACAACGAGACAGCCGTCTGGTTCGACCGGTGCCGGAGCGAAATGACGCCGGCATTTTTTGACGAGCATAGATACGGTATCCTGGACAAGCTTAAAACGCGCTGCCCTGACCGGTATCTGACCTGGCTGATCGCGGAAGGAAGGAAAGAAGAGGCTCTTGAGGCGCTGATGGCGGATAAGACATATGCTTCTCAGGACCGCTATGTGAACAGGCTGGATCAAAACCATCAGGTATCCTCAAAGCTCCTGGCCGATTATCCCGAAGAAATTCAAAAGCGATACTGGATGGAGGCGGCTGCCTGTGGACTAAACAAAGATCGCTATGCCGACTGCGCCCGGGTGCTCGCTCTTCTGAAATCTATCGCACAGAACAGAGGGACGCTTAAGGAGTGGGAGGAGCGGTATAAGGCTTTTGTGGATGAGCATAAGCGCCGGCGGTATCTTATGGATGCGCTGCGCAGAGATGGACTTTTGTAAGAGGAGGAAAAATGTCTGTTCTGTCTGAGGAAAAAGGATTTACCATTGATGATATAGAGGCACTGCCGGAAGGAAAGCGTGCTGAGCTGATCGATGGTCATATGTATGGCATGGCGCCGCCTTCAAGGATGCACCAGGAAATGGTGATGCGCCTTTTGGTTGCCATTGTTAACCATATCGATTCCAGCGGCGGAAAATGCAGAGCCTATCCCGCCCCGTTCGCTGTCCGTCTTTTCGATGACAATGTAAATTATGTCGAGCCCGATATCAGTGTGATCTGCGATCCCGGCAAGCTTACGGATAAGGGATGCAGCGGAGCACCTGACTGGATAATCGAAGTTCTCTCTCCGGCAACTTGGCTTCATGATGTTTACAGAAAGCTTGAGCTTTACAGGGCTGCGGGAGTCAGAGAATACTGGATCGTCAATCCCAGGGACGCCTCTGTTGTCGTCCATGCCTTTCCGGGCAGCGCAGTCTACAGCTTCGATGACAGCATTCCGGTATCCATATGGGAAGGTTTTTCCATACGGCTTGCCAGCCTTCTTTGAAAAGCGGATTGATTTGGAAGAAATGGCCATTTGCGCCATGGCTTGATAGAATTATCTGAAATTGTAGCAAACAAGAGGAAGGTGAGACTTCTTGAAAAGGTTTTGCGAACTTTTGCTTAATGATAGTCCTGTTTTGCGTATAGCGCCCGAAGGGAAATGCGAGATACTGGATTTTGATCATCTGCCTTTTGGCCTAAGGACAGAGGATGTGTCCTTCCCGGATTTTTATGGCTGGGTCTCCAACCGGGCTCTTTCCATCGGCCGGACACATGCCAAGGAGATTCTTAACGCTCTCAGAGTATCCCAGACCAACCGGTATGAAATTGCCATGGCCTGCCGGGGACTGAGCCTGTCGGATGCTTACTGGCTCCGCCAGGAAGGAGACGAAAGACGTTGGGAAGATATTAACCTCTTTGAACACCCGCTGTCTGTATATATTTCCGGAATTTCCCTCAGCGGGGAAGCTTCTGGAACACGCCCGCAGGAGAAACCGTCCCCGATCCATACGCCTGAGCTGACAACCTTTGGCGTGAGTGCGAAGGGATGGTTTCGGGAGGATGATGGACTATATCTTTATAAGATCGGAAAATATGAGCTTCCCGCCGACGAGATCCTTTCGGCTCTTAAGATCTGTCACCTTTCCTATCAGGCAGCCAGCCCTCTGGAAGAAGAAAAATATCTGACGGGGCAGCGCAGGGAATGGATAGAGGCAGTGGGAGAAAAGGTCGTAAAATCAAAGCTCTTTACGACTCCGGAAATATCGATGGTGACATTTGAGGAGTTTCGGACATTTTGTGGATATTACGGCCTGGATGCCGTAGAGCAGGCCAAAAAGATCGACATGGCGTATTATGATAAGATGCAGGTGGCGGACTATATCCTGAACAATAATGACAGACATGAGCAGAACTGGGGATTCTTTATGGATAACTTTTCCGGTAGGCTTACAGGCTTTTGCCCGCTTTTTGATCACGATCACGCTTTTTCTATGCAGAAGGATGTCATGTCCCAGACAACAAGAGAATATATAACGCTGGCAGAAGCAGCCAAAACAGCACAGGCACAGTGCCAGGTGGATCTGTCCGTATTGTCTGATATGGAAAAACCTGCACTGCTGACGGATGAGCAATGGGCAGCGGTGAAAAAGAGGGGGATGTATCTTTTGCTTCGATGACAGCATTCCGGTATCCATCTGGGAAGACGTTTCCATCCGGCTTGCCAGCTGACCAAGACGGTTTGAAAAAACATATTCAGCCCAGATTTCGCCAGAAGTGAACATGCGTTTCGAAGCGCCTGAAAAGCCAGGATCGATGCTGTTGAAAAGACAAGGAGGAAAATATGGCTGTCCTTTCGGAGAAAGAGATTTTTAACGTAGAAGATATAGAAGCTTTGCCAGAAGGGCATCGTGCAGAACTGATCGATGGGCTCATCTATGATATGGCGCCTCCTTCGCGGATACATCAGAAGATCATTTCGCGGCTTGTCTCTGCAATCAATGCCTGTATCGATGCTCACCATGGCAAATGTGAGGTATATCCGGCCCCATTCGCTGTCCGCCTTTTTGACGACGATAAGAATTATGTTGAACCGGACATTTCTGTTATCTGCGATCCGGATAAGCTGACAGACAAGGGATGCAGCGGAGCCCCTGACTGGATAATCGAGGTTCTCTCTCCGGCTACATGGCTGCACGACATGTACAGAAAATTCGATCTTTACAGGGCAGCCGGCGTTAAAGAATACTGGATCATAAGCCCAAAAGACAGCACAGTAATCGTACATACATTTCCCAATAATGCCATGTACAACTTTGACGATGACATCCCGGTTTCAACCTGGCCAGGAGTTTCTATTCGGATGTCGGAGATTCTTTAGAAAGCGAGAACATATCCTGCCCGCTTAAAAGATTCCAGAGATCTGGATATGATGTTTGTAAGAGCGAGGGATATCGATGCGGACGGCTATGAAGAGCTCAGGCAGTATTGCGAGCTTTTGGAGGCCATGATCCAGGGTAAAATGAAGCCGGAGCAATTGATCTACAGGGCAGAGAGAGAGTCTGCCACGTTTGCTACCGGGCTTATGGCCGGAACCATGGAAAAGCTGAACAGCGGTATCCTTATCGGAAATTATTCTTAAAGTAAAAAAGCATAGGTGCCGAATGTTTGATGGATAAGGAGAAAAAATGAAAAGAAAACTTTTATCGGCATGCGCCTGCCTGTTTGGCGCAGTTCTGTCTTTAAATACTGCCGTGTCCGCTCTGGACCGGATGGAGCTCGATGACGGCGTACCCGGGATAGCCATGGAAGAAGATGATTTTTACGAAGCGGATGAGGTGTTTTCCGGCAGCGGTGATCTTGACCTTCTGGAAATGCCGCCGGCGGACGATTTTTCCCTGGAGGAATGGCTTTTGGATTCCGGGCAGGATGATATTTCCGGGCAGAATGATGCCTGGGAGCCGAATGGCGAAATTCTGGAAGCGGGGCCCTCTGTGGAAACGGTCCGGACAAGGAACCGCATTCCTGCCGTGGGGCAATCTTCCATCAAGATACTTGAGGGGATCAATCTTTCCGCCTTTGCCGGGAGCTATGTCCAGCCCATCTATGAAGGTGTTGTCAGCGATGCAACGCTGTGGGATGAGCAGGGATTTATGGTTTCCTGGTATGAGGCGGATATCGCGAGGGGAAGAGTCTTTTCTTTGAGCGATACGCCTCAGTGGGAGACCGTTTTTTCGAGCACAGAAGAGGCTGTCTCTTTTGTGGCCGATGCCTTCACAAAACATGAAGGTGTTAAACGCTTTGATGTCTGGATCCCCGCAGGGACAGACAAAGAAACCGTCTATCAGACCCCGATCGCTATTATTCTGGAGGCATTATCGCGTATTCCCGATTCCCATGAGAAGGACCTTTTTAAGCTCAGGCTTGTCGGATTTACTTTTATAGCCAAAGAGGAAGCCCGGACAGAGGAAGGCTTTTATCTGGCCGTGAACTATTCGTTTACCCATGCCGAGCCTTCTGACTATGTGAACAGGACAAATTCCTACCAGGTTCCATGGATGCGGGAGCTTATGGGGCTGGACGGGCTTTCGGATGAGGCATCCGTCTCGAGGGTCTATTCTTTTTTATCGTCTTATCTGGCATACGCCTATGGAATACAAAAGGAGTATGAGAACTTTGGCTTTATTCCGTACAGTGCTTATGGAGCTGCCGAGTGCCGAAAAGCTTTCAGCCATGCCTATGCTTTGCTGGCCAGCTATCTTCTCCGGTCACAGGGCCTGGACTGCCGTATTGTGACAGGAAATCTGGACGGAAATACCCATGTATGGAATATTGTCCGGATCGGAAATCTGTATTATAATCTTGACATAGCCTGGGCCTGCATGAATGAGAGAGGAAACGGATTTCTGAGGGGAGGCACCTCCTTTGACGGGCATGTGAGGGATGACGAATATCTCACGGAATCGTTTACATCCGCGCATCCTATGGCCGATTATGACTATGCCTTTGGCTGCAGCCATATTTTTGATGAGCAGCTTATCCCGTCGGGACTGTGGACGGACACAAACGGATCGGGCAACGGCCTTCGCTGGTCTGTCTGCAGGCTTTGCGGATATGCCAGGACCGATGCCGAATTTTTCCCGGCTCTTAGCTGGATACGTATGCCCGTTTCCCGGTTTACCTATACCGGGGAGAATATCCATCCGGAGATAGAGCTGGTGGACAGATATAAAGATATTATCGATCCGGCCTATTATGATGTCATTTATCCCGATCCCTGCCGGGATGTCCGCGCAAAGGAGTATCGTCTGACCGTCCAGATGAAGGGGCCCTATGTCGGAACCGATTCCAAGGGCTATTACATCGACACCAAGGCTCCTGTCAAGATATCGCTTACGTCTCCGGCAAAACTTCTGCCTTCCGTTGCGGATGGCATGTCATACCAGGTGACTGCGGTGATCACCGAAGGAGCCGTGGGAGAAGGCGTGCATTTCAAGACAAATAATCCTTTTGTTCTGGATGTTGCCGATGACGGAACCATTATTCCTAAGGCGGCAGGAGGAGCCACCGTGCTGGCCTATTACCCCGGCAGCAAAAACTGCAGGTATGCCAATGCCAAGGTTTATGTCTTTGTGCGGCCACAAAAAGTGGATTTTATTTCTCTGACCGACCAGAAGGGCATTCTCACCATGACCTGGAACAAGTGCGGGGGATGCACCTATCAGATCCAGTATTCCAAAGATCCGTCTTTTTCCGAGCGAAAAACTCTGACGGTAAGCTCTGACAGTAAGCTTAGCTATACCAAGGGCGGCCTTTCCAGGGGCGAAACCTACTATCTTCGCATCCGGTCGCACTGCAGTGGAAACGGAAAGGACTATTTTTCTTACTGGAGTCCTGTACACACGTACACGATGTCTTGAACTGTTTGAGAGGGTGGGCCTGTGAAGAAATTTAACACTACGGCAATTTGCATTCCATCAAAGCATTACATGGTAGACCTTTCCTCACGGATTGCCCAGATCAGAAAAATGGTAGATGCAGGAGAATATTTTACGATCAACAGGGCAAGGCAATATGGGAAGACAACTACCCTGAACATGCTCAGGAAAACGCTTGGCGATTCCTATAACCCGGTCAGCCTGGACTTTCAGAAGATCAGTACCGCCGGGTTTTCTACAGAGAAAGCATTTTGCCAGACATTCGCCAGCATCATCTGTGACGGCATTGAGTATGGGAGCATATATACAGACGATGAAACAGCTACCGCACTAAAGACCATGTCTGAGGATGATTCTGAAAACGTGCGCCTGGATCATCTTTTTCGGATCTTGCGAAAGTGGTGCCACAGGTCAGAGAAGCCGATCGTATTGATGATCGATGAGGTTGACAGTGCGGCAAATAATCAGGTCTTTCTTGATTTCCTGGCTCAACTGCGGGAGGGATACATCAACAGGGCCGCGGAAGGAATCCCGGCCTTTCAGTCCGTTATTCTGGCCGGCGTTGCAGATATCAAGCACCTGAAGAGTAAGATCCGCGATGAAGATCAGCATAAAGTAAATTCTCCATGGAACATTGCCACAGATTTCCTGGTTGACATGAGCTTCCATACTGAGGACATCCAGGGCATGTTAGAGGAATACGAAGCTGATCATCACACAGGTATGGATACCGGTAAGATTGCCGGAGCAATAGAAATGTATACAGGCGGGTATCCCTATCTTGTCAGCCGCATTTGCCAGGTCGTCGATGAACGGCTTGTGCCGGACGTGTTCCCGGATCTTTTTTCAGCCTGGACAGCTTACGGCGTGGATGAAGCCGTAAAACAGATTCTTGCAGAGAAGAACATGTTGTTTGAATCGGTAACAGGAAAGCTGACGAATTACCCGGAACTGAAAAAACAGATCCGGAATATTCTGCTCAGAGGTGATACCTATGCGTGGATGCCATACAACGAACAGCAGCAGCTGCTGTTTATGTATGGATTGATCCGAAATGATCATAATACTGTAGCCATTGCCAACCGAATGTTTGAAATGCTCCTTTATACACAATTTATCAGTGAAAATAAAGAAAATGAAGTTCTGAAGCAGCTGGCATCGGCGGAGAAATCTGTTTTTGTTTCAGAAGATGGATGGCTGGATGTTCCGAAGATCATGGAACATTTCATCCGTGAGCATAATCGCATACATCCGGACCAGAGTGGAAAGTTTCTGGAAGAAGAGGGAAGAGAAAGATTCCTTACCTATCTGTCGCCGATCCTCAATGGCACCGGGACCTATTCGATAGAAGAGCAGACCCGGACACATCAGAGAATGGACGTGGTTATCCATTATCTCGGCCGGCGATATGTGATAGAATTAAAAATCTGGCACGGCAGCCGCTACAACGAAAAGGGAGAAAAACAGATCAGGGAATACCTTGACTATTTTGGGCTTTCTACCGGTTACATGCTGAGCTTCAATTTTAACCGCAGGAAAGAATCCGGAGTACGCAGAGTACAGATTGGAGACAAAATACTTTTTGAAGGGATCGTATGAGGAGATAGGGCCAAGCGGTTCCGGTCAAAGGATGAATGAAAAAACCTGAAAAAGGCATCTTATGGAAGATTGCTGAGTGAATACAAAGCGAGCGTCACAATGGAGGGATCTGGCATGAAGAGCATAAGAAGCATGAAGAGGATAATTCTGTGGCTGGCCTGGGCATCTGCGCTATTTGCGCTATTTCCGGCTTCCTGCCTGGCGCAGCAGCGCGAAGAGAAGCTGAAACGTGTTTTTGAGATACCTGTCGAGGAATGGCCAGGGTATTCCTACAGCCTGGGAGAAACGGTGACGGCTGAGGGGAGCGTGGAATTTACCGTCAGTGATGAGCTTTTTTATTATCCTGCGGAAGCCGACCAGCAAAACATACTGGAAGTCACCGTTTCATTCGTGAATATCTCATTTGGCGAGGTTCCTGTGTCTGAGCTTCTGAAACAGGCAACCATCACCTTTATGAACCGGTATCCTTTTTACGGCGCGATCGACGTTATTTCCGGAGAAGGCACGCAGGCCCTGCCTATGCTGCACCGCATGGAGATGCGCATCCGCTTTGACCTTCCGGACCTTGTCCTGGAAAAGCCGGATGAGATGGTGCTGGAGCTTGGCTGCTTAAACGGCGTGTATTCTTTTGGGATCGATCATGTGGAGAAAATAGACGCGCCTGCCCGCCCGCAGAATGGCCAGGAGCTTTCGCCGGGCGCGTCTTCGCCGGCGGATACGGGCGCGTGGTCCTATGGCCCGGATACGCTAAGCATCAGCCGGATCCCGGACAATAATACCCGGATCGATGCGATCCCGGATGCCTTTGACGCAGTGCCTGCCCTTTCACCGGGATATTTTACGGGCACTGTCTCCTTTGACGGCCAGAAAAATGACCACAGCTTTACTCCGGCCATATCGGGGACCTACCGCTTTGAGTTCCAGAATATTGCGGATGGCGTCGATTTCCGCTTATGGGTATGCCGCTCGAACGGCGATTCCATCAAGTCAGATTACGATATGGACGATGGAGACGGGCTGACAGTTTCGCTGCAGGCGGGAACGTCCTATATCATAAGAGTCGGGCAATACCGCAATTATGGCGCTTACTCTCTGCTGGTGGGCGAGCAGAAGCCGACCTTTGATGTCAGCCACCTGACCATGGTCACGGATTCTGTCCAGTACACGGACCAGGAAAACAATTACCGGTTTACGGCCGCCCTGAACGGGACATACCGTTTTGAATTTAAAAACGTGCCGGATGGGACGGACTTTAGGCTGTATGTGTACAATTCCGGCTGGGAGACCATTAAATCCGACTACGATATGGACAACGGGGATGGCCTGACAGTCAGTCTGCAGGCCGGCAAGAGCTATTATATCCGGGTAAAGCAATACCGGAGCCTGGGGGGCTACTCGCTTCTCATCGGAAAACAGAAGCCGATCGCGGATGTGTCACAAAATACCCTGGTTTCGGATTCGATCCAGTTTACGGATCAGAGGAACAGCTATGCCCTTACCGCCGCGCTGAACGGAACGTACCGGTTTGAGTTTGCGAATGTGCCGGAAGGCACGGACCTTAGGCTGTATGTGTACAACTCCGGCTGGGAGACCATCAAATCCGACTACGACATGGATTCCGGCGATGGCCTGACGGTTTCTTTAAACGCCGGGCAGGCCATCTACCTGACGGTTGTTCAATACAGAAAGACCGGCTCCTATGACCTGCTCCTCGGAAAGCCGAAGCCTGTGGCGGATATCACAAGGGTAAAGCAGGTCATGGACAGCGTACAGTTCACCGATCAGCGCAACAGCTACGCCTACGAGGCCCAGACGGCCGGGAAGCACATGTTCTCATTTTCGGATGTCGCCGACGGCGTGGATTACCGCATGCAGATCTACAACTCCGGGTGGGAAAGCCTTAAGTCGGACTACGACATGGACTCCGGCGACGGGCTGACCGTGGAACTGGCACAGGGGCAGAAGATTTACATCGTGGTGGGCCAGTACAGAAATTTGGGGACCTATACCCTGAATGTTTCCTGAATCAAGCGATATCTGAACAGTGACGGGAGGCAGCCATGTTACATTTTTTCAGCAAAAAAACAGAAGCCCACAAACATTACGACCCCGCTGAGCTAAAGCCCGTGATACGATCCAGCATCTGCACGGGAGAAAAAGCCGCCGGCTTTAAGGAAATCGCGAGCGGGAAATTCCGCGAAGTGATGCTGATCAGGGATGAGGCCGATCTTAAGGCTTTCAGGAAAGAATACGGCATCACAGAAGAGATAGAGACGATATACTGATCGAACGGCATCATTCCGATGAAAGGGGGATAGAGATGTCTGCATTGCCGGATGAACCTTATTATACGATAGAAGATATTTATCATTTACCTGATGGGCAAAGGGCAGAATTGATAGACGGGCAGATTTATATGATGGCGCCGCCCAGGCCTGCTCATGAACGCCTTATCTTCAGAATGAGCCGGGTCCTGGACAATCATATCGAGGATATGAAAATGCCCTGTGAAGTTCTGACATCCAATGTTGGCGTTTTTTTATTTGATAGTGATACGACTTATGTTCTCCCGGACCTGAAAGTCATCTGCGACGAAAGCAGGATGAAGGATGATGGATATCATGGCGCACCGGATTTTGTTGTTGAGGTGTTGTCAAAAGCCACGGAAGCTTATGACAAGGTAGAAAAACTTGCCCTATACAAAAAAGCCGGAGTGAAGGAATACTGGATTCTGGATCAGGCAAAAAGAATGGTTATCAAATATGTTTTCATCCCTGAATTTGAAAATGCTATCTTTTCCTTTGACGATGATATTCCGGTCAGCATCTGTGATGGTTTCAGCATAAACCTTGGAAAATTGGGATTTTAAAGTAACAGGCAACAGGACTTACAAAAAGGAGGCTGCAAGATGTTTGAGAGGAAGCTGTTTCGTTCCGATATGCTGCGATGTGTCCTGTGTCATGACGCGCCCTGTACCAGGGCATGTCCGAAAATGGACCCGGCCGGGAAGCTTTTTGCGGTATGGTTTGACAATGAGAAGGGGGCTGCCGCGCTTTTACCGGCGGAGAACGCCTGCGCCTCGTGCCCGGCCCCCTGCGAAGACGCATGCGTCCGCCCGCACGAGGTCCCGATCCGGGCGCTGATGATGCGTCTCTTTGATGAGGTGAAGCCGGATATGGGACTCCCTGCTGTAGCGGATGAAAGCCTTCTGGCGACGGACATATGCGGAACGCCCTTGGAAAACCCCTTCCTGCTTTCATCCTCGGTGGTGGCCAGCACATATGATATGTGCGCCCGCGCGTTCGAGGCCGGGTGGGCCGGGGCGTCCTTCAAGACGGTCTGCTCCTTCGACATTCACGAGGCGTCTCCCCGCTTCTCGGCAATCACGGGAGATAACGGCAGCATCATCGGCTTCAAAAATGTCGAACAGCTTTCCGACCACAGCGTGGCGGAAAACATGGCCATCTTCCGCAGGCTGAAGCAGAACTATCCGTCAAAATTTATCCTCGCCTCCATCATGGGGCAGAATGAGGATGAGTGGGAGAGCCTGGCGAGGGCCTGTGAGGAGAACGGCGCGGACGGGATAGAGCTCAACTTTTCCTGCCCGAATATGATGGACGGCGGTCTGGGCTCAGATATCGGGCAGGTGCCGGAGCTTGTCGAGCGTTTCACGGCCGCGGCAAAACGCGGGACGCGCCTTCCTGTCCTTTCCAAGCTCACGCCGAACGTTGCGAACATGAGCCCGGCGGCCGAGGCGGCCGTGCGCGGCGGCGCAGACGGCGTTGCCGCCATCAATACCATTAAGAGCATTGTCAATGTAAATCCCCATACCTACGTTTCCGCTCCGGCCGTGCATGGCATGTCCGCCGTCGGCGGCTACAGCGGGAATGCCGTCAAGCCTATCGCCCTGCGCTTTATTGCCGAGCTTTCCAAGAACCCGGCGCTTTCCGGCAGGCACATAAGCGGCATGGGCGGCATTGAAACATGGCGGGATGCGCTGGAGTTTATCCTTCTTGGGGCCTCCAGCCTGCAGGTGACGACAGCGGTCATGCAGTACGGCTACCGCATTATCGACGAGCTCAAGAAAGGGCTTAACATATACCTGGCCGAGAAGGGGTTCCGGAATGTGCGGGAGGCCGTCGGCCTTGGCCTTGAGAGCGTCAGCGCCACGACGGACGCCCTGGAGAGGGACACCATCCTCTTCCCGAAATTTGATACCGAAAAATGCATCGGCTGCGGAAGATGCCTGATCTCCTGCGAGGACGGAGGCCACCAGGCCATCCAGCTGACAAAAGAGAGAAAGCCGAAGCTTGACGGGAAGAAGTGCGTCGGATGCCACCTCTGCCTTCTGGTCTGTCCGCAGAAAGCCGTTTCACCGGCAAAAAAGAGGATTCAGAACCGGTCATCCCATGAATTGACTTGATTTTTTATGAACATTTCATTATACTGAAACTGTAGTTTACGGCTGTGCGTATAAAAAACATTATACTCGCACGGGAACTGTTGAATTTTCAAATTTAATGGAGATTGAAATGGCTGCAAGAGCAAAAAAGAAAAACGAACAGTTGAAAGATAATGTGATCGAAGATAATGTGATCGAAAATCCTGTAGAAATGGAAAAAGCAGGAGAAACCAAAACAAAGAAAGCCAGAACAACGAGGACCAGGTCGGTCACGTCCAAGACGGCAAAAGCAAAGGCGGAGAAAGCAAAAGCGGAAGAAATCAAGGCCGATGACGTGACGGTTGAGGAAATCAAGGCTGAGGACGTGAAGGCTGAGGAGATCAAGGCTGAAGAAATCAAGGCTGAAGATGTGAAGGCTGAAGAGATCAAGACTGAGGAGGTCAAAGCCGAAGACGTTAAGGCCGAAAGTGAAACGTCCGGGAAGGCAGAGGCAGACGCGAAGGAAACCGCAGCAAAGGCGCCGAGAAAGCCGAGAACCAGAAAATCGGAAGTGAAGGAAGAGGGCGCGAAAGAGGCCGCTGCCGAAGAGGAAAAACCGAAAACGAGAAAAACGACTGCCAGAAGAAGCAAAAAAGCAGCAGAAGAAGTAAAAGAAGAGGTAAAACAGGACATGAAAGAGACGGAGGCTAACGCAACCACAACGGAAGAACAGGCACCTGCAGCAGAGGCCGCACCGGAGAATACCCTGCCGCAGCCGAGGCGCAGCGTAGCCTTTATCGGATCTGAGTGCTATCCCTTTGTGAAAACGGGAGGCCTGGGCGACGTTATGTATGCCTTGCCCAGGGCCCTGATCGGGCAGAACTGTGATGTGAAGGTGATCCTTCCCAGGTACAAGTGCATCCCGCAGAAGTACCAGGAAAAGATGGTCTACCGCGGAAGCTTTGAGATGAACCTCTGCTCGGACGGCCGCTCCTTCTATGTGGGCATCATGGAATATGTGTGGGATGGCGTAGTCTATGACTTTATCGATAACGAAGAATTTTTCGGTTCGGGAAATCCCTATACCAACCTGATCGATGATATCCCCAAGTTCTGCTACTTTGGCAAGGCGGCCCTGGCGGCCCTCAACTATATGGACTGGATACCGGATGTCATCCACTGCCACGACTGGCAGGCCGGCCTGGTGCCCGTATACCTTCGCACCATGTTCCAGGATACGCCGGTAGGCCGCGCGAAGGTGATGCTGACCATCCACAACCTCCGCTTCCAGGGCATTTACAACATCCCCACCGTGCGCTACTGGTCCGGCCTTCCGGAGTATGTGTTTAACAAGGATGCGCTCAAGCAGGGCTATGAGGATGCCAACATGTTCAAGGGCGGCCTGACCTATGCCAATATGATCACGACCGTCAGCGGCACCTACGCACAGGAGATCCAGACGCCATTCTACGGCGAAAACCTGGACGCCCACCTTCGCTACCATTCCGGCAAGCTGTTTGGCATCATCAACGGCATTGACTATGAAATGTGGGATCCCGCCAAGGATTCGCTCCTGGCCGCTCCCTACAGCCTGTCCGACGTGCTGGAGAAAAAGAAGGAAAACAAGCGCGCCCTGCAGGAGGAGCTTGGCCTTTCCGTCGACGACGGCAAATTCATCATCGGCCTGGTTTCCCGCCTGACCAACCAGAAGGGCCTGGATCTTGTGAATGCCATCCTTCCCCAGATCATCGACGGCAATACCCAGGTGGTCGTGCTGGGAACGGGCGATCCCGAGTACGAGGATTCGTTCCGCTATTATGAAAACACCTACAAGGGCAGCGTCTGCTCCAACATTATGTATGACGAGAGCCGGGCGCACAGGATCTATGCCGGCGCGGATGCCTTCCTGGTGCCGTCCCAGTTTGAGCCCTGCGGCCTGACCCAGCTGATCGCCATGCACTACGGCACCATCCCCATCGTCCGCGAGACGGGCGGCCTTAAGGATACCGTGCAGCCCTACAACCGCTACACGAATGAAGGAAACGGCTTTACCTTTGACCGCTACGAGGCCGGGCTCCTTCTGGATGCCATCAACAGGGCCAAGACGCTCTTCTTTACCAACCGCTGGTGCTGGGATGAGATGGTACAGAGGGATATGCAGAAGGATGTCTCCTGGGAAAATTCCGCCAGGCAGTACCGGAGCCTTTACCTGCAGCTGACGCAAGGATAATACTGAAAGAAAGGTATGAAGGAGGCTGCTATGGACGCAAAATATATGATCGATACTCCGGAAAACCAGGCATTTCTTAAGGATATCCGGGAAGGCCTGCTTTCCTTCGGCCATGCCTTCCCGTCGCCGGGCGGCGGCTCTTATTACCTGTCGGATGACGGGACGCCCTGGAAGGAGCGGCCGAGGGAGACGTGGATCACGTCCCGCATGATCCATGTTTACAGTATCGGCGCCCTCCTCGGCCATGAGGGCAGCACCTCCCTTGTTAATGCCGGCCTTCGGGGGCTGTGCGGGGAGCTGCATGATGACAGGAGCGGCGGATGGTATGCCGGCCTGACTGCGGATGGCCATATCCTCCCCGATAAGCAGTGCTACGCCCATGCCTTTGTCATCCTGGCCGCGTCGTCCGCCTGCCTGGCCGGCCAGGGCGGCGCAGAGGAGCTTCTTTCGGATGCCCTTAAGGTCTTTGATGAAAGGTTCTGGGACGAAGAGGAGGGGCTTGCGGTCGATACCTGGGACACCGATTTTGGCACCCTTTCCGATTACCGCGGCCTGAACGCCAACATGCATACCGTGGAGGCTTTTCTGGCCGTCGCGGACAGCGCTGTGGAGCGCGGCCTGGAAGGCTTTGAAAAGTACCGGGAGAGGGCAGGCCGCATTATCCGCCGCGTCCTTGGGTTTGCCAGGGAAAACAGCTACCGCATACCGGAGCACTATACGAAGGACTGGCAGCCGGACCTTGAAAAGAACCGGGAAAAGCCGGATGACCCCTTTAAGCCCTACGGGGCGACGCCCGGCCACGGCATAGAGTGGGCCAGGCTCATTACCCAGTGGGCCTTTTCATCGTTTGCGGACAGGTCAGGGGCTTCGCCTTATATTTCAGAGGCCGAAAAGCTTTTTATGCAGGCCATCCGGGACGGCTGGAACGCGGACGGCGAGCCGGGGATCGTTTACACAACAGGCTGGGATGGAAAGCCGATCGTCCACGACCGCATGCACTGGACGCTGATGGAAGGCGTTAATACCGCGGCCGTGCTGTACCGCGTGACCGGCAATCCCCTTTACGCCGGTTATTATTCGGATTTTATGGCCTACCTGGACAAATGCGTCCTGGACCATGTCCACGGCTCCTTCTTCCACCAGCTGGATGAACATAACCGCCTTAAGGAAACGGTATGGCCGGGCAAGTCCGACATCTACCACGCCCTTCAGGCCATGCTGATCCCGTACAGCGATGCCGGCACTTCCATTGCCTCTGCCGTGCACCGGCAGGCATAAACGAAAAAAATCTCAAAAAGGAGACAGGGAACGGTTCGGTTCTTTGTCTCCTTTTCGGCATTCTTCGAAAAAAATTCGAACTGTGCGGTCACTAAAGTGACCGCTGCCAACGCCATTCGCAAAAAGTTGTAAAACCTGCAAAAAAAGTTTTCGCTGAAACAACTTGCCCTCATGGGTTTATACTGTATGTGTCGGAGAAAAAACAGATTTCTTCGGCAAACAGCACATATTTGAAACTCGGCAAAAGGTCTGAAAAAGAAAGGATAGGCATTTATGAAGAAGAGTATGGCATGTTTTCTTTCTCTTGTTTCCGTAGCGGCCCTGGCGTGCGGCGTATACGCTGCTGATGATGCCACGCTGTATCCGGTTACGCTCACGTTTGATCCTGCCGTTATACAGGATGTGGAAGTGACGGGTGTCGGCATTAAAGGCGAATTTCTGTTCTATGAGAGCAACATGGACGGCGTTACCGGCGAGACCGGCATGGCTGACGGTGTTGAGAAATATTATCCGCCTTCGGAATACCGCGCCGGCCTTGCGTCTATCGGCGGCCTGTATTATGAAGAGATGGAACTGAACGCGGACGGCATCTATGAGATCACCTTTGAGCTGCCGGCCGGCGTTTATCCCTATCAGTTTGTCATCAATCCCGAGCTTGGCCCGGAAGACGAGCAGATGGCCTGGAGCAATGTGACGACCAAGGACGGGACAAAGCACGGCTTTATCGACATGAGGGGGTCCCTTATGATGGGAGACAAGGCGGAAACGAACCGTTTCATCCAGGACCCGAATAACCTTCCGGTTGCCCCGACCGTTTCCGGAAGCCAGTCCAACAGCGAGCTGATCGTCGGTACCTGTGAAGAATCTGCCCGTACCCCGATCGATGATCCGGCAAAAAAGGGTATCCTTTCTTACCAGAGCTATGTGGACATTGACGGCGTTGTCCGCTCGGCAGGCGTGTATCTCCCGGCCGGCTATGACAAGACCAAGACTTATCCCCTTATCATCGTTTCCCACGGCGGCGGCGGCAACGAAGTCGACTGGTTCAGCCAGGGACAGCTGAACAACATTATGGATAATCTGATCGCCCAGGGCCGCACCCGCGAAGCCATTGTCGTGACGCCGAACAACACGGTTTACGACTGGGATTTTGACAAGATCGCCGCAAATATCGAAGAATGCCTGCTTCCCTATCTTGAGACCGTGTACAATATCTCTGAGGACATTCATGACCGCGCGTTCTGCGGCCTGTCCATGGGCAGCATGACGACCTTGCATATGTTCTATCATTACAGTGAGAGATATGACTACTTCGGCGCCTTTTCCGGCGGCATAGCGCCCGGCAATGAGAGCTTCTCCCTGGATGACCCGCACATCCGCGAGGTAAAGCTCCTGATCGGCTCCGCTGAAGAGGACATGGCTTATAATTACAGGGATATCGGCGTACCGACAACCATCGATGCTTTAAAAGAAGCCGAGGTGCCCTATGAGCCGTATTTTGTGACCGGTTCCCATGACTGGTTCTGCTGGCCCGCGATGTTCGAATACTTTGCTGAGAATTTCCTGTGGAAATAAAGCTTGGCTTCCGTGAAAAAATATCCCGTATTGTGCCTGCACATAATTGAAGATAAAGCCTTATAGGTGTTTTGCCCCCGCATGGGTATTTCGGGCAGCCGTTTGCTGTTCCATGCCTGTGCGGGGCTTTTGCTTTATACCTGCACATCCAAAAAAGACCTTTACAAGAATAAAAAATTCGTTTAATCTGTAACTATACTGCAAAGAAGATAGCGGTATGTGCACGAATTTTCAACAGAAATGTGCCGCCGCTGCGGCGAAAATTCGACGCCGGGAACGCAGGATGTGTGATTTCCTGCGTTTGCAGGTATAGAAGCGGGGTTTAAAGAATGTATCGGATTGCTATTGTAGAAGATGAAATAAAGGATGCCAGGAGGCTTTACTCTTTACTTGCGCAGTATGCGAAGGATAAGGGAAAACAGTTTGAGATTACCTGCATAGAAAACGCCTTTCTATTTCTGGAGCAGTATCATCATCAGTATGAGCTGGTCTTTATGGATATCTGCATGCCCGGCCTTGACGGCATGCAGGCCGCCCGGGATCTTCGAGGGATCGATCATTCGATCGTCCTTGTGTTCCTGACGAGCCTTGCCCAATATGCCGTAGAAAGCTATGATGTGGAAGCGGCGGATTATATCCTGAAGCCGGTAACAGCCGCGGCTATGGAGCTTAAGATGCCGCGGATCCTGCGCCGCTGCCAGGCCGAGCAGGGAGAGATCATTGTCCGGACGGAAGGCAGCATGGTCAGGCTTAAGCCTTATGACCTTTACTATGTCGAGATCTTTAATCATCATATCCACTACATGACGGCAAATGGCGTGCTGCGCGCCTATGGAACGCTTAAGGAGATTGAAAAAAACCTTCCTGACGGTTTTTTCCGTGTTAATAACCAGGCTATCGTCAATCTTCGCTATGTCACATCTGTCGACAGCGAGAATGTGACGGCCGCCAGCCGCTCCTTTTCGATCAGCCGCGGGCGGCGCAAGGAATTCCTTTCCGCCCTGCATGTATCAAGCCTGTCTGTATAATTCGCTTCCAGCACCGGAGTTTCGCCGCAGAGTCAGGGCATTTTTCGAACTGGGCGGTCACTAAAGTGATAAGTGTTATGTTATTGTGTTCGCGAGTATAGTTTTACGAGGAATTATTATGGGACTTTTCCTGTCTGTCCTTTTGGAATCTCTGAAAGACCACCTTCTCATTACTCTATCTGTGGGGATTGGCTGCCTTTTGGCGGCAAGACGCCTTGATAGGCGAAGCCATTTTAAAATCCGCGTGTCCATCAGCTTTTTCGCTGCTTTTGCCTGGATGGTGCTCACCAGGTATTATCTGAACTTTCATCCTGAAACGCCTTTTCGCGTCCGGTTTATCCGCTATATCGTATTGTTTCTCCTGTTTGGCTTTTCCGTCAGCTTCTGGAGCAGGGCAGATTTCTGCCAGGCGCTCTTTTCGATTGCGATCTCCTATTCCCTGCAGAATATGTGCGAGCGCCTGATTGAGATTCCAAGACATACGCTGCCCCATTTTCCGTTTCTCCTGGATCGGTTATGTCTGATGCTGCTTCTTGGCGTAAGTCTTATCGCGTATGCCAGAATCGTGAAGGGGGGTGCCGGTCAGCGTTCCCTGTTCGATTTTTCCAGGCGTAACAGGCGCATGATGCTCTTTATCGGAATTGGGGTTGTTGCCGTATCCATGTGGATCGACATCATGCTTCGGGAATATTCGGATATAGAAAATATCGCGCTCTTAAATGTTCACAACCTGATGAGCGCGATTTTTTCTTTTCTTACCATACTGGTGTGCGTAAGCCGTCTCCGGGAATCCGAGAGTGAGCGGCGCGCCGATATGACGGCGCAGCTTCTGTACAATGAAAGGGAGCGGTACGAACGGGACCGCCAGATCCACGACGCCATCAATATCAAGTGCCACGATATCCGCCATCAGCTCGCCGCAATGGGAGAGGAGGGATACCGGCAGGAGCTTAAAAAGATCGGCAAGCTCATCGATATTTACGATGCGGTTCCCCGCACGCACAACGTGGCCCTGGATGTTATTCTTAGCGGAAAGATGCTGGCGTGTACAAACCAGGGAATCACGCTGACATGCCTGGCGGACGGGCGGCGCCTTTCCTTTATGGAGGACTGCGATATCTATGCCCTGTTCGGCAATATCCTCGATAATGCCATCGAGGCAGTCCTTGCGATCTCCGACCCGGAGCATCGCATAATCTCGCTGACCGTGGATACGACGGGAAATCTTCTTCGGATTTCCTGTGAGAACTTTTACGTGAATAAGGTGACCTTCCGGGAAGGCCTGCCGGAGACCAGCAAGCAGGACAAGGATTACCATGGGTTTGGGACACGCTCGATCCGCTTTCTGACCGAAAAATACGGGGGCGACCTGAAGATCGGCGTGGAGGATGGCGTTTTCCGGCTGTCCATCATGCTGCCGATCCCCGCATCCAACGGAAGCCCCGAAGCGGCAGCGGATGCTCAGGATGGTCAAAGTAAAACAGGCGCCCCACAAAATAAGTGGTGAAACTTACCAATAAAGCTTTCAATGGTTTTTCCTGTTTGACACATGTTACAATCCGGACAACCTATTTGCCGCCATCGCCTGACTTTCCAAAGCCGGACGGCAGCAGATGTTTATCTCAGTAAGTCTCGCAGGGCGAGACTTGAATGTTCCCAGTCAACCCCGCTGCAAAGAAAAGAAAGGAAGAAAAAAATGAAGCCAAAGAAGCTCCTTTCCCTGTTTCTGGCCGCCGGCATGGCGCTGACAGGCACGCCCGCCATGGCGGGAACCGTGTCTGGCGACATGGAAGCCAAAGGCCACTTCTATGCCGACTATGTCACGCTCGATGACGCTCTTGAAGCCGGCAACCGCCTGCATGTCGAGATGACGCAGGAAGGCCAGGTGCTGTTAAAGAACGAAAACGGCGCCCTGCCGCTCGCCGCCGATGAGCGCGACGTTACCTTCCTCGGCATCGCCTCCGTGGACTACACCCGCGCCGGCGGCGGCTCCGGCGCCACCCGCGGCACAAAGTACGCCCTTGACTGGTTTACCGGTTTTGAGGAGGAAGGCTTTGTCATCAATCCCAAGACAAAAGCCCTGTATGAAAACCTCTTCGTCGTCCTGGGCGGCGCCCACGAGACGAATGACTCCGGCAAGCTCTTAGAGCCCGACATGAGCTATTACAGCAAATCCGTGGTTTCCACCTTCAAGGCCTATAATGATGTGGCCATCGTCTGCATCAGCCGTTTCGGCCGCGAGAACATGGACACCAAGACCAACAGCGTGGAAGGCCATTCCGATGAGAATGACCATTACCTGCAGCTGGATGACAACGAACATGAGCTTATTAAGCTGGCCAAGGCCAACTTCAAGAAGGTCGTCGTCATGATCAACTCCTCGATGATCATGCAGATCCCCGAGCTCGATGCCCCGGTTGACACCGAGTACGGCGTCGATGCCATCCTGTGGGTTGGCGGCATCGGCGACCAGGGCACCAAGGTAGCTGCCCAGATCCTTAAGGGCGATGTGAACCCCTCCGGCCACACCCCGGACATCTGGCCCGCTGATTTCCACAAGGATCCGACCTTTACCAACTTCTCCGACATGAGCCAGAACATCGGCGAGGATGGCGAGCGCATGAGCTCCTGGCTGACCTATCCGGACGGCAGCTCCACCGTATATTCCGACGTGGAATTCCGCGAAGGCATCTACATGGGCTACCGCTATTACGAAACCAAGGCTGACGACATGAACGCCGAGGCTCCCGGCAGCGGCGACGAATGGTACGAGGAAGCTGTCCTCTATCCCTTCGGCTATGGCCTTTCCTACACGACCTTCGACTGGGAGCTTATCGGGACCTCCGACAAGGCCATCACGGATCCTGCCCAGAATATTTCCATGGAGGTCAAGGTGACCAATACCGGCGACACAGCCGGCAAGGATGTTGTCGAGCTTTATGTCACCACCCCGTATATCACCGGCGAGATTGAAAAAGCCAGCGCTGTCCTTGTGGGCTATGCCAAGACAAAGATGTTAAAGCCCGGCGAGTCCGATATCGTGACTATCGAGTTTACCGCCCAGAACATGGCTTCCTTCGACTGGGATGACTCCAACAACAACGGCTTTGAGGGCTATGAGCTGGATGCGGGAGACTATATCGTTTCCGCGCGGCGCAATTCCCATGACGTTGTCATCGCCGAGACCTTTACCGCTGCCGAGAATATCCAGTGCCTGTATGACCTGGTGACCGGCGCCGAGATCAGGCCCGTCTTTGTTGATGACTTTGACACGACCCGTGAAGACCTTCTGGAGAACATGATCTCCCGTGCCACAGGCCTTGAGCAGCCCAAGGCCCAGACCGCCGAAGAGCGCGTTCTGGAAGACTGGGAAGCCGCCGTCCTGGATGCCGAAGAGATCTACAAGCCTTACATGGATGAAGAGGGACAGCCCTGGTATGTTGAGGAAGTTCCCGCCGAGTGGACGCAGGGCGCCGAGACGGATGTGACCCTCGCCGACCTTGCCGGCCTTCCCTACACGCCGCCCACCGTTGAAGACGGCATCGCCACCATCGCAGACGACGAGGCGTCCCAGATGTGGGAATCCTACATGAACAGCTTAAGCTGGGAAGACCTTACCGGCCTCTTCCTCGGCTCTGACGGCGGCCAGGACGGCCCCGTCCAGTTTGGCGGTACCTGCTGGGCTTCCACCCCGATCGCCGCAGCCACCTGGAACATTGACCTTCTCACCGAGCAGGGCGTCATGTACGGCAACCAGGCCCTTCTGCTTGGGCGCTTTGCCTGGAGAGGCCCCGGCACGAACATTCACCGCTCTCCGTTCAACGGCCGTACCTTTGAGTATTATTCCGAGGATCCGTTCCTGACCGCTTCCATGGCGGCCGTCATCTGCGCGGGCGCCCAGAGCAAGGGTGTTTCCTGCTTCGCCAAGCACATGTTTGCCAACGTTCAGGAGCACAACCGCGCCGACTACGGCGGTGTCTGCACCTTCGCCACCGAGCAGGTCTTCCGCGAGATCTACATGCGCTCCTTCGAGTGGATGGTAAAATATGGCCACACCAACGGCATGATGACCTCCTTCAACCGTATCGGCTATGTGGTCAACTCCAACAACTGGGTCGTCCATGAGGATATTCTCCGCGATGAGTGGGGCTTCCAGGGCGCAACAGTCAACGACGCCTGGGCCAAGGACTTCTCCTCCGCCGACCTTATGATCCGCGCCGGCGACGACACCTTCATGTCCGGCGATGCCTCCTTCACCAAGACGTACCTGACTCTCGGCGAATGGGATGCCTCCCTCCGCGACGGCAAGGGCAGCGTGCTGGTCCCCACCGAGGACGGCGACGACACCTTCGAGTCCAACACCCACTACTTCGCGATGCGCAAATCCGCGCAGCGCACCCAGATGGCCAAGGTCAACAGCAACCAGTATAAGAACTTTGCTTCCGACTATGAACTGACCGCTACCGTGTACTATGGCCTGGGCAATGCCGCTCAGATCGAGTGTGAGGATACCTCCGACTTCTCCATCACCCTGTGCGAGGGCCAGGAGCTGCCGCTCGGCCTTAACGCCTCCGGCTTTGTCGTTGAATACGCGCAGCCGATCCTTGGCCAGTATCAGCCCGGCGATGCCGAATATAAGCAGGGCTGGGGTGTTGACAACAACATCTATGGCGAGTACGTCCCGCAGGGCACCTACAATGTGCTGGTGGATATGGCGTGCGACGGCTATATCACGGTCAATAACGTAAACCTGACGATCCATGTCGTATCTCCCTACCAGGTGAACGGGCAGATCATCGCCGGCGTTGACGGCGAGGCTCCGGTTGTCCATGTGAAGGCCGGCGAGGATGTCATCATCGATTCCGAGCCGTTTGCCTACCAGGCCTTCCTGTCCACGGCGGGCATGGGCAAGGAGATCACCAACTGGTACACCCTGAATGGCGCCAGATACCTGCGCAACGAGGAAAAGACCCACGCCGACGGCCCGACCATCGCTTATGAGACGGCCGAAGAAAAGCATGAAGTCACCTATACCCTTGAAGGCGCCGACGGCCTTGAGGTTGAGTATCTGACCGGTACTGCCTATGGCCTTCGCACCAACAAGCCCTTCACCGTCAACACCGGTATTAAGATCGCAGCCCCGGCTGCGGGCACCTACAACCTTACCGTCGTCCAGAACGTGCCGTGGGCGCCTGCCATGGCCGGCATCTGGCTCATGCCTGCGATGGGCGGCGAGGAGACCTTCACCCAGGATATCACGCTTGTGGTTGAATAAGAAGCGGCTTATAAGATGTGACAGCAGTCAGCTCTTCCCGGGCTTTTTCCGCGGAAATCCTGACGCGCCTTTTGCGGCAGGGCAGAGGGCGGGAATACCGCTCCCTGTCCTGCCGCATGTTTGAGCGCTTTGCGCAGCTGCATACGATAGGGCGGAAACAGGTATAGCGCTTGCGCTTCCGGCACCGGATCTTCGTATCGCGCGCAAAGACCATGTTCGCGAGTATACAAAAGGTATAAAGGAGAAACGATGAAAAAAGTATCCTCTTTGATTCTGGCTCTTTCCATGTCTCTGGTTCTTTGCGCGTCCGTCATGGCCGGAGACGACATCGATTCCAGCAAGACCGTCAGCAAGCTTGAGATCGGCTCCCTTCCCACCAAGACCGCCTATGTGGTCGGTGAGGAATTCAGCCTTGAGGGCGGCACCGTGATCGTGACCTATGACGACGGCACCACCGACGAAGTTCCCATGACGGCTAAGGGGCTCTCCGTCAAGGAGCCGGGCATGAAGGCCTCCGGCACCAAGACCGTCAGCATCAAGGCCGGCAAGAAGCAGGCCCGCTTTACCGTCGATGTGGCTAATAACAGCTTCATCGTGACCTATGATCAGAACTATGAAGGCGCTCCGGCGGTTGAGGAGGTCGAGACCGTTAAGGGACAGAAGGCCGAGGAAAAGACGCCTTCCCGCGACGGCTACACCTTCGCCGGCTGGTATGTCAACCCAGACTTTACGGAAGCCTATAATTTCAAAAACGACATCACGGGCGATGTCAGCCTCTATGCCCTTTGGACAAAGGACGGCGCCGAGAACGTGGACGTGACCTTTGACTATGGCTACTACGGCAAGAAGATCGCCTCCTACAGCTACCCGGTCGAGGCCGGCACGGCCGTCAGGAAGCCCGAAGCTGATCCCGAGCGCGTCGGCTATGTGTTCGATAAGTGGGTAGCCTCCGACGGCAGCGACTATGACTTCTCTGCCCCGGTTTCTGAGCCGGTTACCATCACCGCCTCCTGGACAAAAGCCCAGGACGGCGTAGCAACATACGTCTTTGAAGCCGAGGACACCAACCTGACCGGCAAGACCGGCCCCGCCGTTTCCGGCACGGCCAACGAGATCGGCATGATCATGCTGAAGGAAGACCGCGACTGCTCCAATGACCGCTGTGTGGGCTACCTGTATGCCTTTGGAAACAGCCTTGAGTTCTATTTCGCCTCCGACGTGGAGACCGACAATGCTACCATCGCGTTAAGCCTTTCCGCCGAGATGGGCAATGTCAGCCTCGATGAGTCCAATTACGGCATCTATCTCAACGACCAGAAGCTCAGCTACGCCCCCATCGTCATCGACGATGTTCCGGAATTTGACGCGGCCCTCTACATCGCGGACTGCCCTCCCTTCCGCACCTACGTTGTGGCTGAGGGCGTGACGCTTAAGCAGGGCGCCAACCTTGTCAAGGTCGTCACCGAAAACAATGAAAGCTATCCCGGCTCCACGATGACCGCCCATGCGCCGCTTGTGGACTGCCTAAAGATCGACACGGACGCTGTCCTTATCTGGGACGAAAACTATGGGGTTCCCGCCGTTGGCAACTATAAGTAAAGACTTTTTTGGGCGCCGGATTTTCGCCGCGCACACGGCATCATTCTGTGGAAAATTCGTGCGCATACGATAAGCTTCGCATCGGCGGTGCCTGCGGTGGGGGGATCCGCTGCGGGCACCGCTTTTTCACATCAATAGGATCATTTGTTCCCTATAGATATAGGAGAAAATTGTTATGGCAAATCAGAAAACGAAAGTGAAGAAGAGCAAGGCCGTCGTGATATGGGCGATCTTTGCCGTCGTCATCCTTCTGGTGGACGGCGCCGCCAACTATCTGCTCATGGGCCGGCCGGCAGGATTAAACAAGATCTATGAGGCCCCCCTAAGGAGCCTTGGCGAAACGATCGGCTTTGAGCTGAACGCGGGCGGCATGAGCGGCCTTATGGACACGGTATTCGGCGGCCAGAGGCCCATCTACAACACGGAAGTCGTCTCCATGTATCCGGCGCAGAAGGCGACGACAAAGGCCGAGGCCTTCGCCAATGCCCAGGACGTGAACCTTAAGATGGCAGAGGAAGGATTTGTGCTCCTGAAAAATGAGGGAGCCGCCCTCCCGCTTGCCAAGGGCGCGAAGATCTCCGTGTTCGGCAAGAACAGCGTCAACCTGTCCTACGGCGGCTCCGGCTCCGGCGGTTTTGACACCAGCAATAACCAGGAGCTTTACGGCAGCCTCGACGCGGCCGGCTTTACCGTCAATCCCACCCTTAAGAGCTTTTATGAGGGCAGCGCCTCCGGCCCGGCCCGTTCCGCGAACTCCAGCGACCTGGACAGCGGCAGCAACCAGCGCATCGCCACGGCCGAGACGCCCCAGAGCAAGTACACGGACAGCGTGAAAAAGAGCTATGCCTCCTACAAGGACGCGGCCCTCGTGGTGATCACCCGCATCGGCGGCGAAGGCTTTGACCTGCCCCGCTACCAGGGGACGACGGAAGGCGCTGTGTCGCCGGACAGCCACTACCTGGAGCTCGACCAGAACGAGATGGATCTTCTCTCTGCCGTCACCGACGGAAGCTTTGACCATGTTGTCGTGGTCTTCAATACGCCCTCCAGCTTTGAGGCAACCTTCCTTACCGACGCCGCCTACGCCTCCTTCGCCGACAAGATCGACGCTGCCCTGTGGATCGGCTTTACCGGCTCCAACGGCATTACAGCCCTCGGCGAGATCCTGAACGGCACGGTGAATCCCTCCGGGCGTCTTGTCGACACCTGGGCCTCCGATTTCACCAAAAATCCGACCTTCGTGAACTTCGGCACAGGATGCCTGCCGGATAGCACGGACAAGTACGACGGCGGCCTTTACTACTCCGTGGACTACGAGGAAGGCATTTATGTCGGATACCGCTACTATGAGACCAGAGGCTTTACCGACGGCGAGGACTGGTACCAGGCTAACGTGGTCTATCCCTTCGGCTATGGCCTCTCCTATACCGATTTCGAGTGGACCGTCGGCGAGCCGTCGGGGACAGATGTCAATGTGGAAGAGACGGTTTCCATCCCCGTAACCGTAAAGAATACCGGCTCTGCCGCCGGCAAGGATGTGGTGCAGCTCTACGCCTGTGCCCCCTACACGGACGGCGGCATCGAGAAGGCCTACAAGGTGCTGGTGGGCTTTGCCAAGACAAAGCTCCTGGCCCCGGGCGAGAGCGACACCGTGACCGTAACCTTCAACCCTTATGATGTGGCCAGCTACGACTACCGCGACGCCAACGGCAACGGCTTTGCCGGGTATGAGCTGGAAGCGGGTGATTACACGCTGTTTGTGTCGAAAAATGCCCACGAGGCCGTTTCCGAGATCGTCCTGACGCTGGACGACGACATTCTTCTGGACACCGACCCGGTGACGGGCAATGATGTCGTGAACCGCTATACGGATGCGGAAAATGCCCTTGACAGCGACTGGCAGCTGGATACGACTTTAAGCCGCTCCGACTGGGAAGGCACCTGGCCGACGCCCCAGACGGATGATGTCCACGCCGGCACGGAAGAGATGTACGAGGAGATCCGGGATACAGAGCCCAACAACCCCACGGACTTTGACGAGGAAGAATATCCCTGGTTTGACGAGGAGGTCATCACCGTTCTCAGGGACCTCCTTCCCGAGGAGCCGGCGGATGGCTACCATGAGCTGGTCTCCTACGATGATGAGCGCTGGGAGGAGATCCTGGATGCCTGCAACGACCTGGAAATGCTGGACCTTGTCAACAACGGCGCCTACCACACCCTGGCCATGGAGCTTGTCGGCATGCCCGCAACCCTCCACGGCGACGGCCCTGCCGGCTTTACCTGTTTCATGAACAAGGAGCAGATCAACGGCACCTGCCAGTATGTCTCCGAGCCGGTCATGGCCTCCACCTGGAACGTGGAGCTGATCCAGGAGATGGGAGAGGCCCTCGGTGAGGAAGGCATTATGGGCGACAAGGCCACCGGCCAGCCCTATTCCAGCATCTACGCCCCCGGCGTCAACATCCATAGAAGCCCCTTCGGCGGCAGGTGCTCCGAGTATTTCTCTGAGGATTCCTTCCTGTCCGGCATCATCGGCACCGCCGAGATCCAGGGCATGCAGAGCCGCGGCGTCATCCCCACTGTTAAGCACTTTGTGGCCAACGAGCAGGAAACGCACCGCTCCATCGGCGGGGACCTTAGCTGGGTGGGCGAGCAGGCGCTCCGCGAGATCTATCTCAAGCCCTTTGAATATACCGTGAAGCTCGGCGAGGCCCGCGGCCTCATGAGTTCCTTCAACCGCATCGGCACCCGCTGGACCGGCGGCGACTACCGGCTGCTTACCGAGATCCTCCGCGATGAGTGGGGCTTTAACGGCTATGTTATCTGCGACTTCAACACCATCCCGCAGTACATGATCCCGCGCCAGATGTTCTACGCGGGCGGAAGCCTCGACCTGGCGACCCTCACCAGCTCCATGTGGACCGACTGCGATTCCTCCGAGAACGGAGACGCCATTGTGCTCCGCCGTGCGACCAAGGACCTTATGTACGCCTTTGTAAATTCGAACGCCATGAACGCCGAGGTCATCGGATACAATCCTCCGCTCTGGCATGATTACCTTAAATACCTGAACATCGGCCTTATCGGGCTTGTCGTTCTCTGGGGAATATTGGCATTTGTCCGCCGCGCCTCCTACAACAAAAAGCAGAGGGCGAAGGCTGACGTGTAAGAAGAAATAGGCAGTAAAAGGAAGAAATGGGGACGGTTCTCTTTTCTTGTAATTAAGAAAAGAGAACCGTCCCCATTTCTTCCCTGTCCCTCCAAATGCTTATCTTTCCGGGCAATGAAGCGGCAGGGTGAGCTTTAGCCTGCGCTTATTTCCACAGAACGTTGGACACGTAGTATTCAAAAATTTCCGGCCAGTTAAACCAGTCATGGGCGCCTGTCAGGAAGTAGGACTGATAGGTGACGCCGAGGGAATCCAGAGCCTCCATGGCGGGCTTGACGGAGAAGGTCCTGCCGTCGTAGGCATAGTCTTCTTCACCGGCGCCGATGAACAGGTTCACATCGTGGATGAGCGGATTCTCGGGATTATAACTGGTCATTTCAGGCGTAACCGCGCCGGAGAAGGCGCCGTAGTAGTTGAACAGTCCGGTCATGTTGTAGAACATGTGCATCGTGGTCATGCCGCCCATGGACAGGCCGCAGAAGCACCGGTCATTCACATCATCGGAGATGTTATAGATGCTTTCGATAAAGGGCAGCACACAGGTTTCGATGTTAATGCCGTAGTTTTCGAAATTCCAGAATTCTTCTTCCTGGAAGACATTGCCGTTCGGGGTCACGACGATCGCCGGACGGGTCTTGCCCTGGGCGATCAGGTTATCCATAATGTTGTTTGCCTGGCCCTGGCTGAACCAGTCGGCCTCGTTGCCAAAACGGCCATGGGAGAGGATGATCAGCGGATAAGGCTGTGTCTTGTCATAACCGGCGGGGAGATAGACGCCAAGGGACTGGGTTTCGCCGTTCAGGTCAGTATAGGTCTGGAAGGTTACCGTACCGCGTCCGGCGGGGTCTGCGATCGGCGCACGTGCCGTATCGCCGACGATCAGCTCGCTGTTGGACTGGCTGCCGGTAAGGGTGGCGTGGATGGGCAGGTTTTTGGGATCCTGAATAGCTATGTTTTTGCCGGCTTCGCCAAAACCAAAGCTGCCCTTTTCACCTGTCTTTGTGGTCACATTGGCCCAGGTCATCACGGGATTTTCAGGTCCCAATTCGGGATTGATGATAAACTGATAGGGATAGACACCGGCGGGAAGCTCGAAAGTAATCTCATAAATTCCGTCAGCGTTCAGGGTCATATCCTCGTAGTACAGACCGCCGATGGAAGCCATGCCGGGTTTATACTCGCAGGGAGGATAATACTTCTCAACGCCGTCCAACATGCCGGTCTCGTCGGTATGCCCGGTCATGTTGCTTTCATAGAACAGAAACTCGCCGCGGATGCCTGCCCCGGTGACTTCCACATCCGTAACATCGCTGGGATCGAGAGTAACTGTCACCGTGTACAGCCCGCTTTCGGGAGAAGCGGCTTCTTCTGCGCTCACGGCGGAAATGCTGCAGATCATCAAAAGGGCGGCAGCTGTCAGAGTGTGCATGGGCATCTTTTTCATCGTTAAAAACCTCCTTATTTAGGCGTTGGCGGGCAGCAGTCAGTCTTATCCTGATATGCGTGTTTGAGATTTTCTTTGAAGTCATTGCGCAAACCAGGAACACAACTGATGGCATTATAGTATGCGCACGAATTTTCAGCGGAAATGTGTCTGCTTGCAGCGGCGAAAATTCGGCGCAGTAAACGAATCAAAACGAGAGGCGTTTTATTCGTTTACTATAATATAGCATTTTCTGCTGCGAAAACCTAGAATACATCTTATTCTGTCCATTTTGAAACTTTTTTTGCGGATATCAATATAGCTTTAGCGGCCGTTTCCGCTGAAAGTTCGTGCGCATACTATAGCTTCATAGGAAGAAATGGCTTCAGATCCTTTATAATCTGCAGAGTATGCAGGCGCACGCCCTCGGTGCTCAGGTGGCTGTCGATGACGAAAAAGTAGACGCCGGACATCAGGGAATCCTCTATATTTGAGATGACAGGGACGGTCAGCTTTTCCCGGAGAAGCCTGTCCAGAGCTTTGCGGTTTTCAGGTGTGCTGTCCTCGGAGATGGAGGAGCGGTTCCTGGGGCTGTAGGTGAAGAGGACGGTGACGCCAGCCTCCCGAAACTTCTGATATTCCCGGTTAAGGCACTCAAGCCGCTCGGGCGTGAAGGGGGCGGGGGTATACTCGGCCCTCACGTATTTCAGCATGATGTCCACCTTGTTGTTGGCGCGTGGCATGATGAAGTCGCCGTAAAGATTGTAGGTATCGGTGCGCATGTTGTTGCCGTCGTCGTCATAGCCGTTTGGCGTCTCATCGTAGGAGCGGGGCGAAAGCTCCCGGCGCAGGGAGAGGTATTTGCCCAGGCTGTCGAACACATTGGAGAAGGAGGCAAGGGGAAGCGCACCGGCGCAGTCGTAATTGGCCTCCATCATGGCCCAGAAATGGAAGTCCAGCATGGTATTCTCGCAGGTCTGGAAATTCAGACAGTCAAATTCCGGCGCATGGAGGAGCACATCGCCCTCTTCCAGGCAGGAGAGGATAAGGTCCATCTGGGGCAGGGCGTTGGTGTAGGCGTAAACGCCCATGTTGACGACCTCATAGGAGGGATAGTGTTTGTGCAGCATGGAACTGTCATAGCCGTAGCGCGTGGAGGAGCCGGCAAAGAGCACGAGCTTTTTCTGGCCCGCGAGGGACAGGAGACGGTCATACTTGTCGGCAAAGGAGGCGTAATAGCTGGTGCTGTAGACCGGCGGGGTGGCGGCGTTGAGATGCAGGGTATATGGGCCTTCGCAGCCGGAAAAGCTGTCGTCTGACACGGAGGAGAGCGTATCATACAGGTACAGGTTCTCGATAGCGCAGCCGGAAAATGCGCCCGGCAGAATGGCCGTGACAGATGGCGGGATGACCAGCGTTTTCATGGCGGCACGCGTAAATGCGCCCGGGCAGATCCGCCTCACGGGAAGGCCATCGATCGTGCCGGGAATAACGCAGGCGTCACCATTTTCCGAAAACCCGGTAATAGCGATTTCCCCCGCCTCTTCCTTCCAGGTAAAGGAATCCTGTGGCGTCTCTGTCATCCACTGGGCATACAAGACCTGTCCCGCCGTCTTTTCGATCCGGCTGCCCAGGCCGATGGGGGTGCCGCTGCCGTCGGGGGAGGTGTTCCAGGAGACGAGCACATGGCCCGGGCGCATAAAAACGTCCGTCCCCTGGAGGGTATTCATGCGAAGATGCGCGTCGCTAAAGGGGACAAAGGTGATCGCCTCTCCGTCCGGAAGGCAGCCGCCGTTGCCGTCATAGCGGATGATATCGGCACTATCCGGGAGCGGGCGGCTATCCGCCTGACCCTCAAGAGCCGGCTGCAGAGCTGATGCTCCGTCCGCCTGGGCCGGCTCAGGGATACTGCTCTCCGGGGGCTCTGGCGCTGAGGAGCCGCTTCCGGACATCGCCGTACCTGTCACCGGATCGGCCTTCTTTGCCAGAAAAGCGGCATCAGCAGACGCGGCCTCAAGTATGTGTATCCTCGGCGCATAGTTGGACCAGAAATAATCGGTCACAAAAGCAGCGTACAGCTCGGCGTCCACCACTATGACGGCGTCGGTTCCGCCAAGCAGGTCGAGGCCGACCGTGCATTCGGAAGGATGGAGGTCCCTTAAGATGATCTGCCCAAGAGACGTACACCCGTCAAAAGCCCTGTCGGGGATGAGGCGGATGTTTCTCTGGATGACCAGTTCTTCCAGCATGCGGCTGCCTGCAAAGACCCCGCTCTCAAAGGAAAGGATGCTCTTTCCCCGGTAGCTTACGGGAAGGGTCAGGCGGCGCGACGCTTTTCCCTTTTCGGAGAGGCCGACAATGCGAACCCCCATCTCGTCCTCCTCATACAGGAAGCCGTCTGCATCGCTGTTATCCCCCAAAAGCGCGCTCTGGAAAGCCCGCTTTGGCATATCCGGGATATCCATGAATGCGCTGCCCAAAAGCCCCAGGACGGATCTTAGCTGCCCGGCAAGCCTTGCCGTATAGACGATGGCCCCGGCACTGTTCAGGTGAAAATTGGTGTCATAAAACCAGCCGGGATCCATAAGGCTGTCGCGGACAGGATAGAGGAGCGGGCAGTCTAACCTTTCGTCAAGACGCATCGCCCAGTCGTCAAGCCCCTCGTCTGAGACGGCCCCGGCATTCATGGGACAGAACCCATAGTAAAGGACCGCCCCGTTTTCGCGGCAGATGGCGCCGGCCGCATTGACCCGCTCAAAAAAAGCTTCCGTTGGCAGCTCGCTCGTAAAGCTTATGGGCATGTTGGGATCATATCCGAGGGGCATCACATTTTTTTCCCGCAGCGGACTTTCGATATCCCCATAGGCGTTAAAAGAGGATCTGGCGTAGATGCCGTCTCCCCGCGGCGAGATGCCGCCAAAGAAAAAAGAGGCTTTCTGAGCGGCAAAATAAGGAAATTCTCCGGCCAGGGCCGGAAGGTTTTCCTTACGGACAGTTTTAAGAAGGGACCAGTGGCCGTCCGCGGCCTGCCACATGGCAGAGCTTCCAAAGTAGGCGGAGAGGGTCTGAGGGCTCTCCTCGGGAAGGAAGACGACGATATCGCCGCTTCGGACCTCTGTGACGGCCAGGTCCAGGGAGACAAGGCTTCCAAGCCCCGCGTACATTCCGAGATTTACGGCCTTATAGCCGGGAAGGGCCTCCTCTAAAAGATCGCACCGGAGGGCGAAGGCGGCCCCGCTGCCGCCGGCTATGAGGATGCGCTTCCCCTCGGCCGCCCGGAGGGCGCAAGCCTTGTCATAAAAGGCGCCCAGGAAAGTCTCCGTATATTGAGGAGGCAGAACAAAGGCGGCCCAAAAGAGAAAAAGCGGCACGATCAGAAGCGGAAACAGATACAGAAAGAGGCGTTTGGCATATCGCAAGGCATGTCACCTCCCTATCAAAACTGAAAGTAAATGAACGCATTGGCCGTGCCGGCATCCAGGCGGATAAAAACGGCGATGAGGATGGCGAGAAAAAGCCCGGATAAGGCGATGCCGGACATGTTCGCCTGTGCTGCCCGGTCATCCGAAGCCGGCAGACGGTCAAGCACGAAAAGCATGCCGAAGAGCAGCACGATAAGGGCGGACGAAGAGGTGCCCCTAAGAGAAGCGCTCTTTAAAAGGCGGATGCCCTCTTTAAGATGCCATCGCGAAAAAAGCTGCCGGCAAAGGAAAAGGGCGCGGGAGGCTTTCCCGGCCCGGAAAAAGATCCAGGACAGGCAGACCGCGGATAAGGTGAGCCCCTGGCTGACATATCCGCTCTGCCAGTCCGGAAAAGCGCGGCGAAGAAGCGTATAAAGCAGCATAAAACCGGCGTGCAAAAGTCCCCAGAGGATAAAGCCCGTGTTAGCGCCGTGCCAGAGACCGCATAGGGCAAATACTACGGTCGTGGCGAGCATCTGGCGAAAAAGCCCCTTCCGGCTGCCGCCGAGAGGGATATAGACATAATCGGTAAACCATCCTGTCAGGCTGATATGCCACCTGTGCCAGAAGGCACGGATGTCCTTTGCCCCGTAAGGCCGGTTAAAGTTTGCCATGAGGCGGATGCCAAGGAGGCGCGCGCTTCCGGATGCGATCTCGGAATATCCCGAAAAATCGCCATAGATCTGGATGGCAAAGAGAAGGGTTGCCATAAGGACGGCGCTGCCGTCAGGAAATTCTGCCCGGTAAACCGTGTCCACAAAGGGCGCAATGAGGTCGGCGATGACGATCTTCCGGAAAAAGCCGGTGATCATCAGGCGAAGTCCGCAGGAGAGATCGTCGGAGGAAAAGGACCTTTCCGCGCGAAGCTGGGGGAGGAGGGCCCCCGCCCTCTCGATGGGGCCGGCCACAAGCTGAGGAAAGAAGGCAATGTAGAGGGCATAAAACCCAAAATGCTTCTCCGCCGGAATGCTTTTCCGGAAGACATCGATCACGTAGGCCATGGCCTGAAAGGTATAGAAGGATATGCCGACCGGCAGGATGATGTCGCGAAGCCGCCAGGTGCCGCCGAAAAGGGCAAAAAAGGCTGTGCCGAGCAGGTTGAAATATTTGAAATAGATAAGAACGCCTGCGGGGAGCGCCAGGGCGGCCGCGAGGATAAGGCGGCGAAGGGATGGCTTTAACGCCCGCTCCAGCAGCCGGCCTGCGAGATAGGAGAGGGCCGTGACGCTGAAAATGAGGAGAGACAGGGCGACATCCCAGCTTGCGTAGAATATATAGCTGGCCCCCAGCAGGAGCATCCAGCGAAAGCGGGAGGGAAGGCGCCAGTGAAGGAAGACCACGACCGGCAGGAAGACCAGATAGGAAAGGGAATCAAAGCTCATGGTCTTTCTCCTTTCCCGGCAGCAGAAATGCCAGGGGCAGCAGGACACAGGCAAGAGCTTCGTGCAGGGTGCCGCCCTTGATAAGGATGAGAATGACAAGGATGGAGGAAAAGGCCAGGCTACAAAAAGAAGCGGGCGCTGACAGGCGCTCCTTTTTGGAAAGCAGAGCCATAAAAAGCACGGTCAGCATAAGGATGCCGGCCGGGGCAGAATGGAAGATGATCATAAGTCCTCCCTGGTATTTTGCGGAAGCTCATCTCTTACTCATTTTCAAACAGTGGGGTCGAAAAGTAGCGTTCGGCGGTATCCGGAAGGACGGTAACGACGGTCTTCCCGGGGCCGAGCACTTTGGCCAGCTTTAAGGCGGCGGCGACGTTGGTGCCGCTTGAGATGCCGCACATGATCCCTTCGAGCCTGGCCAGGTCCTTGGCCGTCCGGATGGCTTCCTCATCGGTGATGATGCAGATATCCTCATAAATATCCGTGTTCAGGATGGGCGGGATCACCCCGTCTCCGATGCCCATCTGAATGTGCGTCCCGATAGAGCCGCCGGAGAGAATGGCGGCATGCTCGGGCTCGACAGCCCAGATCCGCATATCCGGGTTCTGCGCTTTGAGCACCTCACCGATGCCGGTGATCGTTCCGCCGGTGCCGATGCCGGAGCAGAAGCCGTCGATGGGCCCCTGGATCTGTTCCAGGATCTCGATACCGGTGTGGTGGATATGCGTCATGGTATTGTTCGGGTTCTCAAACTGCTGGGGGACGTAAACGTTTTTGTCCTCTCTGGCCATCGTAAGAGCCCGGTTCAGGCATTCCTGGATGCAGGCGCCGATATCGCCATCGTCATGGACGAGGATGACCTGTGCGCCATAGTGCCTGACAAGCTTGCGCCTCTCTTCGCTGACCGAATCCGGCATGATGATGATGGTTTTATAGCCCCTCACAGCCCCGACAAGGGCAAGCCCGATCCCCTGGTTCCCGCTGGTGGGTTCGACGATTATCGTATTCTCGTTTATGATCCCCGCCTTTTCCGCTTCGCGGATCATGTTGTAGGCTGTCCGTGTCTTTATGGAACCGCCGACATTAAGGCCCTCAAACTTGACCAGAATGCGGGCAGAGCCTTCGGGGACCAGGCGGTTAAGCCGTACAATGGGGGTGGAGCCGATGGCTTCAAGAACATTTTCGCATATCATGTTTTCATCCGTCTCTTTTCTAAATGGTTTTTTGCATTTTTCTGTTCACGTTCAAAACGGCTTTTCCGATCTGAGCAGGCCCGTTTTGACGTGTTTAAGTATTTTACTATAGAGAGCGAAAATGCGCAATACCATGATATGGTACAGAGGCAAAAAATAATTAACAAAAGTGAAAGCGCATATGCTATAATCAGTTTGATCTGGGAAGATCCCGAATATGTCATCAGGAAAGGAAAAATACAAAGGATGGTTAAAACCAGAAAGTGTAGATTATGTTAGCGAAAACACATATTGTTACCGGCATTGCCTCGGCCCTTATCATCACCCGCCCGACAACGGTTCCCGGGCTGATGACCGCGGTTACGGGCGGGGCTGTCGGGGGATGGGTCGTCGATATCGACTGCAAGAACATGGACTTTGACCGCGAAGAACTCCATGAAAAGGCTGCCAATGTCCTCAGCCTGGCTGCCTTTATTTTTATTGACTTTTTCTTTGGCGACAACATGTGCCACTATGTCGCCAGCCACTGGCAGGCCGAGGGCAGGTGGGCCCTGATCGGTTTTATCCTTTTGATGATCATAGGCTACAACACAAAGCACCGGAGCTTTACGCACTCCTTTGTGGGCATGGCGCTCTTCGGGAGCGCGGTCCGCTATTTCTGCCAGCCCGCCCTCCAGGCCTTTCTCTGCGGCTACAGCGCGCACATAGCCCTGGATCTTCTGAACAAGACGGGCATGGAGCTGTTTTTTCCGGCAAAGAAGAGGTTCTGCCTGAATCTTTTTTACTCGAACAAAACGGCCAATGAATGGTTCTTCCGCCTGGGGATCCTGATCGATGCCATGCTCGGCGTCTACCTTTTGACGCTTGCCCTCACGTAAAGCGGCGTCTCTTTTGTCGGAAAGTCGCAGATTTGAATACCTTTCTGATATATTTTTGCTAAAACGATCGTATACACACGAATTTTCATCGGGATCATGCCGCTAAAGCGGAGAAGCATGACATCTCAGGAAGGCCCGCAGCTCTTCTGACCAGACATGCCGATTTTACCGTGAGCGATTTCGTGGCAAAGTTTCATGTTCTGGATATTTTTACGCAGCTTGTCATGCCTGACGGCGGTTTTTGCGGGCAGCGGCCTCTCCTGTGCCTGGTTGTGCTTACCGCGGCACAGAATTAGCAAGTATAGAAACAAATTGTCGTTTAACGTAAAATGAGGAAAGTGTGGAGAGATGAAAAAAATACTTTCGCTGCTTCTTTCGTGTGTCCTGCTTTTTAACGGATTTGTTCCGGCAAAAGCTCCGGCGGCGCAGGAGCTTTTGCCGGCAGATGAAGAAACGGCTCTGGTACCCGGCGAAGATGACGCTCACTAATACCCACGGGCAAGCCCGTGGGGTTGTATAGCAACCCGGAGTGAGTAGCCTTAGTGAAGCTTTTGGGCTGAACTACGTTAAGAGAGAATATATAGTTACCTGCAGAC
>CAMNNO010000004.1 GCA_946545475.1 uncultured Blautia sp.
GCGGGCCGCCCGTCACCGTCAGGTGACAAATTTCTTATGGGCGGCCCTGCCATAAGAAAAAAGCAGCATCCTGCGGATGCTGCCTTTTTTGACGGCTGTGACCTCACAGCCGGATATCTTCCGGAACCTCGATGATGCGGCGGTTTTCGTTCATGGTGTCGATAATAGCCATATCCTCCGCGTCAATGGCAAAGTCGTAGACGCACGCGTTTTCCCGGATGTGATCGGGATTCTGGGAGCGCGGGATGATGGAAACGCCCTTCTGGAGGGCCCAGCGGAGGCCGATCTGGGCGGGGGTGCGGCCGTACTTTGTGGCGAGGACGCACATGATGTCATTATCCAGATAGGCGCCCCGGGCCAGGGGACATGAGGCCTGGACGACTATGCCGCGGGCCTCGCATTCCTCTATGAGGCTCTTCTGGTAGAAAAACGGATGCGTTTCCAGCTGGTTGACGGCCGGGACCGTGTCAGAAACTTCCCGGAGGGCGTCCAGATGGCGGGCGCTGAAATTGCAGACGCCTATCGCCCGGACCACGCCCCTGGCATAAAGCTTTTCCATCTCGTGCCAGGTGCTGGTAAAGCAGCCGTTGACGGGCCAGTGGATAAGATACAGGTCAAGATAGTTGAGATGGAGCCGTTCAAGGGTGCGGCTTAAAGCCCCGGATATGTCCCCCATGGTCTGGGCGTTGTTCCAGACCTTGGATGTGATGAACAGGTGTTTTCGCAAAATGCCGCAGCGGGCAATGGCACGGCCGATGGCCTCTTCATTGCGGAAAGAGGATGCGGTATCGATGAGACGGTAACCGGCATTGACAGCGGCCTTTAAGGCCTCTTCCACACGGTATTCGTCCTGCAAGCCGTAAACGCCAAAGCCAAGAGTAGGCATTTCCACATCATTATTGAGAAAAACGGTTGGCCTTATGGAAGGCTGTCGGCGAAATATAGGCTGGTCCAATGTTTCTTCCTCCTGTAGAGTGTGAACTTCCTGTAAGGAGCTGCCATAGCATCTCCAACAGATTTTATAGGAAACGAATAAAACGCTTGCGTTTTCATTCGTTTCCCGCGCCGGATTTTCGCCGCGCAAGCGGCATGATCCCGATGAAAATTCGTGCGCATACTATAAGCTTCCCCGGCTGCAGGCTGTCCGGAGAAGCTCGTTTTCAGGCGCCCCGGCCTGATCTCCGGGACTCTCTAAATAAACGTGTGAAAGAGTATATCATAGAAATGTGAAGGAATCGCATATTTTATATTACATTTTTGCTACATGCCCATCTTTAACCCTGTCATGGCCTATCGTTTTCAACAAATCCTGACACAATCAGAAATTTTCTTGATAAGTAGATGAAAGATGATGTATAATACTGTTCAATGTCTGCTAGGAGGTTTTGAATATCATGGAATTTACAGCATTATCCTGTCAGGAATTTGCGGATGTTCTGGCCAGCAAGGCGCCTGTCCCCGGAGGCGGGGGCGCCAGTGCCCTGGTTGGCGCTCTGGGGGCGGCCCTGGGCAACATGGTGGGCGCCCTGACCGTAGGGAAAAAGAAGTATGCCGGGGTGGAAGATGACGTTAAGGCCCTCATGGCAAAGGGAGACAGCCTGCGGCGCGATCTTCTTTTGCTGGCCGAGAAGGATGCCGAGGCTTTCGAGCCGCTTTCCCGCGCCTACGGCATGCCCAAGGATACTCCGGAACAGGCGGCGCAAAAAGAAGCGGTCATGGAAGAAGCCCTTAAGGCGGCGTCCATGGTCCCCTTAACGATCATGGAGAAATGCGCGGAGGCCCTTACGATGATCGAAGGGTTTTCGCGCCTCGGCTCACGCCTGGCCTTAAGCGATGCCGGCGTGGCGGCCTGTTTTGCCAAGGCAGCCCTCCAGGGCGCCAGCCTGAATGTTTTCATCAATACAAAAGCTATGAAGGACCGCTCCTTTGCGGAAGAAGTCAATAATAAAGCCCGGAAGCTGCTGGAAACCTATGAGCCCCTGGCCGATGAAGTGGCCGGAAATGTCAAGAGATATCTGCTTAACGAGTAAGAAGCGGTTCCGCAGTAAATCCGCGGGCATAGTTATAGGAGAATATATATGGCCAGACACTTGTCAGGAAAGGAAGTTAATGCTTCACTGCATGCCGAGATAACCGAAAAAGTGCTTTCTCTTAAAAGCAAAGGCGTCTTCCCCCAGCTGCGCCTGATCCGGGTAGGCGAGAATCCCGGGGATCTGTCATACGAGAGGGGAACCGCCAGGAGATGTGAGGAGCTGGGCGTTGTCATGACAAAAACGATCCTGCCGGAGAACGTTTCCCAGGAGGAGCTTCTTTTAGCCATACAGGAAGCCAACCAGGACAAAAATGTCCATGGGATACTGCTTTTCCGCCCCCTGCCGCCCCATCTGGACGCCGCGCTCATCGAGAATGCGGTCCTGCCCGAAAAGGATGTCGACGGCATGACGGACGCCTCCCTGGGCGGCGTGTTTACCGGAAAACGCATAGGCTTTCCGCCCTGTACGCCGCAGGCCTGCATGGCTATCCTGGACCATTATGGCATTGAGGTCCAGGGAAAGAGAGCCGTCGTCATCGGCCGTTCCCTGGTCGCCGGGAAGCCGGCAGCCATGATGCTGCTGAAAAAGAACGCCACCGTCACCATCTGCCACACCAGGACAAAGGACATGAGCGCCATTGCCAGGGAAGCGGATATCCTCCTGGTTGCCGCCGGAAAGGCCGGCGTGGCAAAGGAAGGCTTTTTCCGGGAAGGACAGACGGTTATTGATGTCGGCATCAATATCAATGCCGAGGGAAAGCTTTGCGGCGATATCGACAGCGCCAGCGCCGAGATCTGCGAAGCCTATACGCCTGTTCCCGGGGGCGTTGGCGCCGTGACGACGACGATCCTCCTGTCCCATGTCGTCGAAGCCGCCGAAAACGCCCTGGCCTGGCAGGAAGCCTGAGCATTATTGCTGTTTAAGATTAATAATATTCGAAGGTTAATATTTGAAGGTTAAGTTAATATTTGGAGGTTAAGTTAATATATGGAAGAAAACAGACGCGTCAAGATGAACCGGCAGACCAATCTCCTTCAGCTGGAAGAACATATGTATCCCCTCGTGGATGTGGAAAAGCCCAATGTTTTCCGAAATCTTTTCCCCTATTCCGAGGTTCCGAAGATCGCCTTCAACGACCGTATCGTGCCCCATCACATGCCGGACGACATCTGGATCACGGATACCACCTTCCGTGACGGCCAGCAGTCCCGGGCTCCCTATACCACCGAGCAGATCGTCCGGATCTATGATTACCTGCACAAGCTTGGCGGCCCTGCCGGACGCATCCGCCAGTCGGAATTTTTCCTTTACAGCAAAAAGGACAGGGACGCTGTCGTCAAGTGCATGGAAAGAGGATATGAGTTTCCGGAGGTGACCAGCTGGATAAGGGCCAACAAGCAGGATTTCCTTCTGGTCAAGCAGATGGGCATGCAGGAGACCGGTATTCTGGTCAGCTGCTCGGATTACCACATCTTCTATAAAATGAAGATGACGCGCCGTCAGGCCATGGAGCACTACCTGAACATCGTCAAGGAATGCCTGGATATCGGCGTGGCGGTCCGCTGCCACCTGGAGGATATTACCCGTGCGGATATCTACGGCTATGTTATTCCCTTCTGCCTGGAGCTTATGAAGCTCATGCAGCAGTACGGCATCCCGATCAAGATCCGCGCCTGCGACACCATGGGCTATGGCGTCAACTACCCCGGCGCGGTGATCCCCCGCTCCGTGCCCGGCATTATCTACGGTATCATGGTCCACGCCGGCGTCCCCTCCGAGCTTATCGAATGGCACGGCCACAATGACTTTTATAAGGCTGTCAGCAATTCCACCACAGCCTGGCTGTATGGCGCCTGCGGCGTCAACACCTCCCTCTTCGGCATCGGCGAGCGCACCGGCAATACGCCTCTTGAGGCCATGGTCTTTGAGTACGCGCAGCTTAGGGGCAACCTTGGCGGCATGGACACCCATGTCATCACCGAGCTGGCGGAATATTACGAAAAAGAGCTGGGATACCACATCCCGGACAGGACGCCGTTTGTCGGGCGCAACTTTAATGTCACCCGGGCAGGCGTCCATGCCGACGGGCTCCTGAAAAACGAGGAGATCTACAATATTTTTGATACCGGCAAGTTCCTGGACCGTCCCGCCGAGGTGGCCATTTCCAATACCTCGGGCGCTGCCGGCATCGCCCACTGGATCAACACCCATTATCACCTGACCGGCGATGCCCAGGTGGATAAGGGAAGCGAGCTGGTGACTATCCTGAAAGCCTGGATCGACGAGCAGTATGACGAGGGCCGCGTGACCGTGCTCTCCACGGACGAGCTGTTCCAGCTTGTCAACGAGACCGCCAGCCGGCTTGGCGTCAGCCTGTCATAACGCTGCCGCGCTCCGGCTGTTTACAAATTCGCAGAATATATATGCGCACGAATTTTCAGCGGAATCAGGCCGCTAAAGCGGCGAAAATTCGGCGCAGTAAACGAATCAAAACACAAGCGTTTTGTTCGTTCACTATAAAATGAAAAGCAGAGGTAGATAAGATATGGACAAGATCACTATGACAGTGCCTCTGGTGGAGATGGACGGGGACGAGATGACCCGCATTCTCTGGCAGATGATAAAAGACGAGCTTTTGCTGCCTTTTGTGGACCTTAAGACCGAGTATTATGACCTGGGGCTTAAGCACCGCGACGAGACCGATGATAAGGTCACATCGGAAGCGGCCATGGCGACAAAGAAATATGGCGTGGCGGTCAAATGCGCGACCATCACCCCGAACAAGGCCCGCGTGGAAGAGTATAACCTGAAACGCACCTACCCCAGCCCCAACGGCACCATCCGCGCCATCCTGGATGGCACGGTATTCCGCGCGCCGATCATCGTCAGGGGGATCGAGCCGTGCGTGCGGAACTGGAAAAAGCCGATCACCATTGCCCGCCATGCCTACGGCGACGTGTACAAGAACACGGAATTTCTGGTCGACCGCCCCGGCACCGCCTATCTTGTGTTTGAGGACGAGGAAGGCAATACCCGCAAGGAGGTTATCCATCACTTTGACCAGCCGGGCGTCCTTCACGGCGAGCACAACCTGGACAGCTCCATAAGAAGCTTTGCCCGAAGCTGCTTGAGCTACGGCCTGGATACCCGCCAGGACGTGTGGTTCGGCTGCAAGGACACCATATCCAAAACCTACGACGGCCGCTTTAAGGAGATCTTTGCCGAAATTTTTGACGCGGAATACAAGGAAAAGTATGAAGCCGCCGGCATTTCCTATTTTTACAGCCTGATCGACGATATCGTGGCCAGGGTCATGAAATCGGAGGGCGGCATGATATGGGCCTGCCAGAACTATGACGGGGATGTCATGAGCGACATGATCTCGTCGGCCTTCGGGTCCCTGGCCATGATGACCTCCGTCCTCGTCTCGCCGGATGGCTGCTGGGAATATGAGGCCGCCCACGGGACGGTCCAGAGGCATTATTACAAGCACCTGGCCGGAGAGGAGACCTCCACAAATTCCGTGGCCACGATCTTTGCCTGGAGCGGGGCGCTAAAGAAACGCGGAGAGCTTGACGGCAACGCAAGGCTTTCGGCATTCGCGGATGCTCTGGAAAAGAGTACGCTTAATACTATTGAGGAAGGCTATATGACCAAGGATCTGGCCCTGATCACGTCTCTGGAAAACCCCGTGGTCCAGAACAGCCGCGACTTCATCCTGGCTATCCGTTCGCGGCTTGAGAAGATCCTTGAGGAAGCCTGACATTATCGTTCTTGAGCGGCAGAGAAGCTTTCCCCAAAAACATGCGGGCGAAACCTTCGCCGCCCCGATCATGGAGATGTGTCATGCGAAAGAATTATTTTCCCATGTTTATTGACTTATCGGATAAAAAGGTGGTCGTGGTCGGCGGCGCGAATATCGCGTACCGCCGGATCAAGACCCTGCTGCCTTTTACCCGGAATGTTGTGGTAGTGGCCCCCTATATTCTTCCAGAGGTGGCGGAAATGGGAAAGAAGGGGCAGATCCGGCTTTATCAGCGACCTGTCAAACGTTCGGATTTTAATGATGCCTACATGGTCATTGCCGCTACCAGCGATAACAAATTGAATGATGATATCTACCGTATCTGCAAGGAACAGGGCATATATGTCAATGTCGCCAGCGACCGCGATAAATGCGATTTCTTTTTCCCGGGCGTCTATATGAAGGACGAGATCGTTATCGGCGTCACCGCCAGCGGCCTGGACCAGCGCAAAGCCAAGCGTGTCCGCGAGGAGATACAGGGCGCGCTGGAACGGGCCTCCCGGGAATTGTCCGAATAACTGTATAACAGCGGATTTTGGCTTGTGGGAAAGATTGTCCTGTGTTATACTGTGAGCAAAGGCCGCCTGCGGCCGGGGCGCAAAGCAATGCCATTCCGGCCTGCCCTTAAGGAGCCATCGGCTTTTATGCCCGACATCGCCCGGCAGCGGCCACAGATACAAGTATAAGATCGTATATTCCAGGAGGATGTATGCAATGAAAGATGCGGAAAAAGACAGGAAATACGTAGCCTATGTGGGCTCTTACACCCATGGGGAAGGAAAAGGCATCCAGGTATTCGACGTGGACGTGGAAAACGGCATCCTTACCAAGCGGAGCGAAGTCCGGGTGAACAACGCCTCCCACGCTGCGATCTCTAAAAACGGCAAATACCTCTATTCCATCGAGGACGAAGGCGTGGCCGTATTCCGGCGCGACAAAAACGGCGACCTCAAGCGCATCAACAGCGTTGATATTGACGGCATGAGGGGATGCTTTCTGGCGACCGACTGGGATGGCAAATATCTCTACGTGGCCGGCTATCATGACGGCAAGGTAACGGTCGTCCATACCCACAAGGACGGGCGCCTTGGCAGCGTCATGGACGGCGTGTTCCACAGGGGCCTTGGGAGCGTGGCCGAGCGCAATTTCCGCCCGCATGTCAGCTGCGTGCGTCCCACCCCGGACAATAAATACCTGTGCGCGGTGGATAACGGCATTGACCAGGTCAAGATCTACCGGATCAACAAGCGGACCGACAAGCTTGAGCTCGTCGACATCCTGCGCTGCCCGAGGGAAAGCGGGCCCAGGATCATCCGTTTCAGCGATGACGGCCGCTTTGCCTACCTTCTCTTCGAGCTGAGCAACCAGATCAAGGTCTACACCTATGACGGCACCGGCAAGCAGCCGGAATTTGAGCTGATCCAGGAGGTTTCCACCCTGGAAAAGGAGAACGACAAGGATTCCATCCACAGCGCGGCCTCCGGCATGTCCATGGCGCCGGACGGGAAGCATCTTTTCTGCACCACGGCCGGTGAGAACACGGTGTCCATGTATGAAGTCAACCGGGAGACAGGCCTTTTGACAAAGAAGTTCACCCTTCCCGTCAGCGGCGATTACCCCAAGGATATGGTGGTGTTCCCGGACGGCAAGCACATTGCGGTGACCAACCACGCCAGCAATACGATCAATGTGTTTACCATCGACTATGAGAAAAATGTTATGCTGATGAAGGGCCATCCCATCAGCGTGGCCGAGCCCAACAGTATCCATATCTGGTCTGTGCCCGAAGAGCCGGACGACAACAAAAAAGAATGATCCTGCCTTATCGCAGGGCGGGCGGAAAGCTGTTCGATCTCCTGCGCCGCACCTGTGACAGGCAGAACCGCCCGCCAGTTTTACTGACGGGCGGTTTGGAATTATGCCAGGTCTTCAAGGCTTCTGATACAGCTTTTTAAGGTTATCCATACGCGAGGACGCCTGGCACAGGAGGGCATCCGCGATAACAAGCCCGGCCATGGCCTCGGCCACGACCACGGCCCTGGGCACGATGACGGGGTCATGGCGGCCCCCGATCTCCAGGGAAATGTTTTCGCCGTTTTTGTTTACGCTCTCCTGGGGCCTGGCGATGGAGGGGGTCGGCTTCACGTACAGGCGGAAGATGATATCGCTCCCGTCGCTGATGCCGCCAAGGATACCTCCGGCATGGTTCGAGGTCTTGACAATACGGCCATCTTCCCAGGCAAAGCCGTCATTATCCTGCGAGCCCAGAGATGAGGCGGCCTGGATGCCGTCCCCGATCTCGACGGCCTTGACCGCGCCTATGGACATGAGGGCGCCGGCCAGGGCAGCGTCCAGCTTTCCGAATACGGGGTCGCCAAGGCCTGCCGGAACGCCGGTGATGCGGCCTTCAATGACTCCCCCGGCACTATCCTTTTTTTCCATGCAGTCGTAAAGAAAGGCCTCGGCCTTTTTGGCGGCCTGCTCATCCGGCATGCAAAGAAAGTTATTTGCAATCTGGCTTTCATCGAAGTCCTGGCACGCGACGGGCCCTATGGCCTTTGTATAGGCCGTGACATGGATGCCGAGGTCGGCCAGCAGGCGAAGGGCGATGGCCCCGCCCGCCACGCGGCACAGCGTCTCGCGGCCTGAGGAGCGCCCGCCTCCCCGGTAATCCCGGAAGCCGTATTTCTGGTCGAAGGTATAATCGGCATGGCCGGGGCGGTAGATGTTCATGATATTGCTATAGTCCCGGGAGCGCATGTCCTCGTTAAAGACGGCCATGGAGATCGGGGTTCCCGTTGTCCGGCCTTCAAATACCCCGGACAGAATCTGGATGCGGTCACCTTCCTTTCTGGCGGTCGCAAAAGGGCTTTTCCCCGGAGAGCGCCGGTCCATATAGCCTTGGATGTCCTCCTCGCAAAGTGAAAGCCCTGCCGGGCAGCCGTCCACCACGGCGCCAAGGGCTTTTCCGTGGGATTCCCCCCAGGTCGTCAAGACAAATCTGCGGCCAATAGATGATTGATTCATAAAGTAGGTCCCTCCTGGCGTGATATATTCGTGCGCTTGCGATACCCGCAAATGCGGAAAATATGCGATACCGCGGCATATGCCGAAGCATTTGGATAAATGCCGCCGGTATTTTCAAGGCACTCCGGGTATCAATTATACTCTATGATCCGTGATAATTCAAAAGTTTTATGCTTGCGGACAAAACAGATTCTTTTCGAACAGATTCTTTTTGAACAGATTCTTTTTGAACAGATTCTTTTCCTGTCCGCTTAGCGGAGGCTGAAGATGAAACTGTTAGACAAATTAGAAAGAAAATTCGGGCATCTTGCCATACCCAACCTTACGGTTTATATCGTCGCCTGCTATGTCATCGGCTATTTCCTGTCCCGATTTGCCCCGGGCGTTATGAGCATGCTGGGCCTGGATGTCCATCTGATCCTCCGGGGACAGATCTGGCGGCTGGTGACATGGGTGCTGTTCCCGCCGGGCAACAGCAATGTTTTCCTGTTCCTGCTCGCCATTTTTTTCTTTTATTATCCCATCGGGACAGCTATGGAGAGGACGTGGGGGTCTTTCCGCTATACGCTTTATATCTTCTCCGGCATGCTGTTCACCATTTTGGGAGCTTTTCTGCTGTATGGCCTCACCCGGCCGCATCTTCACAGCAATTATATTTTTACGACCTACTACATAAGCCTTTCCGTTTTCCTGGCTTATGCCGTCACCTATCCCGAGCAGCAGTTCCTTTTGTGGTTTGTCATTCCGCTCAAGGCGAAATGGTTTGCCCTCATTGACGCCCTGCTGATCGGGTATGATATTGTCAACAACCTCCGGTATGGCATCTGGTACCTGAACATTCCCATTATCGCCTCCATCCTGAATTTCCTGGTCTTTTTCCTGGCCTCGCGGGACATGTACCGCTTCCGGCCCGGCGAGATCAGAAGAAAGCGGGAGTTCCGAAAGGCCATGGAGCCTATGGGGCGGCGCGAAAACGGCCAGATCGCCAAGCATAAATGCGCGATCTGCGGCCGGACGGATATCAGCAACCCGGAGCTGGATTTCCGCTTCTGCTCCCGCTGCAACGGCAACTACGAATACTGCCAGGATCACCTGTTTACACATAAGCATGTGCAGTAAGCGCACTGTGCGCCTGATCCATCTACCACGCCGGCGAAGGTGTGCATACTAAAAAAAGGATGACTAATATATGAAAAAAACACCGTTTGTATCATTGGAAAAACTGAAAGAGATCACCGATGCGTACCCCACTCCTTTTCACCTCTATGACGAAAAGGGCATCCGGGACAATGCCCGGGCCCTTATGGAAGCCTTTTCCTGGAACAGGGGCTTTAAAGAATTTTTTGCCGTAAAGGCCCTGCCCAATCCTTTTATCATCGGCCTTTTGCGGGAATATGGCTGCGGGTGCGACTGCTCCTCCATGACGGAGCTTATGATGGCAAAGGCCCTGGACTGCCATCCGGGCGAGATCATGTTTTCCTCCAATGATACGCCGCCGGAAGAATTTGCCTTCGCCAACGCCATCGGCGGGATCATCAACCTGGATGATATTACCCATATTCCTTTTGTCGAGAAGGCTCTCGGAGGCATTCCGAAGACCATCAGCTGCCGCTATAATCCGGGCGGGCTTTTTACGATCAGCAACGATATCATGGACAACCCCGGCGACGCCAAATACGGCATGACGACCGAGCAGATCTTTGATGCCTTCCGCATCCTGAAAGAAAAGGGAGCGGAGAATTTCGGCATCCATGCCTTCCTTGCCAGCAACACAGTGACAAATGAGTATTATCCCATGCTGGCCAAGGTGCTCTTTGAGCTGGCTGTGCGGCTGAATCAGGAGACAGGGGCTCATATTTCCTTTATCAATCTTTCCGGCGGGATCGGCATCCCCTATTCGCCGGACCAGGACCCCAATGATATCCGCGTGATCGGCGAGGGCGTCCGCAAGGTGTACGAAGAGGTGCTGACGCCGGCCGGCATGGACGATGTGGCCATCTATACGGAGCTCGGCCGTTTCATGACCGGCCCCTACGGCTGCCTGGTCACCCGGGCCATCCACGAGAAGCATACCCACAAGGAATATATCGGCGTAGACGCCTGCGCGGTCAACCTGATGCGCCCGGCCATGTACGGCGCCTATCACCACATCACGGTCATGGGCAAAGAAGGCCAGCCCTGCGACCACATGTACGATGTCACCGGCTCCCTGTGCGAAAACAATGACAAATTTGCCATAGACCGCTACCTTCCCAAAATAGACATGGGAGACCTCCTGGTCATCCACGACACAGGAGCTCATGGATTCGCCATGGGCTACAATTACAACGGGAAGTTGAAATCCGCGGAAATCCTTCTGCGAAGCGACGGAAGCTTTTCCCTCATCCGAAGAGCCGAAACCCCCGAAGACTACTTTGCCACCTTCGATATTTTTCCGGAGCTTCACAGGAAGCTCCTCGGGGAAGCTTAAATCTCCTCTTTCTTCCCTTTCTTCCGATAAAAAAACTTCTTGCCAATATCAGAAATCTGTGTTATTTTATAGAAGATAAGAGAAGAGGCCGGCATGTCGGAATGGCAGACGAGGTAGACTCAAAATCTATTGTGGGCGACCACGTGTGGGTTCAAGTCCCACTGCCGGCAGGACACAACCCTGGAAAATTAGTTTTCCAGGGTTTCTTTATATCGCAGGGGGGATTCCCCCCGATATATCTTTCCAAAAATATGGACAGGAAAATGAAAAAAGTATTTATAAATCGTGGATTTGTTGTTAAAATAGGAGTGATCATTTTTTCGGGGATCTTATGCCTCACCTTTTGCGGATGCTCTTTACCCAAGGGAAAAACCATCAACATGGATAAACTGCTCCCGGCCGGAGATTCGGCCGTAAATTCCGCGAAGGACAGTCTGGATATAAAAATTTCCCATCCGGACATGGCGGACCCCCATCTCACCGATACCTCTCTTGTCAGCGGCTTTGATGAGGAGATCATTGATGACGGTATGGCAAACGGCAGCCGGGAGAGCGGCGTTTCCGGGCTGCTGATCGTAACGCCGACACCTGTTATGGTTCCTGAGATCGATATGGAAGAAAAGGATATGGATATTCAGAGATAGCCTCAGGACAGAAGCGAAAGAGGAGAGCAGCTTTCCCGCGCAGGGAGGCCGTCCTCCCTGTGACATGCGCACATGATGGCTTTTTTTATAAGTGATGGCTTTTTTTATAAGTGATGGCTTTTTTTATAAGTGATGGTTTTTTTTAAAGGAGGAAACACAGCCATGAACAACAAAACGAAGATCATCTGCACCATAGGACCTGCCAGCACGAATGAAGAGGTGCTCACCCAGATGTGCCTGGCCGGCATGAACGTGGCAAGGCTTAACTTCTCCCATGGCACACATGAACAGCACAAGGTTGCCATGGACCTCATCAAAAAGGTGCGCTCCAAGCTGGACCTCCCCGTGGCCATCATGCTCGACACCAAGGGCCCGGAGTACCGGATCAAGACCTTTGAAAATCATAAGGTCATTGTGGAGGACGGCAATCTTTTTACCTTTACCACCGATGAGGTGGAGGGGGATGCCACCCGCGTCGCCGTCAATTATCCGAACCTGCCCTATGAGCTCGCCATCGGCGATACCATCCTTGTCAACAATGGCCTGGTAAAATTTGAAGTCCGCGAGATCAGCGGCAACAATATCATCTGCCAGGTCATCAACGGCGGCGAGCTGTCCGACCGCAAGAGCATGAACTTCCCCAACAAGCTCCTGCAGGGCGATTTCTTAAGCGATCAGGATAAGGAAGACCTTCTTTTCGGCATTGTCAATGATATCGACTTTGTGGCGGCTTCCTTTGTTTCCAATAAAAGCGACATGTGCGAGATCAGGGATTTCCTGGATGATAACGGCGGAGAGGAGATCGATATCATTGCCAAGATCGAGAACCGCGCCGGCGTCGATAATATAGACGAGATCTGCGATATTGCCGATGGCATTATGGTCGCCCGCGGCGACCTGGGCGTTGAGATCCCCTTTATGGAAGTGCCCTCCGTCCAGAAGTATCTGATCCGCAAATGCCGTATGCTGGGCAAGCGGGTCATCACGGCCACCGAAATGCTGGAATCCATGATCCACAATCCCAGGGCCACAAGGGCCGAGATCTCGGATGTCGCCAACGCCGTCTATGACGGCAGCTCCGCCCTGATGCTTTCCGGAGAGACAGCCGCGGGAAAATTCCCGGTGGAAGCCGTCCAAACCATGGCCGATGTCGCCTACTTTACGGAACAGAACATTGATTATGCCCAGCGGTTCCGGGCCCAGGATTTCAAGATCCACAATACCCAGGATGCCGTCTCCCATGCCACCAGCGCCATGGCCGTGGACGTGGACGCCAAGTGCATTGTGGTGTGCACCATGAGCGGCCTGACCGCCCGCATGGTCAGCCGTTTCCGCTGCCCGGTGCCGATCCTTGGCCTTACGACCTCGGAAAAGGCTTACCGCAAGCTTAACCTGAGCTGGGGCGTGCAGCCTCTTCTCAGCGAAGAGTTTACCTCGGTGGAGGTCCTTTTCTACCACGCCCTCAAGGAAGCCCAGAGAGTTTTCGAGCTGGAAGAAGGCGACCAGGTCGTCCTCACCGGCGGCCTGATCAACGGCAGCAGCGGCAATACCAACACCATCAAAGTCGAAACCGTCAGGTGAAAACATCGGATAGAAACATCGGATAGAAACATCGGATAGAAACATCGGATAGAAACATCGGATAGAAACATCAGAAAGAAGTGAGAGATAAGCTATGACATTATCGGAATGTCTGGAATTGGAAAAAGAATCATTCCTCCGCGAAGGCGCCGGAGGTTATGAGCCTGAAAAAGCGAAGGATAAAACGGATGCCCTGGTCAAGAGGGTTCTCTCAAGGGCCAACGCCCAGGTCTCCATCGACCGTGTCAGCGAGCTGACGGCAGCCATGTTAGGGTGCGCCAGCCTCTCCAGCGGCCTCCTCGACTGTGTGGGAGATACCCGGATATGGGACAGCCATACCCCGATATCCGCCGGGAAGCAAAAGCCTCCCCGCAAGGCTCTTATCGCTCTCTTGGCCGGCGCTATCCTTCTTCTGGCTCTTTTTCTTGTCCTGCTTTCCCAGGGGGCTTCTTCCGGAGGGTTTCTGTCTGGTGTCGGGCATATTCCCATAACCCTCCTGCTGCTCGCCGCCGGCATGGCGGGAGTCTTTTTTGCCGGAAAGTTCTGGCAGAACGGCCAGGCCGCACGGCCCTCCCAGACCGAGCAATACGCCCAGATACTGCTTGATCCGGCCAAAATATACCGCGTTCTGTCCGCGGTCATGCTGCACGCCGACCAATGGCTGAAAAGCGCTTCCTCCGCCCAGATCACCGATGAGCGCCAGCCCGGCGCGCTATCCGTCTCCCCGGATAATGCCGGCGACATGGATGATGAGCTTATCGGCCTTATGATGGGCTTCCTGGAAGCCTCCTGCAGCCAGGATGGCGACTATGCCCTGGATAAGCTTAGGGATGTCCGCCATTTTCTGCATAAAAAAGGGATTGAAACCATAGATTACAGTGAGGAAAACAGTTCGTTTTTTGATGTGCTGCCGTCTGTCCGCGAGGGAACGCTCCGCCCTGCCCTCTTTAAGGAGGGAAAGCTGCTGAAGAAAGGGCTGGCTGCCGGAACGTTTACAGGAGGAAATTAGACGCATGGATATTTTTTATGGTTTTGACCTTGGCGATGCGGAAAGCGCCATTGCCATTCTTGAAAAGGATCAGGCTTCCGTTCCCGCGATCCTGCCGGTAGAAGGGGCCGGAAGCTTTATCACCGCGTTCGCCTCCAGCGCGAACGGAGAGATCCTTCTGGGCGAAAAGGCCTGCTACGCGGCAAACGTCATCAAACGGCGGCTGCGCTTTAAGAGCCGCTTTCTTTCCGACCCGGAAAGCCGGAAGGATATGCGCCTGTTTGCGGGAGCCGTCCTCGCCCTCATCCGGGAGGACCGCCGCTTTAAAAACCGGGACGGCGCCTGCTTTTACATCGGCTGCCCGGCAGGGTGGGATAAAAAGGCCCGGGAATGCTACCGGGAAATTTTTGAATCGGCCGGCTACCCGCCTGCCCGGATCGTTTCGGAATCCCGGGCGGCGCTTGTCAGCGCCTGCCAGTCCAAACACCTGCAGGTCGGCTATGACATTTTGTCCAAGGCCGTGCTGGTGGTGGACATCGGCTCCTCCACGACAGACTTCGCCTACATCTGCAAGGGCCACGAGACCCAGATGCAGACGGCCGGCGAGGTGGCCCTGGGCGGCGGCATCATGGACGAGGCCCTTCTTCTGGAAGCCCTGAAAATGTCGGACAAAAAAGAAGAGCTTGAAAGCGTCTTTGAAAAAAGCGAGCCGTGGCGTTCTTACTGCGAGTTTGCCGCCAGGCGCTTAAAAGAAAAATATTATTCCGATGAGGATTACTGGGCCGCCCACGAGTGCCAGGAATCGGTCATGGTCTATTACGACAGGCCGCTGCGCCTCCAGTTGAAAATGGATGCCCGCGCAGCCAAAAGGCTGGAAGAGGAGGGCACGCCCATCCTTAACGGAAAATCCTTCCGCCAGGTCTTCGAGGATAGCCTCCGCGAGGTCAAAAAGAGCATCACCGCGGCCCAGCCGGAGCTGCTGTTCCTGACCGGCGGCGTCTCGCGCCTGCCCGCTATCCGCGACTGGTGCCAGGAGATATTCCCGGATGCCATTGTGATCACCGGGTCGGAGCCGGAATTTGCCGTTGCCCGTGGCCTTTCCTACAGCGGGCGCATTGACGAGGAGCTTCGGGAATTTCGCCGGGAGGTGGAAGAGCTCATCGCCTCCACAGCGGTGGAGGATGCCGTAAAGGAACACCTTCCCAGCCTTTACCGCGCAGCCGTGGATACCCTGGCTGAGCCGCTTCTGACCCATGTGGCGGCGCCCGTCTTCGAAAAATGGAGAAGGGGAGAGATTGAAAAGCTGTCGGATACCGAAAGCATATTTGAGCGGGAGATCGCGCGTTTCCTGAAAACCAGCGAAGCCAGGGAGCTTCTGTCCGGGCCTATCGCCTCCTGGCTCAAGCCGGTGGCCGACGACCTGGAAGCCCTGACCATGCCGATCTGCGTCCGTCACCAGATCCCCTATACCGCCCTCAGCCTTTCCTCTTATCTCAAGCTCTCCGATATGGATATCCGCCTGGATGCCAGGGATATTTTTGCCGTTGAGGAGGCGACATGGCTGATCGATTCCATCATCACGATCCTGGTCGGGCTGCTCTGCGGCGGCAGCGGCATTGTCCTCATCGCGGAGGGGCCTGTGGGCATCCTGGCCGGCGCCCTGTTATCCCTTGTGGTCCTGTTCCTCGGCAAGAGCAAGATGGAGTCGGCCCTCATGAACGCCAATATCCCCAAAGCCGTCAGGAAGCTCATTCCCAAAAATTCCTTTGCCTCCCGCTTAAAGAACACATCCGCGGCCGTGAAGGAGAAGATGTATGACAGCCTTGAAAATGTGAAAAACGAAGAGATCAAAAAGCGCCTGGTCGCCGAGATATCTTCCCAGATCGAACTGTGCCTCACCAAAATGGCTGAGGTGGTCGAGATTCCTCTCGGATAATTGAAAGCTTATGTTTCAAAAATGCTGAAATGGGGACGGTTCTTCCCCATCACCTCTGCGATAATAAAAAAAGCCTTTTTGGCAGACAACTGTCAAAAAAGGCTTTTTTTATTATCGCAGGGGCGCCAGAAAAAGCACCTCCCGTAATTCAGGCCCGGTCGGGGATCCAGGTCATGCCGTACATGACCTCCATCATTTTGCGGATCTCGTTTTTCATGCCCTGGCAGGCGGAGGGTTCATCCTCGTAATGCACAAGGCCGATCTTGTCCTTTTTTTCGCTGAAATAGACATCCCATCCTGTGCCGGCCGGGGCAAGGCAGATGCGGTTATTGTGCCTGCCGCCGATCTTATAAAGTTTCTGGGGGACCAGGTGCCTTTTAAAATATGTGGCAAGGTCCTTACAGCTGGATATCCTGTTTTCCATATGTCTGCCTCCTGTTTCCGGCGCCATGAGCGCCAATTTCGGCGAAAACCAAAACCGTGCGAGAGAATATTGCATGACGCATGATGTGGTTTTCAAAACTACATTTAATATATCATATGTTTTTGCGTCTGGCAAGCCCTAATTGTGTTAAAAATTGACTTTTACATATTCATAGGATAATGAGGCAGCGCAATAGCATGACACCTCATGGCAAAGGCATACAGGCAAAGATGTCTTATTTGTGGTAAAAACCGTCTTAAATAGGTAAAATGTCAATGACTTTTGCGGTAAAGCCCTTCAAATGTGGGCTAAAATAATGTATTTTGGTTATACTAAAGGTAAGCGCACGGGCTTACAAAACATATGTTGCCGGCGCACGGTAAAACCGGCGCCAGAAACGGATCAAAATGCAGACAGGTCAGAATGCAGGCGTTTTATTCGTTTCCCATAATCACAATAATAATATGGGAGGAGGCCTCGTATGGAGTTCAAAGATAGGCTCAACGATTATATGGTGACGCTTGGCTGCTCTGCAAAAACTCTGGCAGAGGCTTCAGAACTGTCGCCAACTGTGCTTTCCCGTTACCGTAACGGCGAGAGGCAGCCGGCTGCGGACAGCAAGCAGCTTCAAAAGCTCTGCAACGGCATCGGCCTCCTGGCCGAGCAAAAGGGCAACGCGGAGCTCTCGACGGACCGGGTCAAGGCCGCCTTTCAGGAGATCTTATCTTCCCGGAAGACCAATCCCCGGATACTGTCCACAAACCTGAAAGCCCTGATCGCCGCCCTGGAGATCAACAAGGCCGAACTTTCCCGTTTCCTGAATTATGACCCTTCCTATCTGTCCCGGATCTGCTCCGGCCAGAGGACCCCGGCCAATATCGATAAGTTTATCATCGATGTCTGCCGCTTTGTCGTCAGGCGCTTTAGCCGCGAAGCGGACAGGCAGGTCGTCAGCTCCCTGCTCGACTGCCCGCTGGAAGATCTGTCCGATGATTTTCTCTATCAGGAAAAGCTGGCCGCCTGGTTCGGCACCCAGAATGAGCTCCCGGAAAAAAAGAACTTTATCGGCCGCTTTCTGGATGAGATCAATTCATTTTCCCTGGAGGAATACCGCCGGGCCATTGAAAAAACCGCTCCCCCCGAGGCTTTTCTGGGAAATCCCATCATCACCGCCAATAAGCGCGGAGATGCGTTTTATACCTACTTCGGCCTGGAAAACATTCATTTGGGTGAGCTGGATTTTTTCCGCCTTTCCCTGGAGTCGCCTCATAAAACGCCCCTGTTCCTGGCTACGGACATTCCCATGCCCGCGGTGCTGGACCAGGATCCCGGCGATACCTCATCCAATCCCGGCCTTTTTGAAAAAAACTGGGGCTACTACCTTTCCCATATCGTGGAACGGAATATTCCCATTGATATCATCCACAACCTCAATCAGTCCCTGAATGACCTGGTCTATCAGCTTAAGCTCTGGCTTCCCGTCTATATGACGGGCAACCTGCATTCCTATTATCTGAAAGAAGGTCAGAGCTCCGTGTACAGCAGCCTGACATATGCCTCGGGCGGCGCGGCCATGCAGGGAGAATACATCCATGGATCTTCGGATATCGGCAGAGCCACCCTTATCACCCGGCCGGAGGATGTGGCCTATTATCAGCGCAAGGCCGAATGCCTGCGCCACCTGGCCCAGCCTCTGATCGAGATCTACCGCGATAAGGACCTGGAAAGCTTTAGCGCCTTTATGGAAGCCGACGCCAGGACATCCGGAAACCGCCGGGAGGTCGTATCCTCGCCGCCCTTCTTCACCATGGACGAAGAGCTTATGCGGCAGATACTGACCCGCGCCTCCCTTAAAGCCGAGGAGATCGAAGGGATCGTCGCGGGCGGCAGGGCCTGCCGTGAGAGGATCAATACCATCCTTTCCCACGGCCGCCTGGACGTGGAATATTCCCGCCTGACGGAAAAGCAGTTTGCCAAGTCGCCGCCTTTCCTGGACCTGGACGGCCTGTTTGTGGACAGGGCCATTGCCTACACCTATCCGGAATATTTAAGGCATGTGGAGCTTACCCGGGCATTCCAGGCGGAGCATCACAACTTTACCCTTAAAGAAACCTCCCAGCAGAAATTCCCGAATATCTCTCTTCTGACCCACGAAAACAAGTGGACGGCCGTCATCAAAAGGCGGGACCCCAGCATTGTGTTCGTCATCCGCTACCCCAAGCTCCGGGCGGCGCTGGAGCGCGTAGCCGTCCCCGTGGTCAGCCAAAAGTAGATGACCGCTCTCGTCATGGCACGATAACAGGCCTGCCGTCATTTTGCCCTTTTTCCGGGGCAAAATGATGGCAGGCTTTTCTTTATTTTTCTCTTCTCTTGTGTTATGATAAGAAGCATATATGGATATGCGCGTCCCATTGCGGCCGCTTATCCGTCAGGAAGGAGATATCATAAAATGAATGACATCATACAGTCACGCCTTCACGCGCTCCGGGAGCTCATGAAGGAAAACGGCATCACGGCGTATCTGGTGCCTACCGAAGATTTTCACGGCTCGGAATATGTCGGGGAGTTTTTTAAATGCCGGAAATACCTTACCGGCTTCACCGGCTCTGCCGGGACGGCCCTCGTCATGGCCGACATGGCGGGCGTCTGGACCGACGGCCGTTACTTCATACAGGCAGCCGACCAGCTTTCGGGCACGGGCTTTACGTTATTCAGGTCCGGCGAAAAGGACGTGCCGGATCTGCACAAATATCTTAAGGAGCATTTAACAGGATCGGATGTCCTTGGGTTTGACGGCCGTGTGTTCAGCGCCCAGGAGGCCGCCAAATATAAAGAGGAGCTTACGCCCTCCGGCGTCCGCATAAGGCCCGATGTCGACCTTGTGGGTCAGATCTGGGCAGAGCGCCCCGCCCTTCCCTGCCACCCCGTCATGGAGCTTGGCATAGCCTATGCCGGTGAGACAAGGAAAAGCAAGCTCGCCCGCATCCGGGAAGCTATGGCAAAGGAAAACGCCTCGGTCTTTCTTCTGTCCTCCCTTGACGATATCGCCTGGCTCCTGAACATCCGGGGCGGCGATGTCCTGTGCAACCCGGTCGTGCTTTCCTATCTTCTGATGGATGAGCGGAAGGCTTTTCTTTACGCCAACAAGGAAGCGTTCTCCCAGGAGATCCTTTCTTCCCTCGGCGAAGATGGCGTCCATATCAAGCCCTACGATCAGATCTATGAGGATATCGGCACCCTGCCCGCGGATGGGGCCATCCTCCTTTGCAAGTCCAAGGTCAACAGCCTGCTTTTTGAAAAGATCCCTGCCGGCAAGGAGGTCATCGACAAGCCAAACCCCACCCTCCTTCCCAAGGCGCTCAAAAACCGGACAGAGCAGGAGAACATGCGCCTGGCCCACATACGGGACGGCGTGGCCCTGACAAAATTCGTCTACTGGCTCAAGCGCCATGCCGGCGAGGAAGGGGTCAGCGAGCTTTCCGTAGCGGACAAGCTGTACGAATACCGGAGCGCGCAGCCCCACTTTATGGGCAACAGCTTTGAGCCGATCATTTCCTATGGCTCCCATGCGGCCATTGTCCACTATTCGGCGACGGAGGAAACGGATATCCCCATCCTCAAAAAGGGCATGGTCCTCTGCGACACCGGCGGGCAGTATCTGGAAGGGACGACCGATGTCACCCGCACGATCGTGGTCGGCGAGCTGACAGAGGAGGAGAAGACCTATTTCACGGCGGTGCTGCAGGGCCATGTCGCCCTGGCCGATGTGGTGTTTGTCCAGGGCTGCAACGGCGCCAACCTGGATATCCTGGCCAGGGAGCCCCTGTGGCGCATGGGAAAAGACTATAACCACGGCACAGGCCATGGCGTCGGCTATTTTCTGAACGTCCATGAGGGCCCGAACCGTTTCCACTGGCGCATCAAAGAAGGCATCCCCGTCCCCGCCGTCATGGAGGAGGGCATGATCACCTCCGATGAGCCCGGGTACTATGAGGAAGGGAAATTCGGCATCCGCCATGAAAGCCTTCTCCTCTGCAAAAAAGTAAATGAAGCCGCTTCACAGGTTTTCCTTGGGTTTGAGGAGCTCACGCTGTGCCCCTTCGACCGCGAAGGCATTGTTACCGCCATGCTCTCTCCCCGTGAAAAAGCCTTTATTGACGCTTATCACGAAAAAGTATGGGAAGAGCTTTCCCCCTATATGGAGGAGGACGAGAAAGCCTGGCTGCGGGAGGCCACACGTCCGCTGTAACAGCGAGCTCGCCCCGCACACAGCCCAAAAGCGGCAGGCTTCACAAGCGCTCTTTCAGGAATAGCAAGATATGAAGAATATAAAATGGCATTTGGAAAACATCGGATACCGGCTCCTTTTGGAGGATGACCCTGCCGTCCAGTACGCCTTCGGCAAGGCCAGGGAGCTGCCCGGATATGAGGGGACTTACCTCCACAAGGCTTTTCTCCTTTTAAAACTCTATATGGGCATTCATATACGCAAAATGACTCCTGAAAGAGCCCTGGAAGATCTGGAAGGCCACAGCGCCTTCCCTGAATGGCGCGCGGCGGACCAGGAAAAGGTGCTCTCCCTGTGCCGCAGCCTGGCCGGCAGCCCGTCTCTTGCCGTGGATGCCGCCCTGCTGCTGTGGCCTCCCGCGAGAGACAGGGAGAAAGACCGCTTTCTTTTGGAAGCGCGCCCAAAGGCCGCTCCCGTTTATGTCGAAAACACAGGACTTTTGTCCTTTCTGACCCAAGGCGGCCGCAGGCTTCCCGTATATGTCGTCATGAACGGCTTCGGGGAGGATGTCCCGGCATCTTTTCTCCAAAACCGTTCACGCTTTCGGCCTGTCCTTTTAGGGGAAGCCGGAAGCGTCCGGGATTTTTTTACCGGGGATGAGATATCCCTCCCCTCCGGAAAAGAGGGGACCGGCATTCTTTCAGTCAAAGACCGGCTGCCCCTCTTCCAGGCAGCCGGCTTTTCCGCCTGTTACGTGTATCCGGACATCCGGGCCCTGGGAAGACGTTACCGCTCTTCCATTTACGAAACACCGGTCCTGGACCTTTACCATACGCTGATGGACAGCGCCTTCCATATGCCCTCCCCGTCCCGCGGCTTTTTTTATGGCATGGGGTTCAAGTATGGCGGGATCCTGTGCCTCGGCTTCTGCCAGTGGCTTAAGGCGCTCTGCCAAAAGGAAAAGTTCGACCGCATCCTCTTTTGCGCCAGGGACTGCCGCCTTGTCTACGAGACGAGCCTCGTCCTTTCCTTCCCCTGCGATATCCGCTATATGCAGGTTTCCCGCCGGGCCATGGGGGAGGTCTTTTTTGAGGAGGAGCCGGAGCAGTATGTGGATGGCTTTCTTCTCCACCGGGCCGCTAACCGCTCGATCCCCTGCCGGATAGAGGATGTGCTCCGGGATATGGAGCTCTCATTTTTAGCCCCCCACCTTCCTGACTATGGGCTGCAGCTTTCCGGCTATCTGACCGCAGATGCCTGTGAAAGCCTGAAAAGGCTGATCCTTGACCACTATTCGGCGGTGGCCGGGCATTTTAAAAACAGCCGGGAAGCCGGACAGGACTATTACCGCTCCCTTCTTTCCGGCGCGGAAAGGATATGCGTCGTGGATATCGGCTGGCACGGCACCGCCTCCCGGGCTCTGCGCCGCTTTGCCGCAAGGGAAGGCCTCCCGGTGACGATAGCGTGCGCCCTTTTCGGGGCCGTGCAGGGGGAAAAAACGGAAACCTATGATAACGCTCTGCACGCCCATACCTACCTGTTTTCCGATGACAAGAGGCGGTGCGATGCCTTCTACGGCAGGCCCTTAAGCGTCCGGCAGATCTTCTGCTTTGAAAAGATGTTCACGGATACCTGCCCTTCCCTTTTGCATTACTATCCCTCCTTTGTCCTTAAGGACAAAAATCCGTATGCTCCGGCAATTGCCGGCATCCACAGGGGCGTGTCGGACTTTGTCGCGCAGATGCAGCCGCTCCTCCTTGCCATGGGCCAGACGATCCGGATGGAAGAAGCCTGGGATGTGTTTTCCCACTTTTTAAATGACAAAAAGCTCCTGAATCTGTTTTATCAGAAGCTCCTGAAAGGAGAAGGGGATGCCATTGCCCCCGATGAAAAAACGCATGATCAGATATAAAAAAGAAAAAACCGAAAACAGGCATACCATCCGCCTTCTTATCTCGCTGGCCCGTAACGACCTTCGCGCCCGATATTCCAGCTCGGTCCTGGGGGCTTTGTGGGCCTTTGTCATGCCGCTGGTCACGATACTGGTCTTCTGGTATGTGTTCCAGCTCGGCTTTAAAAATCTTCCCGTGGGAGATGCCCCCTATATTCTGTGGTTCAGCACCGCCTATATCCCCTGGGTCTTTTTCAGCGACGCCGTGTCCTCCGGGTCCTCCTCCCTGCTGGAGTACAGCTACCTGGTCAAAAAAATACGGTTTGATGTCCGCATCATTCCGGCGATCAAGGTGATATCCGCCCTGTTCGTCCATCTGTTTTTTGTCGCTTTTCTTTTCGCCATGGCCTTTCTGTACCGTTATCCTCTGGGAAGAAGCGCTTTCCAGGTTTTATACTACATGGCCTGCGCCGGCCTTCACGCCCTGGCTCTTAGCTACCTGCTGTCCGCCTTTACCGTCTTTTTCAAGGATACCTCCTCCATACTGTCCGTGATCTTGCAGGTCGGCTTCTGGGCAACCCCCATCCTCTGGAATGAGGAGCAGATGGTGAACGGCTCCGTCCAGAAGATTTTGCGCCTTAACCCCATGCACTATGTGATACAGGGGTACCGGGACAGCCTGCTTTTCGGGAAGAGCCTGTCCGCGCGCGGAGGAGAGGGCCTGTATTTCTGGGTCGTCACCCTGGTCCTTCTTCTGGCCGGCTTCATTGTCTTTAAGCGGCTCAGCCCCTTCTTTGCCGATGAGGTTTAACGCTGTGTTTTTTACGAATATATGATTCTGTTTGAGAGGTAATGGCATGGAAAATGTCATCGACGTTAACAATCTCCGCAAGGTCTATCCCCTTTATGAAAAGAAATCCGATAAGGTGAGGGAGGCCTTTTCTTTCAGCGGAAAGAAATTCCACAAAGATTTCGAGGCCCTTAAGGGCATCAGCTTTTCGGTGGCGAAGGGCGAATGCGTGGGGATCATCGGCCTTAACGGTTCGGGAAAATCCACGCTCCTTAAGATCCTGTCCGGCGTTATCCGCCAGTCCTCCGGGGAGGCGCTTGTCCGGGGAAAGACGGCGGCTCTCCTGGAGCTGGGCGCCGGCTTTAACCCGGAATATTCCGGGATGGAAAACATCTACTTAAATACCCTCCTCATGGGCTTTACCCGGGAAGAGACCGATGCGGCCCTGCCGGAGATACTCGCCTTCGCGGATATCGGCGACTTTATCTACCAGCCGGTCAAGATCTATTCCTCCGGGATGTTCGTCCGCCTGGCCTTCGCCATCGCGGTATCCGTAAATCCCGATATCCTGCTCATCGACGAAGCCCTCAGCGTGGGGGATGTCTTTTTCCAGCAGAAATGCTACGCCAAGATACGCGAGTTCCGGGAAAAGTCCACCGTCCTCATCGTTTCGCATGACCTGAACGCCATTACCCGCTTCTGTCCCCGGGTGCTTCTTATGAACCGGGGAGAACTCCTGTTTGACGGGAATGCCCTGGATGGCGTGGCGCAGTATTATAAGGTGCGGCAGGGCGATATGGGCTTTGCCCCATCGGAGGAAGAGGAAAAAGCCGCGTCCCTTTCCGATGCCGATCTTGGAGGGCTGCCGTTTCGCGCTCCCGATCCGGATAAATACAGCGGCAAGGGCGATATGTCCATTGACAGCTTTTACTATGATGTCGACGGCGACCCCTTTGCCGGATATATCGAGAAGGGCTGTCAGGTAACGGTCCACCTCCTGGTGTCCTCCCATATCCAGGCGGATAACCTGATCGTCGGCTATCAGGTGCTGGACCGCTATGGCAATGAGGTCTTTGGGGAGACTTCCCTGACATGCCACATGACCGACAGGACGATCGATACCGGAAAAAGCCGGATCTCCCTTCGCTTTACCTGGCCGGAGGTCCGGGAGGGCGATTACTTCATTACCCTTGGCCTTGGCGTCGGCTACGAGGTGCTGCGCCAGGTCGAAGAGTGCTGGATCAACCAGGCCATCCACTTTGTCAATACGACCCACGGAAAAGTGATCTATGGGCTGTTCAACAATCCCATGGATGATTTCTGCATTGCCGGTTTACCGACCTGATCTGCCGAAATCTGGAGAGATAGAATGGAAAACAGCTGGAAATATCATCAATGTCATTTTGCCTGCGATGACTATCAGCCGGTTTTGATGAGATACGCGCCATGGGCCGGGCTGCGCGCCTTTGCCTATGACCTTATGGTCTTTCTTAAACCGCAAACCCTGGCTGAGCTTGGCAGCCATTATGGATGCTCGGCTTTTGCCTTCATGCAGGCGATCAAGGACAACCGCCTTCCCACCCGCTTTTTTGCCATCGACACCTGGGAGGGCGATGCCTACACAAAGGGCGACTACCGCGAGGACGTGTACAGTTCCTTTATGAAGACCCTCAAGGGGGCTTACGGCGATGTCTCCTGCCAGGTGATGCGGACCACCTTTGATGAGGCGCTTAGCGCCTTCGCCGATGGAAGCCTGGATATGCTGCATATTGACGGCTCCCACATCTATGAGGATGTCCGCCACGATTACCTGTCCTGGAAGGACAAGGTATCCGATAACGGGCTTATCCTGTTTCACGACATCGGCCTTGACCCGTTCCAGGGGAAGCCCATGGGCTCCCATGTCCTGTGGCAGGAGATCTGCCGGGAAACGCCCTGCACCCTGGAGATCCCCTTTAGCTGCGGACTCGGGCTTCTTTTTAAGTCCCGCGAAACGTATGAAAAGGTCAGAGACGCCTTCGATATCCAGCCTTACCTCAATGCCCTTTATGTGGCGGATTCGGAGACAAAAGCCAGGGTGAGAGAGGATGCCTTCGCCCTGCGCGACCTCAGGACATACCAGAAAGACCTCCTCTCCCGGATCGGGGCCCTTGAGGGCGAGATCGCCCGCTACAAAGAGACTATCGATGGAAAGGACAGCTATATTAAGGAGCTGGAAGGCAACATAGCAAAAATGGACGCTTTCGTCCGCCAAAAAGAAGCCTACATCTCCGAGCTTCTTTCCCAGGCGGAAGAAAATAGGGCTTTTCTGAAAGAGAAGGAAGATTACATACAGGAGCTTCTTTCCCAGGCGGAAGAAAATAGGGCTTTTCTGAAAGAGAAAGAAGATTATATACAGGAGCTTCTTTCCCAGGCGGAAGAGAAAGAAGCTTATATATCCCGGCTGGAAAAGGACCATGGCACTTTACAGGCCTACGCCGAAGAGAAAGAGGCGCGCGTCGGGGAACTGGAAAGAGACTTTAAGACTCTGCAGAAGTACACATCTGAAAAAGAAGACTATATAAAGACCCTGGAGGCGGACCACAAGGCCCTGCAGGAGTACGTCTCCGAAAAGGAAGCCTATATAAAGACTCTGGAGGCGGACCACAAAACCCTGCAGGAGTACGTCTCCGAAAAGGAAGCCTATATAAAGACCCTGGAAGCGGACCACAAAACCCTGCAGGAGTATACCTCCGAAAAGGAAGCCTATATAGGGACCCTGGAAGCGGACCACAAAACCCTGCAGGAGTACACCTCCGAAAAGGAGGCCTATATAAAGACCCTGGAAGCGGACCACAAAACCCTGCAGAAGTACACCTCCGAAAAGGAAGCCTATATAGGGACCCTGGAAACGGACCACAAAACCCTGCAGAAGTATGCTTCCGAAAAAGAAGACTATATAAAGAAGCTCGAAGGCGATCTGGCTTCCCTGAAAGATTTTGTCTCGGAAAAGGAAGGCCGTATGGCCTCTCTTGAAAAGGAGATTTCTTCCCTGAAAGCCTTTATCTCAGAAAAAGCCGGATACATTTCCCGGCTGGAAGAGGAGGCGGCTTCCCAGAAGGCGCTTGCTGCGGATAAGGACGGCCGCATCGGCCGGCTGGAAGAGGAGATAGAGGGCCTTAAGACCACCCAGACGGAAAAAGAGGACAGGATCGCCTGCCTCGAGAAGGACCTTCGCCTCTCCCGGCAGGAGGCAGACGCCCTCTCGGCCTCCATCTCCGAATTGCGTCAAACGCAAAACGAATTGGAAAACAGCCTGTCAGACATTGAAAAAAAATACCGTTTGCTATATGATAGCATAGAGAGCCGCTTTTTGGGAAAGCGTTACCTTGCCTCGCTGGCCAAAAAGGGACTGTTAGAGGAATTACTATAGAGTTAGGGAAATGAAATAATGGAAAATCTCAAAATATCAGTCATCGTGCCGGTTTATAACACCGAAGGATACCTTGCGCGCTGCCTTGGCAGCCTGCTGTCCCAAAGCTTCCGGAATCTTGAGATCATCGTGGTCAATGATGGCTCAAAGGGCAACATCCGCGACATCATAAAGCCCTACCAGGCCAGCGACAGCCGGGTCCTTTTTGTCGACGGCGACACTAACCAGGGACTTTTCCGGGCACGGCTTGCCGGAGCGAAAAAAAGTACGGGGGATTATATCTGCTTTGTCGACAGCGATGACTACGTATCCTACGACTTTTACCGGAGCCTTCTTGACCGCGCATCAGAGACCGGCGCGGACATATGTATCGGCGATACGGTCTGGGAGGATGGCTCCGAGCGCTACATCTACAACTTTCATGAGAGTGCGCTCTCTTTTGATACCCTTTCCGGCGATGAGGTGAGGGAGACTTACTTTGGACAGGAAGCCGCCTGCTACTCCTGGCACACGGTCTGGAACAAGCTCTACCGCCGCTCCCTGTGGGAAGAATGCCTGCCCTTTTACCAGAAGCTTACGGAGCACATCGTCATGACGGAAGACATCGCCTTTTCCTCCGTCCTTTTTTATAAAGCCAAAAAAGTCGCCCGCGTCTGTGGGGATGCCTACTTTTACTGCATGAACAAAAACGCTTCCACCGACGCCAGCCGTCCCACAAGGGAACGCTTTATCAAAAATATCCATGACCTTAAGGCCGTCTTTGCCTTTGTCCAGGACTTCCTTAAGGAGCAGAAGGCTTCGGAGGACATCTGCGCCCACTTTGCCCATGCGAAGGACCATTACGGCCGGATGTGGCAGCATCTCCTTGACGATTCCTTTAAGGGGGAGGATAAGGCCGCCTGCCAGCAGGCCATGGACGGCTTCTGGAAGGGAAGCCTTCCCGACATCCTGCCGGACTATTACTTTGAACAGGTCCGCACCTCCTGGAACGGCGGCCTTCCCTATTTAAAGGAGCAGGTCGGCCATTTTGAGGGCGCTTATATATCCTTTGATATTTTCGACACCCTCCTTCTCCGCCCGTTCTACCGCCCGGAGGACCTGTTCCTTATGCTGGATAAGGTCTTTCAGGACATATCGGGCACCAATGTCCTGTTTTCCAAAATGCGAAAGGAAGGCGAAACGCTTGCCCGCCGCTTTTACGCGAAAACAGACAGCAGCATAAAGGACATTACCCTGACGGAGATATATGGCTATATCCAAAAAGCCTATGGCCTGTCCCCGGAACTGGCACAGAAGATGAAGGAGGCGGAATGCCGCCTGGAGATCGGCTTTGTGCGGCCCAGGAGGGCCGGCCTGTCTCTTTTTAACCTGGCCAGGTATCAGAAAAAGCATGTCCTTCTCGTGACGGATATGTACCTGGAACGCGAAACCATCGTCTCGATGCTGGAAAAATGCGGCATATCCGGCTATGACCGCCTGTTCATTTCCTGTGAGGAGCGGCGCCTTAAGTATGACGGCGGCCTGTTCCGGGCGGTCACAGAAAAAGTCCCGGTAAAGCCGCAGGAGATCCTGCACATTGGCGATACCTGGAATTCGGATATCCTGGGCTGCCAGAAGGCGGGGATCAAGAGCCTTTTCCTGCCGAAGGCCCGCGAGATTTTTGAAAACCGTATCCAGGGAAGCCCCACCAACCGCTGCAGCACGATCGGAAAGGACATATGCGGCCGGGCAAGGTCCTATGACAAGGCCTCCTCCTCCCTGGTGTTCGGCATCGGCCAGGCGCTTTCCTTTAACCGCTATTTTGACAACCCCTACCGCAGTTTTAACAGCACCAGCGACTTTAACTGCGATCCCTTTTTTATCGGCTATTCCCTTTTGGGTCCCCATATCCTCGGCCTGGTCCGCTGGATAGATGAGGAGGCCCGACGCAGCGGCCGGTCGCGCGTCTTTTTTTGCGCGAGGGATGGGTATCTTCCCAAAATGGCCTATGATCTCTATGCCAGATATATCCAAAAGCCGCTATCCACCGGCTACATCCAGGCTTCCCGGAAAGCCCTTTTGCCGGCCATCCTCCGCTGGCCTCTTTCCTTTTACCAGCTTCCGGCCGAATACCGGGGGCATTCCCCGAAAAGCCTGATGGCCATGCTGTCGTTTGCCGGAAAGGACATAAGCGAGGCGGCTGCTGCCCGGCTGTTTGGCCGGGAAGGGCTCCCCTACGACAAAACCTTTGAGGATGCCGCGGACTACCACCGCTTTATCGCGCTCTATTTAGACAACTTTTATTCCGAAAAAAAACACAGGGAAGCCATCGGCCTGCTAAAGGAGTATTACAGCCAGGTCGGGGAGGATGCCCTTTGCTTTGACATGGGCTACAGCGGCCGCATCCAGGATGCCCTCAGCTTCTGCTGCGGCAGGGGGGTCGAGGTTTTGTATATCCATGAGGATATCGACAGCTCCTCCCACTTAAAGCACCTGATGCAGTTCCCGATCCGGGATTTTTATGACGCAAGGCCTGCCGTCACCGGCCTTATCCGGGAGCATATTTTTTCCGATCCGCTCGGAAGCTGTACCGGCTTTGTCCGGAAGGACGGCCATGTGGTCCCTGTTCTGGAGGAGAGCGATAAAAACGCCTTTGACTGCCATGTGGTCGGCCTCATGCACAGGGGAGCGCTTTCTTTTCTTAAGGATTACCTGGACGCCTTCGGTCCGTATGAGGGCCGGCTCTATGCCTCCCGCGAGGAGCTTTCCTATCCGTTTGAGGGCTTCCTCCGGACGCTTTCGGACACCGACAGGCAGATCTTCCGGGGCGCTTTCTTTGAGGATACCGTTTACGGGGGCCTGAGCGCCATCCCGGTGGAAGAGTTTATCTCACGCCAGAACTTCCTTCTCGAAAAGGAGCAGGCTGCGGATGAGGGAGACAAAGCGGCCCAGGAGCCTTCCGCGCCTTCCTACAGCCGGGATTATCTGACCGAGCTTTTAAATACCAAGAGCAAGCCCGTTCGGGCCATGCTCCTGCTGCTCATAGACAGAAAGCTGTTCATGCAGAAGCTCAAAAAGAATCTGGGCCTGTCGTGAAAATTTAGTATGCGCACGAAATCTGAATGGGAGGTGAAGGATGAAGCCCTTTGCCAAGATCTGTTACAAATGTTTAAAAAAGAAACCATCCCAGGACGGGCCTTGTCCTTACTGTGGATATGATAATGACAAATACGCGCCCCGGGAATATTTTCTGCCGCCTTTTTTTCTTCTCAAGAACAATTATCTGCTGGGAAAGGCTTTAGGAACGGGCGGCTTCGGCATTACCTATGTCGCCCTGGATATCAAGCTCCAGCGCCTGGTGGCCGTCAAGGAGCTTTATATCCGTTCGATCTGCAAAAGAGATAAGGAAGAAGCCCTGGTCCGCGTGGAGCCGGGACGCGAGGACAGCTTCGGCCATGTCCGCAGCCGGTTCCTGGACGAGGCCAGGATGATCGCCATGCTGAACGCCAGGAATCCGGACGCCGCCATTGTCAAGGTTTTCGACTACTTCACGGAAAACAGCACGGCCTATATGGTCATGGAATACTTAAGCGGGGAGAACCTTCGCACCAGGGTCCGGCATCAGGGCCCTATCCCCTACCGGAAGCTCATCCCGCTCCTTCGGCCCGCCGCGATGGCTGTCTCGTGCATCCATGCCTGCCATGTGGTCCACAAGGACATCAGCCCGGACAACATCATGGTCCTGCCGGACGGAACCGTTCGCCTTCTGGACTTCGGGGCTGCCCAGAGCCTTGACGGCTCCTTCCGCCCTCCCGTGGCGACCTACAAAAAAGGCTATGCCCCGCCCGAGCAGTATCCCGGAGAGGGGAACGAGCATATCGGGACCTGGTCGGATGTCTATGCGTTCTGCGCCACCATCTGCTTTTGCCTGACCGGCGAAAAGCCGCCGGAATCGGTGACCCGCCAGGAAAAAGACACCCTCAAGATCCCCATGAAGGCCTTTGGCCCTATGGGGAAAAGAGCAAAGGAAGCCCTGCTCCAGGGCCTTAAGCTGGACTACAGAAAAAGGACGCCTTCCATCAAAGCGTTCTGGAAGGAATTTGAAAGGGGGAGGCGTATGCTGCCGTTTTTTGCACCCTTTGGCGGCGTGGCCGTTCTGGCCGCCGCCTCTATGCTCTACCTGTCGCCGCTCCGCCCGCTCCCCGGCATTCCGGATATCGCGCCGGCCCGGACGGACAGCCCCCGGGCCAGCTACGGCCATTCCGGAGAGCTATCCGCCGGGGACAGTTACGGAGGCAAAGATAAGGCCGCCGGTGACCGAATCATCGTTTCCGGAGGCCTCTCCCGGGTCAGCACGCCCTCGCCATCGCCGGAGGCTCCTATAGAGGACCCGGAAGCTCAGGCTCCTACAGAAGAGTCAAAGGCGCAGCCTCTGACAAAAGAACCGGAAGGTCAGTCTCTTACAGAAGAGCCGGAGGCACCGGCCGTGACAGAAGAGAGCCCCCCGCCTCCCGCCTCGCCCACGCCCGTCCCGCCCGAAAAGCAGACCGGGCGGATACCCGTGACGGCCGGGAGCCTTCCCTATGCCCTGAATACGGAGATCCCCGTGACGGCGGGCACCTATATTTTCGAAAACGCGGCGGAGAGGAGCCTGATCCTCGGCGTAAACGGCGGTTTTCCCGACAACGGCACCTCCCTCATGCTGCGGTCCTACAAATACGAAAACAGCAACCGTTTCTTTGTCATCCCCACGGACGATGGCGGCACGGTTTTCAACATCCGGGCCGCCCACACCAACAGCCCGGTCATGGTTAAGGATAACGGCGGCATCGGATCGCTCGTCGTCCAGGATAACGTCCTCTCCGCGGGCACATCCGCCGACTGGTCCTTTATCTACTGCGGGGAAGATAAGGACCGTCCCGGCCAGAGCGTCGTCATCATAAAAAATAAAAACGGCTATGTTCTCGCCCCGGAAGGCGGAAAGGTCGCGGCCGGCTCCCGCATGGTCCTCACCCTCCTGAACCTGGGCGATTCCGCCCAGAAATGGTCTCTGCGCTGGAACGAGAGGGACGAGTCGCAGAAGACCATGGTCGTTTTCGGCGAAGGGCAGGAGGTCACGAACCTTTCCGGTTCCTTCAAGATCATATCCGGCAGGGACGCCCACATGGCCATGGCCGCCTCCAGCGATCCCAATGCTGCCGAGCAGCAGCTGATCACCTGGGAGGCCGTGACTGATATCAGCCAGATCTTTATCTTTGAGCCGGCCTCCCTGGAAGGGGACGGCAATTATTACTATAAGATCCGCCCGGCCAGGGATGAGACCGCCAAGAAGGAGTACCTGGAATATGACCCCGGCAGCCAGAGGGTTTTTCTGAGGCCCGAGAACTCCTCGCCGAACCAGCTCTTCCGCGTGATTTATGACAGGTTCAACCGATTCATCATCCGCTCTTATGACGGCACCAGCCTTGGGCTGGATGCCCGGGAGGACGGGACAAGTGAGGGCGTCGCCATAAAATCGCGCTATATGGATGCCTACGAAGACAAGGATGTTGTGCTCTGGTATCTCCGCGAAGCCGGGTAAGGAGCTTCACCGTCAGTTCGCGCTGGCCTATAATAAAGAGAAGAGGACAAGGGAATGCGCTATATTGAGTCGTATCATACAGACATCGGAACCCGGCGGAAGTCCAACCAGGACAGCCTGGCTCTTTTAAAAGCCCGGACGCAGGATGGCGAGATCCTCCTGGCGGTGATGTGCGATGGCATGGGCGGGCACGCCAAGGGAGAGCTGGCCAGCAAGACCGCTGTCATGGCCTTCCGCCAGTGGTTTTATGAGCGGCTTCCGCTCTGCCTTAAGGCAGGCATCGATGCCTCGCTCATCCATGAGGAATTTACCGTGCTGGGGAAACAGATCAACCGCGCCCTGGTGGATTACGGCGCAAAGAACGCCTCCGAGCTCGGGACCACCCTGACGGCCTTTTTATTCTATAAAGACAGCTTTTTCGCCGGCCATGTGGGCGATTCCCGCGGATATGAGATCAGCGATAACGTCTACCAGATCACCCGCGACCACAGCCTGGTCGCCCAGGGCCTTTCCCAGGGCATGCTGACATACGAGGAAGCCCGCCTTGACCCCAGAAAAAATATCCTCCTGGAAACGGTGGGCGTCACCGAGGAGCTGAACATGGATTTCATTTTCGGCACGGTCAAGCCGCTAACGGCCTACTGCCTATGCTCGGACGGGTTCTGGCACCACTTATCCGAGGCGGAGCTAAAGAGCTACCTGTCCGCGCCATCGCCCGCCGCCCCGGAAGAATTTTCCCTGCGCCTTCGCTTCCTGACGGAAATGGTCAAGAGACGCGGCGAGACGGACAATATCTCGTCCATCCTGGTCATGGCAGAAGAGCACAGCCCCGCCGCTAAGGCTCCGGATAACGATCGTGATAAAGATCCCTGGGAGGAAGACCCGGACGATGAAGATGCCACTCAGCCCATCTTTTTGACGCCGTCGCCGGTTCCCTTTGACATCCTGCTGGATCTTGTGGAAGTCCATACGCAGGAAAGCATATAATTATAGGAAACGAATAAAACGCTTGCGTTTTCATTCGTTTCCCGCGCCCTTCGCCGCTTTAGCGGACACATTTCCGCTGAAAATCCGTGCGCATACTATAAAAACGTCACAAGGAGTTTATTTATGAAGGCTTTAAAAAAATTTCTTTCTATATTTAAAATCCTGCCGATAGCCCTTTGCCTGCTGCTGATCGCGGCGGCCGCCAACCGCGTCGCCGTCCCCTGGTATCAGGACAGGCTGGGGGCGGACATGCTCCTGACCGTCACGGCCACGGCCAAAAACCAGGATGACGCCCTCTCAAACAATGTCCGCCTGCGGAGCGTCGTCGTCAATGGGCAGGCCATAAATCTTGGACAGGTTCCCCTTACCGGAGCCTGGCAATATGAGGGAGCCGGAGATTTTCTCTATGCCTACGACCTGGAAGGGCCCTCCTCTCTCGATATTCCGCTGGAACAGGTGAGGACCCTTTCCCTGACCTTTGTCAGCGAGAGGGGGTCCGGCATAGTCACGGCATCCCTTGACGGAAAAACTTTTATAGATACCGATCTTTACAGCGATGAGGACTGGAAGCTGGTTTCCTTTGACAGAAACCTCTACCCCGTCACCGACGCGGAGAGCAGCCTTGACATGGTCAAGATCGCCGGGGCAGCCGCGCTTGTTCTCGCTATCCTTCTCTACATCCTGGCCAGGCGCAGGGAAACGCGCAGCGATATGCTAAAGAGCAGCCTCATCCACCTTCTGCATATGGCTCTCGCCCTCCTGATCGTCGTCTCGTGTTACCTGATCCAGTATCAGACCTTTGATGTGATATTATCCCGCCTGAAAAGTGACCACATGACCCTTGTCCGCGTCCTGATCCTGGTCTGGCTGATCCTGGAAACGCTTTACTTCCTGCTCCGCCGGACATACCTGGCCTATTTTATCACGGCCGGCGTGCTGGAATTTATGACCGCGGCCAGCTATGTGAAAACGATCCTGCGGGAGTCGCCCCTTCTGCCCTGGGATTTCAAGCTGATCCGGGAGGCCTCCTCCGTCGTCAACGGCTATTCCCTGGAAATTCCCAGAATGACCATCCTTATCCTGGCGAGCGTCGTCGTCATGACGGTCCTTTTATTCCTGTTAAGATGGCGGCCGGTCTTCCGATTTTTGCCTTTCCTTCTGACCTTTGTTCCCACGGGCCTTGTGCTGGTCATCTACGTCTACAGCTCGTTCATTCAGGGGCCATACGTTCCGGAAGAGGCTTACCGGTCCTATCTTCCCAAAGATTATTATGAGGAGAGAGGCTTCCTCACCGCCTTCACCGAATACCTGTACTACCTGCTCCCCCAGGAAGCCCCGGAGGGCTATAGCAAGGAATATATGCAGGCCATGGCCGATAAGGCCAGGAACGCCGTCACCGAGGTGACAATAGCCAATGTCTCCTCTAAGGCGGCAGCGGAAAAGCCCAACATCATCGTGGTCATGAGTGAATCCTACTTTGACCTGACGCGGCAGCTTAAGCATATCACGTTTCAGGAGGACCCCCTGCCCGTCCTCCACGCGCTCACCCGGGAAAGCCTGTATGGCACGGCTTTTTCCCATGTTTTCGGCGGGAACACAGTCGTCAGCGAATTTGAATGCCTGACCGGTTTCTCCGGGGAATTTTTCCCGATGGACTACATGGTTTACGGCAGCTTTATCACCGAAGGCTTCGATTCGGCGGTGAGCATCCTGGAAGCCCAGGGCTACCACTCCATGGCCTTCCATCCTTACCTGGCCAGCAATTACAACCGTGACCACGCCTATAAATCCTTTGGCTTCAACGAGCTGTTTTTCGAGGAAAGCTTCCCGGAGGATGCCAAGAGGGCCAGGGGCCTGATCTCGGACGAGGCTCTTTATGACCTCATGGAAGAGAAGTATGAAAACTGGCGCCAAACGTCCGACGAGCCGCTGTTTGCCTTTGCGGTAACGATGCAGAACCACGGCGGATACTGGGCGGATTCGATCTATCCGGAGGGCGAGGTAGCCATGGAATCGGATGCCTACTCCGATACGACCTGGGGCAGCATCAAGGATTATGTCTACGGCCTTCACGAATCGGACAGGGCCTTTGGCGAGTTTGTCGACTATTTCCGCAATGTGCCGGAGGATACCATTATCGTCTACTTCGGCGACCACATGAGCGATGCCGGCTCCAAGGCCGACAAGATGTTCGGGCAGGAAGAATGGGCGAACGGCGATGCCATCACCTATGATTTTAACGCCCATCAGGTGCCTTTTGTGATCTGGAGCAATTTTGACAACACCAGCCGCAATGTCGGCCTGATCGGGATCAGCCAGATCCTGCCGACGGCCTTCGATTATTACGGGCTGCAAAAACCGGCGTTCTGGGATTTCCTTATTGACATGTACACCGTTTACAGGGCTTCCGACAGCATCATGGTCGTTGATCCCCGCGGGAATTTTTACTCCCTTCCCGATATGCCCGGGGACATTAAGACCTGGTATGACACCTATAAGGCTTTCCAGTATGACTATATCTGGGGGAAGCGCTACGCTTCGGATATCTTTAAAATTTAACCATAACTTTATCTCATAAGGAGGATGATGCGCATGAGCCTGCAGGTTTCCCATTTACACAAGACATATGGCAGCAAGGTCGTTGTCGACGACTTAAGCTTCTCCATGGAAGGACCTGGCGTCTATGCCCTTCTTGGCACCAACGGCGCGGGAAAGACCACATCGATCCGCATGATGCTGGGCATGCTCTCACGGGACAGGGGCGAGGCCCTCTGGAACGGACAGCCCCTGTCCACGGACAGCTGCAATATCGGCTATCTCGCCGAGGAGCGCGGCCTGTATCCCAAGTACAGCCTTATGGACCAGCTGATGTATTTCGCTTCTCTGCGGGGCGTGTCCAAGGAGGAGAGCAAAAAGCGCATCAAGTCCCTGGCCGAGCGGCTTGAGGTGGAAGAGTACCTGTATCCCAAGGCACCTGCGCCCTCCGAGGGAAAAAAGCGGGGCTTTGCCGTAAAGAAAAAAGAAAAGCCCAAACTGGCCGACCAGCTCTCCAAGGGCAACCAGCAGAAGATCCAGTTTATGACCGCCCTGCTCTCAGACCCGGAGCTCATCGTCCTGGACGAGCCCCTGTCCGGCCTCGACCCGGTCAACACGGACATCATCCGCGATGTCATCCGGGAGGAGATCGAAAAGGGCAAGTACCTTATCATGTCCAGCCACCAGATGGCCACGGTAGAGGAGTTCTGCACGGATATCACGATCCTGGACCGCTCAAAAAGCATTCTCCAGGGAAACCTGAATGAGATCAAAAAGAGCTATGGACGGGTCAGGCTGCACCTGAAATGCGAGAGCGACATAAAGCCCTTCATCCAGGAAGCCGGGGCTGCCATCCTTTCCGAGAAGGAGTACGAATACGAGCTTAAGGTGACGGGTGAAGAGCAGGCCAACCGACTTCTTGCCGCCCTGATCGGGAAGGGCATCCCGGTCATCACGTTTGACCTTCGGGAGCCGTCTCTCCATGAGATCTTTGTGGAAAAGGTGGGTGAAGAGCATGAATCTTAAAGCCGAGATGCGGGGAACCGGCCAGGTTTTCCGGTTTACTTTTTTGCAGCTCTTAAAATCCAAGGGCAACATCATCGGCATGGTCTTTACGCTCATCCTGGCTATGGCCTCGATGCCCCTTATGGCCTTTTTGGGCGGCGGAAGCTTCGTCTCCGATGAAGATAGCAGCCTTAAAGCCCTGTATGTGGATAACCGGACAGCCCTTTCCTTGTCCTTTTCTGATCTTAGCTCTTATCTCTATGAGAGCGCGGCCTTTCCGGGCCTTGCCCTGATAGAGGGCTCTCTTCCAGAGGAAGCCCCGGAGGCCGTGGGCGCTGTCGTATCGGAAGATGAGGACGGCATAGCCCTCACCTTTACCTGGAACGACAGCAAAGGCGTGCAGCCTTACGCGGTCTACCAGCTTTCCGCCCTCCTGCAGCCCTACATCGAGAAGAAGAGCCTGGAAACCCTCGGACTTCCTGAGAGGGCGGTATCTCTTCTTTCCGGAAGCCATGTGGTCCAGGCCATGCCTCTTGCCGGCTACGATGACGAAGGCACCGCCGAGGAAGCATACGACAATTCCTTTGACGAGGATGGCTATACCACCCAGATGGGCTACTCCATCATCCTGATGATGTTCTGCATTTATTCCATCAGCTTCATCATCCGCGCGATCATAGAAGAAAAGTCGTCCAAGCTTGTGGATACCCTCCTCATCAGTGTCCGGCCGGCGGCTCTCCTGTTCGGCAAGGTGCTGGCCGTGCTGGCCTATGTCGTCATCTATATGGGCATCCTGATCGGGGGCATGGCGCTTTCCTATGCCGTCACCTCCCGTTTCCTGGATGTCTCGGCCATGTCCGGCATCCTCGGCGCGATCCTCAGCCTTAAGCTTGACGGGATGGGGATCCTGGTGGTCGTCGTGACATCCCTTCTCGGCTATCTGGGCTTCGGGCTCCTGGCCGGGCTCTGCGGGGCCGGCTGCTCCTCGATGGACGATGCCAGCGGCGCCATGAGCACCTGCATGATACTCATTATCGCCGGCTACATGGTCTCGATCATGGGCTTCTTCTCCAGTGGGACGCTCCGCACGGTCGGATGCCTTTTGCCCGTGCTCTCCATGTTCATGGCGCCCATGAACTACTTGAGCGGGAACATCGGCTTCGGGCTTGTCGCGGCGTCCTGGGGGATACAGCTCCTCGTTATCCTGCTTCTCATCCTGATGAGCGCCAGGCTTTACAGCCGACTGATCATCTATAACGGACAGAGGCTGAAATTCTTTGATATCCTTAAGATGGCCAGGGGAAAGGGGGCCGCGTGATGAAAGGCATGTCCACTGTTTTCAGGTTCAGCTTAGCGCAGCAGCTGAAGATAAGATCCACCCGGGTGCTGACCGTGGTCGTCGCCCTGATATTATTCCTCCTCCCGGTCATCATCATGGCCGTGAGCGCCAAAAGCCCGTCTGAGGAAGAGCCATCCGTTCAGATGGAAGCGGCAGAAGAGGAACCTGCCTTTACCGCCGGGATCCCGGACAGCGTGAAAGAGGTTTTCTATGTTCCGGAGATCCCGGACCTCAAGACGCTCCCCCTGCTGGAGACGGGCGCCCTTGAGGGATGCGAAAATATAGCGTTCACCTATGCGCCTTCCGTGGCGGAGGCGTCTGCCATGGCCATGGGAAAGACGGACGCCATAATCCTGCGCATCGCCGAGGAGGACGGAGAGGTCCTGTTTTCCAGCCTCCTGCCCGATGACAGCGCGGTAAACCCCGGGGACGCCCTGTCTGTTGCCGAAGCGGTGTCCGAGGCTTTCCCCGCGCTTGCCGCCGACGCGCTTTCGCTGCCGGACATGGGTGCGAAAAGCGGGCTTCGCCTTGAATTTGTTTCACCCGAGGAGGAGAGCGCCGACCCGGAGGAAACGTTCCGGGAGGAAGCGCACGGCATCTTAGCCTTACTGCTCCCCTACTTGAATATCCTGCTCATCTACTTCCTGGTCCTCTATTATGGCCAGAGCAGCGCCAATTCCGTGATCCTGGAAAAGACCTCCAAGCTTATGGATACGTTCCTGGTGGCCGTCAAGCCGGAGAGCATGATCCTGGGAAAAGTGCTCGCCTACTGGGTCGCGGCGCTTATGCAGTTCCTTATCTGGGTGGCTGCCCTCTTTGCGGGCGTCAATGTCGGGCGGCTCGTCGTAAGAGCCTTAAGCCCCGAGGCATCCGAGGGCATGGAAAAGCTTCTTTCCCTTGTGAAGCTCTCCTTCGGGCAGCTGACGCTTCCGGCCGTCCTTCTGGCCGTCCTGATCGTCATTGCCGGATTCTTCCTCTACTGCTGCATGGCCGCCATCGGAGCCGCCTTCGCCTCAAAGCCCGAGGAGCTTTCGCAGACGATCGCCTTTTTCTCGCTGACGCTGGTGGTCAGCATGCTGGTGACGCTCTCCGCAGGCTTCCTGAACGGGGAGATGGCTTACGGGGCCAGATGGTTCGATTTTGTGCCCTTTACGTCTATTCTCATCACGCCCAGCCGGCTGCTCCTCGGGAAGATCGGATTGATCCCGGGCATCGCTTCCCTGGCTGTTACCGTGCTTTTGTCCCTTATCTTTATTGTGATCGCGGGACGCTCGTACAGGGCTATGTCCCTCTATAAGGGGAACCTCCCCAAGCTTAAGGACATCCCCCGCCTGATCATGGGATCGTGAAACAGGAGGAACCTATCATGAACGCGAATACAAAGACATTCCACTGGTGGAAGGTCCTTCTTATTATCCTGCTCGTTTTGCTTCTGGCCGTCGCCGGCTATGTGGCCTATGTGTTTGGGACGTACAGCCGCATTGAGGATAATGTCGCGCTCGAGGTTTCCGGGACGGCGGAAGAGATGGCAAAGACAGGCGAAACCTATACCATTATCTCGTACAACGCCGGCTTTGGCGCCTACCTTGCCGATTTTACCTTTTTCATGGACGAGGGGAAGGAAAGCCGGGCCAGGAGCCTTGAGAGCGTGAACATGTGCATAAACGGAATCGCCGATACCGCCCTGTCCTTTGAGCCGGACTTTGCCCTTTTCCAGGAGGTGGATACCGATTCCACCCGCAGCTGGCATGTGGATGAGGCCGCCCTCCTCCGGGACCGCTTCGCGGCCGCCATGTCCTATGACAGCGTCTTCGCGGTCAACTACCATTCCGCCTACCTGATGTACCCGCTATTTCAGCCTCACGGCGCGTCAAATTCCGGTATCCTGACGCTCAGCCGCAAGAATGTCGCCTCCGCCCTCCGGCGGAGCCTGCCCATCACGACAAGCCTGAAAAAGATCCTGGACCTGGACCGCTGCTACAGCATTTCCCGCGTCCCTGTGGAGAACGGAAAGGAGCTGGTCCTTATCAATGTCCACCTTTCCGCCTACGGCACCGATGCCACCCAGAACAACGCCCAGGTCGAAATGATCATCCATGACATGATATCCGAGTACGAAAAAGGCAACTATGTGGTCTGCGGCGGCGATTTCAACCACGATTTTACCGGAAATTCGCGGGAATACTTCAACCCCGGAAGCGACAAAGTCTACAGCTGGTGCCACCCCTTCCCGGACGAACTCATACCGGAAGGCTTTCAAAAATGTACGGATTACGCCGAAGGCATGGTCTCAACCTCCCGCTACACCAACATCCCCTACAGCGAAGAGAGCGACACCTTCATCCTCGACGGCTTCATCATATCCGACAACGTCTCCTGCACCTACGTCCAAAACATAGACACCGCCTACCCCTACACCGACCACAACCCCGTCGTCATGAAATTTACTCTTTCCTGACGCTTAGGGACGCATACCTGTCTCCTTCAATATGCTTCAAATAAGATTTTTCCACTTTAAAGAACCATTCCCGCACAACCAATTGGCGTGCCCCTGGGGGGAGGGGTGCAGGGGA
>CAMNNO010000005.1 GCA_946545475.1 uncultured Blautia sp.
CTGGTGAACCATTTAACAGAAGCCACAGACCTTTATGGTCTGTGGTAGTTCACAAACACATGCCGGTTTGTCTTATAGTCCTTGATGCGCACAATGGAAAACGGCATGTCCTCCAGATAGTCAAAGGAGGCTTCCATATTCTCCTCTACGATGATCAGGCTGTCCGGATGAAGAAGAGTTCCCTCCCCGAGGGCTGACAGCACCTTCTCGGCCAGGCCCTGCCCATAGGGCGGGTCCATGAAGATAATATCAAAAGGCGCTTCTTTTTCCAGGAAACGCAGGCCCTGAAAAACATCCATGGTCAGAAGGCGGCTCCTGTCCGAAAGCCTGGTAAAGGCAAGGTTCTTTTTTATACATTCGCTGGCCCTGGGGTTTTTCTCCACAAACGCGGCATAGGAAGCCCCGCGGCTCAGGGCTTCTATGCCAATACCGCCGCTGCCGGCAAAAAGATCGAGGAACCGGCAGCCGGGGATATCGTTCTGGAGCATATTGAACAGGGTCTCTTTAATTCGGTCGGTGGTGGGACGGGTCTCGTCCCCTGGAATGGTAACCAGGTTAAGTCTCCTGGCTGTTCCGGCGATAACTCTCATGCGAAACCTCTGCTTGGGAAACCGGCCGCCTCATGCCCGGCCGGCCATATGCTTTTTTGGTGAAGACTATGGCTCAGTCCTCAGAGCTTTTCAGGTTAAGGCGATAATCCAGGTCGCCGCGGGCAAGCCCGAGGATGAGGAGTTCCGCGGTAGCAATGTTCGTCGCTACCGGGATGGAATACTGGTCACATCTTTTGGCAATGTTCTGAATATCCGGCTCCTTGGGGTCGATCATGGCCGGGTTGTAAAACAGGATGGCCAGATCCATGTCCTGCCTTTCGACCATCTGGATGAACTGCTGGTCACCGCCCAGGCTGCCGGCGAGAAACTTGTGAACCTTAAGGCCGGTAACTTCCTCGATCCTGCGGCCTGTGGTACCGGTGGCATAAACCTCGTGCTTGGCAAGGATATTCTTATAGGCAATGCAGAAATCCTCAATAAGCACCTTTTTGCTGTTATGAGCTATTATGCCTAAGTTCATATATTCACCTCCCATCAGAATAATGAGCATAATTCATCGTTATTATAACAAATACACAAAGCAACCGCAAACATTATCTTGTGTGTTTAGCAAAAAGTACAAAAGCGTATAATTATTCATGGCCGGCACATCTAATCCGGTTAATGTCCTCGATGAGGGGGCGGCGCTTTTTCTTCCTGGTCATCTCAAATATATTCAGCGGCGTGATATCGACCGCCACGGCCCTGATCGGATCCTTGCGGAGCGCCTTTTTCAGCACGTGGTAGAGCTCGTCCAGGTGGTCGGGATTGGACAGGTTGATGAAATCCGTCAGGATAATGCCGGACAGGTTCCGGAGGCGGATCTGTCGGGCGATCTCGCCTGCTGCCTCCAGGTTGATCTTGCGGAAGGTTTCTTCCGCCTTTTTGCCGCTGATGTTTTTGCCGGTGTTGACGTCTATCGACACAAACGCCTCGGTCTGCTCGATCATCAGGAAGCCCCCGCTTTTCAGCCATACCTTCTCCCGGCACGCCTCATCGATGGCCTGCTCGATGGCATAAAGCTTATAGAGCGGCAGCAGCTTATCGTCGTAAAAGCGAAGGGCCGTATTTTCCGGCAGCTGTACAGCGCCCCCCTCCTGCAAGTGCTGCAGGCAGGACGGCATGTCCGTCACCACCTCATCGAGCTCCCGGTGGCGGATGCCCTGGAGCATCTCAATATAAAAAGGCTCAGGGGAGTAGACCCTGCTGTAAATGGTCCGGTGCCGTCCCAGGACGACCGCGTTATGATACCTCTCCTTCAGGCGCGAGAACTCCTCAAGGATGTCCTCTTCCTTCGCGTCCGCGGCATTGGTCCGCACAATGGTGCCGAACTCCTTATCCGGGCGGCCGATCTCATCCTGGAAAAAGCCGGCCAGGCGCCTTCGCTCTTCGGCTTCCAGCTTCCTGGACAGGCCAAACGAGCGGTCGCCGCTTGTCAGCACCACGTACTGGCCTGTGATCGTCAGGTTTGCGCTAAGGCGCGGCAGCTTTCCCTTCATGGCATCGCGGGATACCTGAACCAGCACCTCATCCCCCACCTTAAGGGCTGTGCCGTCCTTCTTTCCGGTATAGATAAGGTCCTTTTCTTCTTCCAGTGGAAAATATCCGTTCAGCTCCGGCGCAATGCGGATAAAGGCAGCCTGTATATTCTGTGAAATGCTGTCTACCCGTCCGACATAGATGTTTCCCAGTATCGAAGGGTCATCTTGCTCGCCGATGGCCAGGTCATAGATCCGGCCATCCTCAACAAGGGCGCCGACAGCCACCGGAACGCCTTCCATCTCCATATGGGCGATGACAAAACGTCTCATAGGGCTTCATCCTCACATCCGGAGAGGGCCCCAGCGTTATCTTCGGGCTCCTCGTTCTCACTCTTATGGCCAGGAAGGACCGAAGTCTCCTCCCGGCCCTCCTCCCGGTAAGCCTTCACGCCCTCGTCTTCGCCCAGGGCATACAGGGGGACAAAATCGTGCGTTTCCCCATCCCCCCTGTCCGCGTAGACCTCAAGCCGGCAGATCGTAAAGGACACATCCTCCCCGTCCTGCCCGGCAAAACGGATAAAGGAGCGCATCATGTCTTCCGGCCGGGTATAGTTTCCGCTGGCGGAAGCGAGGCGGCAGAAGATGGCTTCTCCCCTCTCCTCCATCTCATAGATATAGGGGCGGATATCCACCTGGCGCTCCCCGTTCTTGCCTTCTTTTGTTATCCATATCTCCTTCTCCTTGAGGAAGGCGCCCATCTTTCCGGAAATATCTCCCTTCATCGCCCGTCCGGGGCGGAAACGTATCTCGTAATCGGCGGCCGCCACCAGGGACATGGCGTTCTGGGCTTTTCCCTCCGGAATGCGGACCATGGCCAGCACGTTAATGTCCTCGACCATAGCCGCCTGGAGGCGTTCTCTTAAGGCATAAAGGTCAAGGGGAGAGTTCTCCTCCTCGGCAAGCTCCAGGTCAAAATATTCGCCCAGGCTTTCAATGCCGACCCCCAGGGGGGAAGCAAAGGACATGATCATATGCGGGCTGAAACCGCCGGAAAAGGCCGCCGGAAGGCCCGCCCTCCTGATCGCCTTCTGGAAGTAGCGCATGGTGTCCAGGTGGCCGACAAACTTCATGGGGCCGACCTTGGAAAACTTAATCCTTACCTTCAACGCACACACCTCCTCCATACGCCAGGGCGCCGCACCCGGAGCACGCCTGCCGACAGTTTGGCGTCACGGTCTCCTTAAGGGCGTTCTGCCATTCCCGCCACAGGAAAGAGCGGGTAACGCCGGCATCGATAAAGTCCCAGGGAAGGATCTCATCAAAGGATCGCTCCCGGGTCGTATAAAAATCAAGATCCGTCCCCGCCTCTTCCATGGCTTTTTTCCAGATATCCATATGGAAGCTCTCCGTCCAGGCGTCGTAAAGGGCTCCCATCTCATAGGCCTTTTGGATGACAGCGCCGCAGCGGCGGTCTCCGCGGGCCAGAAAGCCTTCCAGCACGGTCACATCCGGCTCATGCCAGTTATAGCGGATGCTCTTCTGGTTCAGCATGGCGCGCACCTCGGCTTTAACGACCTTGGCCTTTTCTATAAAGGCCTCCTCCGTTCCCATGCCCACCCACTGGAAGGGCGTAAAGGGCTTGGGGACAAAGAAGGAGGTGCTGACGGTGATCTGGACCTTGCCGTGGCGCTGCTCCTTGGGGATCTCGTCGTAATAGGTCTCGGCGATCTTCTCGGCCAGATGGGCGATGCCCTTCATGTCCTCCTCCGTCTCGGTGGGAAGGCCGAGCATAAAGTAAAGCTTCACGCGGTTCCAGCCCCCGTGGAAGGCATCGGCCGCCCCCTTAAGGATCACCTCTTCCGTAAGGCCCTTGTTGATCACATCCCGGAGCCTCTGCGAGCCGGCCTCGGGGGCGAAGGTCAGGCTGCTTTTGCGCACATCCTGGACCTTGCTCATCACATCCAGGGCAAAGGCGTCAATGCGGAGCGAGGGAAGAGAGATATTCACCGCTTTTCCCTTAAACTCATCGATCAGGAAATTAACCAGCTCCGGAAGGTCGCGGTAGTCGCTGGAACTTAAGGAGCTTAGGGATATCTCCTCGTGGCCGGTGCCATCCAGCATCTCCCGGGCCGATTCCTTAAGCTCCTCCACCGGGCGCTCCCGGGTCGGGCGGTAGAGCATGCCGGCCTGGCAGAAGCGGCAGCCCCTGATGCACCCCCTCATGATCTCCAGGGTGACGCGGTCCTGCGTGGCCTTGATGAACGGGACGACAGGCGCCTTGATGCGGTGATAGCTTTTGTCCATGTCGAGGACGAGCTGGCGCGCCACCTTTTGGGGAACATCCTCGTAAAGGGGCGTAAAGGAAGCTATGGTCCCGTCTTCTTTATAGCTTACCTGATAGAGCGACGGCACATAGATGCCGGGAATGTGAGCCGCCTTCCGCAGGAAATCGGCCCGGCTGCCGCCGTTCTTTTTATTCTCTTTATAGGCGTCGAAGAGGGCGTCGTAAGAAGTCTCCCCCTCCCCGATATAAAACAGGTCAAAAAAATCCGCCATGGGCTCAGGATTATAGGCGCATGTCCCGCCGCCAATCACGATAGGCCCCTCTGTTCGCTCGGAAGCCTTAAGAGGGATGCCGGAAAGGTCAAGGACCTGCAGCGCGTTGGTGTAGCACATTTCGTACCCCATGGAAATGCCAAGGAAATCAAAATCCCGTATGGGCTCCTGGGATTCCAGGGCGAAAAGGCGAAGGCCCTCCCGCCGCATAACGCTGTCCAGATCCGTCCACGGGGAAAAGACCCTCTCGCACCACACGTCGGGTCTCTGGTTAAACAGGTCATACAGGATCATAAGACCCAGGTTCGACATCCCGATCTCGTAGACATCCGGGAAGCACATGGCAAAGCGGATATCGACGGAATCCTTATCCTTGACGATGGCGTTCACCTCGCCGCCTATATACCGGGCGGCCTTGTCGACGGACAGCAGCACATCGTCACTGAGGGCAAGCTTTCTCATATTATAAATGCCTCTTTCCCATTATTATAGGAAACGAATAAAGCGCTTGCGCTTTCATTCGTTTCCTGCGCCGAATTTTTGCCGCTTTAGCGGCATTATTCCGCTGAAAATTCGTGTGCATATTTTAGGAAACGAATAAAGCGCCTCTCGTTTTCATTCGTTTCCTGCGCCGAATTTTCGCCGCTTTAGCGGCCGTTTCCGCTGAAAATCCGTGCGCATACGATATTATACTCGCGAGCAAATTTAATTGCCGACTGTAATTTTCTGCCGCGGTATATGCAGTTACACTAAAATAATTGCCTCCGGCAATTATTAAGTGTAACTAGTATATTTCATAAAGACCACGCAGAAGGCGATGATCGCGGCGGCAGCCGTTTCGGACAGGCAGATGTAAAAGCCCGTGGCCTCTTTTGTCAGGCCGCCATGATATTTTAGTGACAGCCGCCGGGTATTCAGGTATAAAAGGACCATCCCGGCCGCCGTGCACAGCCCGGTCAGGATGTCCGCGTAAAGCATGAGCGCACATAGGAGGACGGCCAGGATGCCAAGGATGCTCCGGACCGGCAGCTCCGGCGTCACGTCCTTAAGGCTCTCGGCCCATCCCCCCTGACGCAGGAGCGGCCCGGTCAGGATGCCGATGCCGGATATGGTGCGGGACAGGGCAAAGGCCAGGCACAAAACGGCAAGGGCACGGCTGCTGCCATAGATCTGGCAGCAGCTTCCAAAAAAGAGGAGAAGGTGGCACCCAAGGGCGAACACCGGCAGAGGAGAGACGCGCTTTTCATTCAGCAGGCGAAGGCGCTCTTCCCTGTCGCCCTGGCCGGCCAGAGAGTTGGCGCTATGTAAAAAGCCTGCCAGGTGAATGTCCCCGAAAAAGAGCACCGGGGAAAGCGCCAGGCATGCCCCGGCAAAAGACGCGTTGGCGCCGCTGCCGGCGAGCTCTGTCCCGAGAAAAAACAGGATCAGGCCGAAAAGCCCTCCCACCAGCGGGAAAAAGGCCAGGATGTAGGGAGAGCCTTCCTTTGTCCAGTCCGCCTTTGGCATGGGCAGGCTGGAGAAAAGGGAAAAGGCTGCTTTAAAGCTGTTATATGATCTTAAAGCAAAAACCTTTAGGGCGTTCTTCCCGGAAGACTTATCCGATGGCTTTTTCCGGATATGGGGAAATTTTAGGGAAGCAGGCATTGTTATCATTCCTTTAATTTAATTTTTGAATACAAGAAAACGGCTGAAGATATAGTTCAGGATCATGACGACCACGTTAGTCAGGATCTTGGCGCCCAGCTCGGCCATGCCTTTTTTCTCTTTAAAAGCAGGCAGGCGTGTCAGCCTGGATGACAGAAGCGGCACGCCGATCATTTCGAGGGCCATGGTGATAAGCCTGGCACTGACAAATGTCACAAAGGGCTGGATGTGGTCGGCAAGGCTGTGGTAGTCCGCATTAAAGACGTAGGAGGCGTTCACCACATAGGCGAATACGATCGCCAGGACAATGGAAATAAAATTTGCCCCGTTAAGAGGCAGGCCGCAAACGCGCAGCAGCCGGAAGGATATCAGGTTGACAAGAGTTGTGCAGCATCCGAAAAAGATGTAGCGGACAGCCTGGTTTTCAAACAGTTCTTCTATTATATGGATCAATGGAAAACTCCTTTTCCCGCTCTATAGGTATATGGATCAATGGAAAACTCCTTTTCCCGCTCTATAGGTATATGGGGCAACGGAAAACTCCTTTTCCCACTCTATACTCGCGAGCGAATTTAATTGCCGACTGCAATTTTTCGCCGCGGTATATGCAGAAGTACTAAGAAAATTACCGATGGTAATTTTCAATTACTTCTAGTATATAAGCGGTCGGCGATCAGGTATCTGGGGCGGCAGCGCACTTCCTCATAGATCTTTGCCATATAGTAGCCGATGACCCCAAGGCTGATCATAATGGCGCTGCCGATAAACAGGATGACGATGATAAGGGTGGTATAGCCTTCCACCGCCCTTCCCCGGATGTACTGGCCGAGCGAATAGATGCCAAGAAGGAGCGAGCAGAAAAAACAGATGAAGCCGGCGACGGTGATGATCTGGAGAGGGAACGTGGTAAAAGCGGCGATATTGTTGAGGGCATAGCGGGTCAGCGCGATGGGCGACCATTTAGATCTTCCGGCCTCCCTCTCCGCCACCTGGTAGGTGACGGTGGCCGTGGGGCCCCCAAGCCACCCTGTCGTGGCGCGGAAGAACATGTTCCGCTCCGGCATGGAGAGTATGGCGTCAATGGCCTTGCGGTCGAGCAGTTTAAAGTCCGATGTGTCCGCCATGGCATGGCCGGAAAAGCGGGTCATGATGCGGTAAAAAATGCGGGCGGCCTTCCGGTGGAGAAGGTTCTCCCTTCCCCGGTCTTCCTTGATGCCCTCCACGATCCAGGCACCCTCCTCCCAGGCCTTTACCATCTCCGCAAGTTTTTCGGGCGGGTGCTGCAGGTCGCAGTCCAGGACAGCGGCGGCATCGCCCCTGGCCTCCTTAAGGCCGGCAAAAATGGCGCTCTCCTTGCCGAAGTTCCGGGAAAAGCGGATGCCCCGCACATGCGGGTCCGCCCCGTTCGCCTTCTGGATCTCCTGCCAGGTGTTATCCCGTGAGCCGTCGTCCACAAATATGATCTCATAAGGAACAGCCATGCCCTCCATAACCTCCCGGAGACGAAGGGCGCACCGCCCGGCCATTTCCTGTTCATTATAGGCGGGCACAATGATTGAAAGCAGATTCATCTGATAACCTCGGGGAAACAAAAATAAGTTAAACGCAAGTAAAATATGTGATGGGTGATTATAGCATACTTTTTCTTAAAATAAAAGAGAAAATTCGTGATTATTTTCGGCTAAAGCCAAATTTTAGTGACAAATCAATCGCCGCAGGACGATATTTCCTTACACCGCCCCCGCGATAATAGGGTAGAGGGAGGCTTGCCTCGCCTCTACCCCCGGCGGGCCGCCCGTCACCGTCAGGTGACAAATTTCTTATGGGCGGCCCTGCCATAATAAAGAAGCTGATCGACACCTTCCGGATGCCGACCAGCTTCTTTTGTACTTTTCCGGGCCTGCTGCCTGGATTATTTCACCAGTGCCACCGTGTCGCGGCAGATGGCGAGCTCTTCGTTGGTGGGGATGACGGCGACTTTGACTTTGGAGTCGGGCGTGGAGATGACGATGTCCTCGCCGCGCTTCTTGTTGGCGTCCTCATCGAGGCAGATGCCAAGGTAACCCAGGTTCGCAACAACGGCCTTTCGCAGGTTCCCGTCGTTCTCGCCGATGCCGGCGGTGAAGACGATGGCGTCAACGCCGTTCATGGCCGCCACATAGCCGCCCACGAACTTGGTGACCTGGTAGGCGAGGACATCCAGGGCATTCCTGGCATTCTGGTTTCCGCCCTCGGCGGCAGCCTCAAGGTCGCGCATGTCACTGGACACGCCGCCGGAAAGGCCAAGGAGGCCGGACTTCTTGTTGAGCACGTTCATGATGCCGGCAAGGTCAAGGTTTTCCTTCTTGCCCACATATTCCATGATGGCGGGGTCAATGTTGCCGGAGCGGGTGCCCATGATCAGGCCCTCGAGCGGGGTAAGGCCCATGGTGGTATCCACGCACTTGCCGTTCACGACCGCGCTGATGGAGGAACCGTTGCCCAGGTGGCAGACGATGACCTTGGAGTTGTCCTTGTCAAGGCCGAGGAACTCGATGGCCCTCTTGCTGACAAAGCTGTGAGAGGTGCCGTGGAAGCCGTAGCGGCGGACTTTGTACTTGTTGTAATACTCCACGGGAAGGCCATACAGATAAGCCTTGGGCGGCATGGTCTGATGGAAGGCGGTATCAAAAACAGCCACGTTCGGCACGCCCGGCATCAGCTCCTGGCATACCCGGATGCCGATGAGGTTGGCGGGATTGTGCAGGGGAGCCAGCTCGTTGCACTCCTCGATGGCCTTGATCATGTCGTCGGTGATAACTGCGGAGGAAGCAAACTTCTCGCCGCCGTGGACAACGCGGTGGCCGATGGCGTCAACTTCCTTAAGGCTCTTGATGGCGCCGGTCTTGTCGTTGGTCAGAGCATCAAGCACCAGCTGGATGGCTTCCTTGTGGCTGGGCATGGGGGCGTCGGTGATCTCCTTGTCGAGGCCGGCCTTCTGGTAAACCAGGCGGCCGTCAATGCCGATGCGCTCGCAGAGGCCTTTGGCCAGGACCGCTTCCGATTCGGAATCGATCAGCTGATACTTGAGGGAAGAGCTGCCGCAGTTGATAACTAATACATTCATGTCTATTTTCCGCCGCCCATGGGGCGGCTCTCCTTTTCTATAAAAAATTGCCACCTGTACGGTTGGATCATCTAAAGATGGGCCAACCTAAACCTCCAAAATCTGCAAGCTCTGTTTGCTCATTTAGAAGGCAGGTTGCTCGTATCATAGCGGTTTTCATGTGATGAAATCGCATGAAAACCGCTATGATACGGCAACCGTACAGGTGTAGAAATTAATGCTTTATCAGTCCTGAGCCTGGGCCTGGACGGCGGTGATGGCGACAACGCCTACGATGTCATCGGCGGAGCAGCCGCGGGACAGGTCGTTGACGGGCTTGGCGATACCCTGGGTGATGGGGCCGTAAGCCTCGGCCTTGGCCAGGCGCTGGGCCAGCTTGTAGCCGATGTTGCCGGCATCCAGGTTCGGGAAGATGAGGACGTTGGCCTTGCCGGCAACGTCGCTGCCGGGAGCCTTGGAGGCGCCGACAGAGGGAACGATGGCGGCGTCAAGCTGGAATTCGCCGTCCAGCTTGAGCTCCGGATACTGTTCCTTGGCGATGCGGGTAGCTTCCACAACCTTGTCGACCAGGGCATGCTTGGCACTTCCCTTGGTGGAATGGCTGAGCATGGCGACAACGGGCTCTTCCTGGACCAGAAGGCGGAAGGACTCGGCGGAGGACTTGGCAATGGCGGCCAGCTCTTCGGTGTTGGGGTCCTGCACAAGGCCGGAATCGCCAAAGACGAAGGCTCCGTTTGCGCCGTATTCGCAATCCGGGACAACGATAAGGAAGAAAGCGGAAACAAGCTTGGTGCCAGGGGCTGTCTTCAGGATCTGGAGGCAGGGACGCAGAGTGTCAGCCGTAGAATGGCAGGCGCCGGAGACCATACCGTCAGCATCGCCCATCTTTACCATCATGACGCCATAGTACAGGTACTGGTTTAAGAGGATGTCCTTAGCCTTCTCGGGGGTCATGCCCTTGCTGGCACGAAGCTCCACCAGCTTGTCGATGTAAGCCTGGGTCTTTTCATAGGTGGCCGGGTCGACAATAGCCGCGCCGCTGATGTCAAAGCCGCTCTCGGCCGCGCTCTTCTTAACCGTATCAACGTTGCCGATCAGAACGAGCTTGGCGATGCCTTCCTTTAAGATCTTGTCAGCGGCTTCCAGAGTCCTCTTGTCCTCGGTCTCCGGGAGGACGATGGTCTTGATGTTGTTTTTGGCTCTCTGCTTAAGTACGTCTACGAATCCCATGTTAATCTTTTCTCCTTTCGTTGTCTGCCGCGGGCGGCAGCAGAAGCTTCCGCTGTCCCGGGTCCATAAGCCCCGGCCGCGGAAGGGGTCTGCGGAAGATGCCTGTTCATGCCACGCATTTTCCGGTGGTCAGATGCGTTTGCCGCCGGCCGTAAAGAGGCCGGGGCAATCTGCTGCTTTTATTATATACTCGCGTTCTCAATAAAACAACACTTTTTATACTAGAAGTACTTGAAAATTACCACCGGTAATTTTCTTAGTACTTCTGCATATACCGCGGCACAGAATTATACTAGTTACACTTAATAATTGCCGGAGGCAATTATTCTAGTGTAACTGCATATACCGCGGCACAGAATTGCAATCGGCAGCTAAATTCGTTCGCGAGTATAAAAATGTTATTTTATTGTATCCGCGAGTATAAGTCAAACGTTTTTGTTCATGCAGCAATTCTTATACTTTTTCCCGCTCCCGCATGGGCACGGGTCGTTGCGGCCTATCTTTTTTCCAGGGCGGATATAGGTCTCCCCGCCTGACGCGACAAGACGGCCATGCGCCTTCTCGCGTTCCTCCGGGTACCATTCGTAATACGAACTTCCGCTGTAGCCCCTCTCCGTCAGTGTTTTCAGTTCTCTCTCCAGGGCCTCCTTCATCAGGCCGATATCCTTATCTTCCTTCGGCAGCCGCTCTATTATGCCGTTAACCGGTTCCACAAGCATGGGGTATTCCCTGCGGGCATAAGGCAGCGCTTTCCAAAAATCCTCCCACTCGGACAGGATGCACAAAGTCGCGTCCACCTCGGCATAGTGCCGCACGCTTTTTGGGGCCTCTTGGCATCTGCAGAGCTCGGTTATGGTCCTTTTTATCCCCTCATCCTCATTGAACAGCTTCCACACGCAGTTGCCTTCACGCTCTTCAATATCATCACGGTCATCCTGGTCTGACGCTGCGTTCTTAAGGCTGGCAAAAGCCTGGGATACCTTGATGGCGTTGCCGTTTCCGGAGGAGACAAGATATGTGGCGTGATCCAGCAGTTCGGCGGCCTCGCCCACCTTCCGGGCAAGGTTTATGGCATTCTGGCCGACAAAATGGACAATGGCATCGAAATATTCCTGGAAATCCCTGCGCTTATAGTAATATTGCGACCAGTCATGAACGATCATGTCGCCCAGGAACAGTCCCTTCCCGAGCTCATCTCTGTTCCAGCTCGTCTTCTTCTGCATCGCCTCCAGGAGAAAGGAAAGCTCCAGGATGCGCCCTTCCGGCTTCTCGTTATATTCTTCCGCATATTTCGCGATAAAGGAGATATCGCGCAGCCCTTTTTCTCCGGCTTCCCGGAATGCCTTCCAGGCTTTGGCGTGGTACCCCCTCTCATAGTAAGCTTCGGCAAGGATGCCTGTAAAATAGACGTTGCCCGCCTCCATGGCCGCGAGCCTTTCCGCGTTTTTGACCGCCTTCCCGCTGTTGCCGGCCTTGATCTGTGCCTGGATAAGCTTATATAAAAAGTAGGTGCTTTCCGGGAAATGCGATACGGCCTCCTCGGCGGTGTCGCGCATCTTTTCCCATTGCCTGTACTGCTCAAAATCCTCGATCTGTTCAGAAAGCGCTTTCTCCGCCTCCTGGCTAAACGGCGGGAAAACGGGCCCGCTGCTCTCCTCCCGGTTTTTCAGTTCCTCATAGGCCCTGCGCAGGCGCTGGAATCCTTTTGGGTCCTTATCCGGCGTATGCTCTCTTATAAGCCTGGCGTAGGCGCTCCGCACCTCCTGCGGCTTTGCGCCTTCCGGCACGCCAAGGATCTCATATGCACTGGCCATGGCTTCTCCTTTCTTCTGCGCGATACTCTTCACACGCAGAAAAACAGCACTCTTTTTAAGACATGAGCTTTATCAAGCTGTCCATCACATCGGTGGCTGACTTTAATTCTGCCTCTATCTTTTCCGCCGATTCCCATTCTTCAAGCACTATAGTCCGCTTCAACAGGTCAACAACTTCCTGGAGGCTGTCGACGGCTTCTGTCACCTCTTTTTCCTTGAATGTCCTGCCCTGCCGGATCAGGCGCTCCGTGCGCCGGATGATCGCCCGGTAAGGCTCGGAGCCTTCAACATCCTTCCATTTTGAAATATCGACCATTTCCTCATCATCCCGGAAGGGATCTTCCGGCGCGCTTTCATTCATGTTAATCTGGATGGAAGCCTCATGGCCGGTGCTCTCAATGACGGCCGAAACATTCAAAAGCCCGTTGATGTCATAGGAGAAGGTGACACGGATCTTCTCCTTTCCGGCCTTCTTTGGCGGAATGCCGCCTATGCGGAACTCTCCGAGGAAATGATTACTGCTGGCGATCTCGCTCTCTCCCTGGTAGACGCGGATATCCGCCTCGCGCTGATTATGCTCGTATGTCCTGTATATCCGCGTTTTTTCCACCGGGATAGTGACATTTCTTGGAATGACCACGCTCATCACGTCATAGGAGAACCCGTCAAATACCTGCAGGCCCAGCGTATAAGGATTGACATCCGTCATGACAAGGCCTTCTGCAGGGTCTATCTTCCCTTCTATCATGGCCGCCATGATGGCTGCGCCCTGGGCGACGGCATAGTCCGGATCGACCGCGCGCGAGGGCTCTTTTCCCAGGTAGGATGCGATATCCTGCGCGATCATGGGCATGCGTGTGGAGCCGCCCACCAGGATAATGTGGTCGATCTGGGATGGCGTTATGCCCCCGTCGCTGAGGACGACATCGATCGGGCGGTGCGTGCGCGCCACCAGGTCGGCTGTGAGGCTCCTAAACTGCTCCGCGCTGATCGTCTCATCGATGGCCAGGGGCCTTCCTTCTTTTTTGGCGATCATGGGGAGCTGTATGCGGTAGCTGGCATCGGTGGAAAGCGCGATCTTGCACGCTTCCGCTTCGTCCCGGATGCGGACCATGGCATGTCTGTCCTCATTAAGGTCAATGCCGTAACTGTCCCGGAATTTCTTCACCAGATAGTCGATCACCTTCTGGTCAAAGTCCTTTCCGCCCAGCTCGTTATCCCCGCTGCTGGCCTTGACCTCCAGTATGCCCTCAAACATTTCCAAAAGTGTCACGTCGAAGGTGCCGCCGCCCAGGTCGTACACCAGGACATGGCTCTCTTCGTCCATGTGGTCCAGGCCGTAGCAGAGGGCCGCCGCCGTGGGCTCATTTAAGATCCGCTCCACCTGGAACCCGGCCATGGTGCCGGAGAGAAGCGTCTCGTGCCTCTGGATATCGTCAAAATAGGCCGGCACGGAAACCACCGCGCGGGAGACCTCTTCCCCAAGGTAGTGGCCTGCGTATGTCCGGACATATTCCAGGATCTTAGCCGAGAGGGCTGCGGGCGTATAGGGCTGGCCGCCCAGAATGATGTCCTCGCCCTTTCCGATCTTGCGCTTCACTTCCATCGCGGTTTTTTCCGGGGAGAGAAGGAGCTGGGCCTTCGCCCGCTCTCCCACGACCCAGTTTCCGCTTTCGTCGATCCCGACCACGGAAGGCACGATCGCTTTATTGTCAAAGGTAAGGATCATCTCCGTTTTGCCGTCCCGGTATATGGCTGCCTCGGTCGTCGAGGTCCCGAGGTCAATGCCGATAATGGTCTCGCTCATAATGTCTCCTTTCAAATGGCCCTGCCATTCTGTGAGATGCGTCTTCCATGCCCTGCGCATGTGCCGCAGGCTTTCCGTGCCCTGTGCATATAGCTGTAACTCAGCCCTTCCGGTTATGCGCGGAGCCTGTAAGCGCCTACGCGGGCTTTTTTCTTTACCTTTCCCTGGTAAACATAGCCCGGGGCAAAGGTCGTTTCTACCGTCCCGTTTTTTTCGGGCTGGTCCGTCTCCGTAACCGAGATAACCTCGTGCAGGTCATAGTCCACCATCTCCCCCGCTTTTCCCGTAACCACCAGCCCGGCACGCAGCCGGGCGGAAGAAAGGGAGGCGTCAAGGAGCGCCATCTGGTCTTCCCAATCCTTGTTCCCCGAAAAGGCCTGCCGCAGCAGGTGAAGGCCTTCCTCATACCTGCCGCAGAGCCCAAGAAGGGCATCCACCTCCGGCTGGCGGTCGGAGGAGCGGATCTGCTCCCTGAGCTCGTCCCACTCATCCAGCATCTCCTCCTGCGCCATATCATGCCGTCCGATAGCCTTCTGCATATCGCCAAGGACAGCCGCCTGACGGCCGGATGTTTCCCGTAGCTCCTTCATGGCCTCTTCGGCGTGTTCGCTCCCGGCCTGCACAAGGCCCTCCAGCCTGGCGGCCAGCTCCTTTACTTCCTGCATGGAATCCCACAGCGCGGCGGCTCTCTTTTCTTCTCTTTCTTTATCCTCTTTCCGTTTTTTTCCTATTCCAAGCATGCTGTTTTTCCCCTTTTCCCATAAGATATGGTATATTATAGCGCATCAGGCGCTTCCTGGAAAGATTCTTTTTCAGGGAACAGAAGAGGCGTGTATTCTTTGCATTATACCCCTGCTGATGATATCACATCGGGCAGGAGAGAAATCCTCTCTCCTGCCCGATGACACGTCGGCTTTTTCTATTTTCTGATGAACCTCTCGTCCACCCCGATATCCTCGCTGACAAACCTCTCCACGCTCATGTGCAGGTCGTACTTCTCCCGGAGCGCCGCTATCTGGGCCATCATGGGGCTGGCGTGGTGCGCGTCGATGGCGGCCTGGTCCTTCCAGCTGTCGATGAGCAATATGGTTTCCGCATCATCAAGGGGCTGGAAATACTGGTATCGAAGGTTCCCTTCTTCCGCGCGGATGGCATCGGCGATCCCCGCATCTTCCATCTCTTCGGCAAACGCCCTGGCCGCGCCATGGACACCTTTGTAATAAAGATTGACTGTTATCATTTGGATTCTCCTCTCCCGCTAGGCTATGCGCATTTCCTATAGTTCCAAAGCTTCCAGGTCATCCGGTATCCACAGGGAGCCGTGATAATATTTCCGGCCCTCTTCGCTGTACAGCTCTTTCCGGCTGGCCAGGTTCCTGTCCTCGGTATGGTACAGGAGGAGGTTTTTAACGCCCAGCCGCTCGGCCAGCTCGCAGGCGTCCTTTACCGTGGAATGATGCTTTTCGTAGGGGTTAAAGATGTCCGCCTGGGAATGCAGGCAGAAGGCTTCGTGCAGCATCCATTCGCTCCCTTCGGCATATGTTTCCAGGGGAGCGGTCAGCGGTTCATCCCCGCAGCAGGTCAGCATCTTTCCATCCGACATTTCCATGCGGAAGCCAAACTGTTTCGCCTTTGTGGACTGGATATCAAAAAATGTCACCTTATGGCCGATGATATCCCGCGTCTCCCCGTCGGCGACCTCGACCAGGTGGAGCCTGTCGTCAATAAATGCGGTCGTTTTCTTTTGCAGCAGCTTCCCCGCCATGTCGCGAATCAGGTCCAGGATCTCCCTGTGCGAATAGATATAGGCCTCGCCCTCATATTCGCCCTGCTTCATGTACTGGGTGATCATCCGGACCATCCAGATGATTCCCATGATATGGTCCACATGCTTATGGGTCACAAATATATGGCGCATATCCTTCCAGTTATAGCCGGCGTATTTGATCTGGCGAAGGACGGCATTGCCGCCTCCCCCGTCAACCATGAAGACCTGGCCTTTGTCCTCGATCAGGAAGCAGGTATTATAGCACTCTGTCACAAGCGCATTTCCGGTTCCAAGCATTGTCAGCTTCAAATGATCATCTCCTTTTTTTGGCAGAAAGCGAATAAAACGTTTGACTGCTTTCTATACTCGCCCTCTGTCTTCCAACTCTTCGGCCTTGCGTGTCTTTTTACGCAGGTGTTTGATAATACATCATATCCGGACATTTATTTCTTAAACAACTCCGCATGCGTTCCGAGGCGGTACAGCATAAGAACAAGCACTTCATTCCGGATTTCATATACCAGAAGCCAATCCGGTTCAATGTGACATTCTCTTGTTCCTTTATAATTGCCGGACAAATCATGATCTCGATACCTTGCTTCCAGCGTACCTCCGTCAGCAAGGATACTAACAACCTCGTACAGCTTATCCAGATCTTTATTCTGTTTTTTAGCCAGCTTAAGATCCTTCTTGAACTGATTTGTAAACTTTACCTCGTACTTCATGCTTCCAAGGCTGCCTTCAGTTCTTCCATGCTGGTATAGCCCTTTACGGAACTGTCGGATGCAATACGCCTTCCTTCCTCAATGGCTGCAGCTGTCACCTCATTCGGCACATCAAGCTTCAGCGCAAAAGGAATCCCGTTTTCTCTTATCGTTGTTCTGAGAAACATATTGATCGCCGTAGTCATATTCAATCCCAGCTCGGAAAAAATCCTGTCAGCCTGATCCTTGATTTCTTTATCGGTTCTGATATTCAGGTTCGTGGTAGCCATGATAACACCTCCTTCGCAACGGTATTATAGATGTATTTCCATCTTTTGTCAACACACTGTCATTATAGTATCAGGGTAAACGCACGTTTTTTAGAACTTCTCTGTACGTTTTTGCGGACATCAAAAAGCACATTTTTAAGCTATGCTGTTTTCTTTTCCATTATTCTATTCGATTGTTTAATTTTGACAGGGCTTTCAGCTTTTCACCTTTTTTTGACATCATTCCCATTTCCAACCTTCTCTTGATACAGCCGCATTAGCCAGGCAACACAAGCGTTTTCGTCCGTTTCCTTGATAGGCATTCCGTATGCTTGCATTACAGCCTTATCATTCGCTTGATGAGCTTAGTTCATGGGGTCAGGCACTTTGTGAAACATTTTGCAAAGTGCCTGACCCCTGTCTTTTAATAATATTTCCCTTGGCCTCTGCATCCTGTGTCTCAGGATTTAGGGCTAAAAACCAAGCAAAATTCATTTTCTAAACATGCACACCCTCTTTCTCTCCCTTGGTTCCCGATAATCCTGGATGGATAACCTGCTACCTATATCTGAGACCTCAGTTTCTCCCCCGCACGCCCTGGCGTAGTATTTTCATACCTCTTAAAAGCCCGGTTCATCGTCACCGTACTGCTGTATCCCGATTTTTCCGCCACCTCCTGAAGGCTTAATTTTCCCTCCCTGAGCCATTCCTTAGCCTTTTCAATCCTCATCCGGTGGACATATTCCAGATAGGAAACATCCATTGTCTGCCGGAAAGCTTTGGAAAAGGTCGATGCCGGCATGCCGGCTACTTCCGCGCACTCTGCCGCGCTAAGACCTGGGTCTGTAAAATGAGAACGAATATAATCTACTGCCTTATCAATACATGACGAATTAACCGCGCCGGTTTCCATCGCATAGGGAGCCAGTCCTTCCAGTCCTTCCGCGATATGCAGAAGAACTGCCGGAGACGGCTCCTTTTTAAATAGTTTTTCCATGCCCAGAGCCGCATACGCCACGCAAAAATCGTCATTCTCTGCCTGGCACCGCTTATCCATCTCATCCGATAAAACGGCCATAAGACAGGAAGTCTCCAGCGGAACCCCCTTATAAAAATGCTGTCCTCCCAAAGCCAGTGCTCCTGAAAGCAGCCGTACTCCCTTTGCCGCCGACTTAAACGCCCCCTCCCGGATAAGAGAAGACACTCTTGCCGCCTCCGGCAGATAATCCGGCACATCTTTGCCTCTTGCGTTATCCTTCTGGAAATCGTCATACAAACGGATAGTATCATAATCTCCCGTCCATGCCATATCCTGGATGAGTTCCATCAGCTGGCTGTAGGAATAAGGCAGGTCATCAAAGCTTAAAAAGGAACGGGAGATCAAAAGAGAGCAGGTCAGGGATTCATCGCCAGCTTCCGTTTCCTGAAGAGGCGACAGAAGGCTGCGCACGGTCTCATCCGTTTTGTCGGCCGAGGCATCATCCTCTGCCCCTTCATCCGCCGAAATTTCCAAAAGCCCCAGGATTTGCCGGCCGTCCATGGCCATGATATGAGGGAACGTGCTAAGAAGCTTCTCTCCCGCCATTTTTTTCTTCTCCAGCTTCAGGTAATCCTGAAGGATTTCCCCGGTATTCCCCGCCTCCTGCCTGTCGTCCATGCGAAGCGAAAAAAGCACCAGCCTCTTTCCGGCACCGCTTTCAAATCCACTTTCCCGGCATAGAGAGATAAAGGCGTCCTTCAACGTGATCTCTCCCTTTAATGTTCGTAAAAAATAAATCTTTTTAAGCTCCCCTTCTTTATCTGCCAGCCTGTCCTGATAAAGATTTTTCTGCTCTTCCAGCCATTCCATGGCATTTTCAACCAGCGAGATCTCGCCCCACTTTCCCGGCGTCTTACAGGGAGACAGGCGCCTGGCCCGGTCAGCTACCTTCTGGACAGGCAGAGACAAAAGCCAAGCCAGGATAAAACTCAAAGGAACTCCGGCCATAAACAAAAGGGCAATGACCGGAAAATATCCCCGCATAGAAGCCTGCGAAAAGGCATCAGCCGGGATCAGGGCCACCTGCTGAAGATCGCCATCCATCAGGGAAGAGTGGTAGACATAAAAGGAGCGGCCTCCAAGAGCCTGCTGCCCGATTTCGGGAAGGGATGGGAGGTCCTCCCAGGCATAGGGACAGGGTATGGGGGCCGTATTATCATTGGCATAAGTGATGTCCTGCCCGCCCTGCGTCAGCAGCATAACCTGCGCACCATCAGGCAGCTGAGAGGTTTCCATCATGTCCATGATATGGCTGTCGCTGATACCGGTGATAAAGACAATATTCCTGGTTATCTCCTGGGCCAGCATAAGCCTCCGGTTAGCCATGGTCCCATCCCAGATCGTGTCTACGACTGCGTCCTCTCCCGCGTCAAGAAGACGGGTGAAAGACGATACCGACATTTCAAGCATAGGCAGAACATCCTGGGCATTGACGAAATATTTCTGCGGCACGACATCCAGTAGCAGCCCAGAAGTTCTCAGATAAAGAAAAGCCACCTGCTTATAGGGATAAGCCGCGTTCCAACTGTAATTACTGTTGGCTTCCTTAAGCGCAGACTGTATCGCCACCTCATTTCTCATGCCTGGCGGCGATGCGGCCAGGCTTAAAAGGGACTTCTGCTGCCCGTAGGTCTCTCCCAGACGATAGAACCCTTCCACATACTTGCGGACATCAAGGGCTTCATCAACCAAAAGACGGCTGTAGCTCATATGGAGAGCTTCCTCGGCTTCCTTTTCTGAATGGAGCATTGCAAACATAAAGACTATGCTGCATGCACTGATGATCAGGGCAAATCCCAGCCATAAGGCACTAAAATATCTAGATTGTAAGCGGACCTTTATCTTATCTGCCATAATCCATCTCCTCAGCATTAACCGGAAAAGTAACGCTTCTCACATATATTTTTCGGGATAGGCTGTCTTTTTTGTTATATTTTACTATAAAACTTTTGAAAAGCAAAGTCAACAAGAATAGAATGAACGTATTCTTGGCAAAATCCGACCTTTTTGATGGAAAAAAATGACATTTGGCAGAAATAATCGCTTTTGCAGGGCTCTTCACTTTCATTATTTAATGTTTCTTGCTTTCCGGATGACCGGAGCGCATAGTGAAAAGCGAAGCAAGAGTGTCAACATGTTATGCCATCAAAGTGATGGAAAAGAGAAAGGAGGATCTGCTTGAAAAAAAGTCTGTATCTTTTTGGGACAATGGCGCTCCTGTTTTCATTGTCCTGCGCCGTAGCGGCGTCCGCCCCGGGAGCATCCAGTCCGGAAGAAGCCATTATCTCTGAAGAAGCATCATCCGAACAGGCGGCTCCCGAAAACGAAACCGGGGCTGAAAACGAAACCGCTTCTGTTATCGAACTCATCATGGCCGAGAAGTTTAATGTTTATGTAGACGGGAGCCTTTCCTTTAAACCTGCGATCCGGGAAAACGGTGAGGAGCGGCCGCTATCGGAAAAGGAACGGTTTTTCGTCGCCGAGATCAACGGCGCCGTTGCCCGGGCCGACGTGTATGGAGACAGTGTCGTCCTGACCGGCGTCCAAACCGGCAAGACAGCCTTTATCCTGGCTCTCCAGCGCCAGAATGAAGCCGGAGAATGGGAAGATGTCTATACCCTGCCGCCGAAAACCACGGAAGGCGAAAATAACGTTTCAGAAAATGCCGCGCCGGAAGGAACCCCAAAATCCTCAGAAGAAAACTCCGTAAAAGCTTCTGAAAGTGCATCTTCCGCTAAAAATGGGGAAGACGCAGACGCTTCTGCCGCCCATCTCAGGGTAGAAGCCTCCGCCAACGTCTATGCTGCCGACAGCTGATCTTGCCAGAGCCTGGCCGCGCGTTTACGTCTGAATCGCGCCAGCTCAGACTCTGTGTTGCTTTCGATCAGTGCTAAAGCCGGCATCTATAGAAAAACCTGTCCAAAGAAACAACAAAAAAAGAAAGGAGCCCTCTATGTCTAAGATAAGAAAAGGCCTTGCCTTAGGCCTCGTTTCTACCATGATCCTGGCATGTGCCTCTCCGGCTTTCGCTTCCGGAGAAGCTGCCGTTGCCCAGATTCCTCTTGACGCCCGTGCCAAAGAGATCATCGAGGTTGATGGCCTGCAGTTTAAAGATCTGAACGCCAACGGCGAGCTGGACGCCTATGAAGACTGGCGTCTGGATACGGAAGATCGTATCACGGACCTTCTGGACAACCAACTGACTCTGGAAGAAAAGGTCGGCATCCTCTTCCACTGCATGACTGCCGGCCAGTTCTCACCGACCTACCCCATGGACGACCAGTTCATCTATGAACAGGATTGTCCCTTCGAGGCTAATGTCCTGAACGGCAGATATCCGGACGGCTATTCTATCTGGTATTACGTCAACGTCTACAACATCAATTCTTTCCTCGACGATGCCACCGGTACCCCCCGTGAAATCGCCGAATACCACAATAAGGCCCAGGAAGTTGCCGAGGGCAGCCGTCTCGGCATCCCGCTCACCTTCTCCTGCAACCGGGAATACAACTCATGGGGCAGCTATGTTGACAAGCCGCAGACCGCTTTTGGCACCACTTATGACCGGGAGCTTTCTGCCGAGCTCTGGGCCCGGTACACCCTGGAAAACCTCGCTGTTGGCTATCAGTTCACCATGGGCGCCATGGGCATGGAGCTGACCAGCTACTTCGGCGAGGATCCCAACTACGTCGCCGAAATGTCCGCTCTTGAGACCTCCACCATCGAAGGCCTTGGCTATGGCGACTGCGTCAAGCACTTCATCGCGCGCGGCAATCCCGGCCTGTCCTTCGGCGCCGCCCGAAGCGTCGCCCAGATGGTCGATAACTGGATGGTTCCGTGGAAAGCGACCATCGAGGCCAATCCCAGCTGGCTGATGACCAACACAGGAAGCGGCCTGAGCAACACGGTCCGCGTTGACTATGACAAAGAAACCATGGACTACCTCCGCAACGTCCTTGGCTATGACGGCGCGATCCTGACCGACTGGGGGCCTGTCGGCCGCGGCAGCATGAGCGGTATCACCGCCGATGGCATTGACCTATCCACCCTCTCCTGCGGCGAGCTCTATGTCATGATGCTTGAGAACGGCGTCGACCAGTTTGGCGCGGTCTCCGTACAGCCCGGCCTTGACACCTCAAGCCCCAGAGATATCTCCAACTGGCCGGACACCCTGATCGAGGAGATCAATAACGGCAAATGCGACATCGCCCTCATCGACCGTGCCGCCCGCCGTATTCTCCGCACCAAGTTTAACCAGGGCCTGTTTGAGAACCCCTATGTCGATGTCGATGCCGCAGAAGCCCTTTGCTGCAGCCAGGAGTACCTTGATGCTCCGTGGGAGATCACCAATAATAAAGATCTGGAGAGAGCCCGCAATCAGGAAGTCGTTGCCCTTGAACACAGACTGGCTGCAGAGTCCGCTGTCCTTCTTAAGAACGATGACAACATCCTTCCGCTTAAGGCCGGCGTAAAGGCTTATATCACCGGCGACAATGTCATCGCCTGTGACCTTGGAAAAGAGGCCTTTGCCGAATGCGGCGGCATTGTCGCCGATACGATCGACGAAGCCGAGGTTATCATCATCCGCTGCTCTACGCTCGCCACGGAAGATCGCTGGGGAAATCCCATCGAGACGACGGCTGCTCTTATCGCTTCTATTGATGAAGCCGTATCCTCCGGAAAGCCTATCGTCTTCATCTTTGATACCATGGAGCCCACCGCCGACCTCGTCGAAAGCTCCGCGGCTGTCCTGTACCTGACATACAAGACCACGCCGTCTCACGGTGCTTCCCTGCCCAACATGCTTCAGGTCACCGCTCCCTGGGTTCTCTCCGATATCCTCTTTGGAATTAGCGAGCCCACAGGCGCCCTGGTAAAAGAGATTGCCCGTAGCAGCGAGCAGTACGCCGAGCAGTGGAATGACCTGGCCAACGATACTGGCGCGTCCATTAAAGACCGTCTGCTTATGATGGAGATGGTCCGCCTGAACCCGACCGTTGACCTTCCCGATAACTGGGGCGACCCACTCTATACCATTCGCTTTGGCATGGAGTATGGCAATGAGCCCGCCTTTGTCTACGATACCCTCGTTGTCCCGTCCACGGTCGGTGCCGGTGAAAGCTTTACCGCAGCCACCGTCATCCGCAATGACGGCGATGCCGCCACCACCACCGCGCAGCTCACCATCGATGGAGAGGTTTCGGACGAGATCTTCATGGCAGTAAATGACGGCCAGTTCCGCGTGATCGAATTCACAGCCTCCATAGCTGAGCCTGGCACCCATACCATTGGCATCGGCACTCTCGAGAGCAAGATCACGGTCCAGTAAGCTTTCCCGGTTTCTGCCGGCTTTGCTGACTTTTTCTCCTGGCAGATAGATCGCTATTTGTCAAGGTACTTGAAAATAGTTCATGGGGTCAGGCACTTTGTGAAACATTTCGCAAAGTGCCTGACCCCTGTCTTCTATTGATGGACTCATACAAAATCATCATTACTCCAGACGCCGAAGATGATCTGGTTGAACTGAGAAACTATATTGCAGACGTTCTTCTCGCCCGCGATACGGCAAGAAACTATATTCACGCCATTTGGAAAGAGATTGGTACGCTCTTGGTTAGCAGCTTTACCTTCGCCTGTTTCTGGAAGAAAGCTATTCCATAGCAAAGTATCTGCTCATAACCGTAAAGACCTTCAGCATACTTCTCATCAACGATCTGCTTTATCGCCTTATCACAATCCTTGCCCAGATCGGATTCCTTGTCAGCTTTTTTTGCCTCTATAATGATAGCCCTTCTGTTTTTTCTATCTTTCAGAAATATATCCGGTCTGCCGAGACCTTTCTCTTTATTGGATTCCACTTCATATCCTCTTCCAACAAAGACACCTGCAAGGAATGCATGATAATAGTCCTCATGATAATCATTATAACTGATCGTATCCCATAACAAACCGGATAGTATTTCTCCGGATCTTATTTCGTCCTTTTCCCACAGCGCTTCCAGCAGGTTCTGTATGGTATCGGAGTTTACCGTATCCGTGAAATATCTTGCAACGGAATCCTGAAAAATAGATGCAATCTCTTTGTTGGGTATCTTTAGGGAAACTGTATCTCCATCTTCATCAGGATCAGCCTTTGTGACATAGCCCGTCATTAAAAGAACACTCCATAGATTATCCTCGGTGGAATGAAGAGTGTCATAAGTTAATTCATCAGATATTGTCTGAACAATAGTTCCTGCGTTTAGCAGTTTTTCAAATTTACCGGCAACATCAAAATCCGTGTGCTTCACAAAAGTAAGCAGGATTCCATTATGGCTGGTGTTTTTCCAATAATTCTTTGGTTTTGCCGTCCTTTTGTACCTCAGTGCCGATATATGATTGATAACATCCCATGGACAGTACAAATAGGAATTTCCAAACACATATCCATCATACCATTCCTTGATTTCTTCGGCTGCTTCTTCCCTATCCGCAGCCTCAAGCATCGCTTTCACCTCATTTTCCAAAAAGCCGAAATATTTACTGAACCTTTCGTCAAGAACAGAGTATGAGGCAAAATTGTTGGTGCCTGTAAAAATACTCTCCTTTGCGATACGAAGACATCCCGTAGTCACGGCAAATTGAAGAAACTCATTATCTTTAAGGGCGGTACTCATAATTCCCTTGATAACATCAAGCATCTTGGAATAGTAACCGTTTTTTGATGTATCCTTTTCACTCGCCTTCGCAAGAGGGACATCGTACTCATCAATCAAGAGAATAACTCTTTTGCCATAGACGGCATTCATCATGCGCATGAGCATTTTTAAGGAATTTTTTACATCAGATTTTTTCCCTGATTCAGCTTTCAGTCTGCGAAATGCCTCCCTGTCATCTTCATCTACCGCATCCGTATCAATGACATCTGCAAGGTCTTTACAGACATCCGCAAGCCTGACACCTAGCATATCGTAGGCATCAGAGAATTCTTCTGCTTCAACATCCTTGAAAGAAACAAACAACACCGGATATTGATTCATCCATTCCTTGCAGAATTCTCTGTGTTCTGTTATGGAAAGCCCTTCAAATATACTCTTGCTAGCCTTCCGTATACTGAAGAAGTTTTCCATCATACTCATCATAAGCGTTTTTCCAAACCTGCGTGGCCTGGTAAAAAGGGTTACCTTGTTTTTTGTATCGTGTACAAGCTCATAAATAATTTCTGTTTTATCCACATAATAGGCATTTTCTTTGCGGAGCACTGCAAAATCTGCTTCACCAATCCCTACCGTAAAACTCATATGGCCAGCCCCCTTACCCCCAAATGTATCTTTACATGACACAGGCAGATATTTGTTCTGCTCGTGATTTTCAGTCGAGACCTATCTGATCAGCATCGCATCTCCAAAGGAAAAAAAGCGGTACCTCTCCTTCACTGCGCTCTCATATGCGGCGAGGATGTGCTCGCGGCCGGCCAGGGCGCTGACCAGCATGAGGAGGGTCGACTCGGGGAGATGGAAGTTGGTGATGAGACTGTCCAGGACCTTGAAGCGGTAGCCGGGATAGATGAAGATGTCGGTCCAGCCGCTGCCGGGCTTTAAGGTTCCGTCGGGCTGGGATGCCGATTCCAGGGTCCGGCAGCTTGTGGTGCCGACGCAGATGACGCGGTGTCCGTTTGCCTTTGCCGCATTGATCTTTTCCGCCTCGGAGGGCTCGACGACGTAGTATTCGGAATGCATGTGATGCTCTTCGACATTCTCGACCTTGACCGGGCGGAAGGTGCCAAGGCCCACGTGAAGGGTCACATGGGCGATGACGACGCCCATCTGCTCCACCTTGGAAAGAAGTTCCTTTGTGAAGTGGAGGCCGGCGGTGGGGGCGGCGGCGGAACCGCTGTTCTTGGCGTAGACGGTCTGGTAGCGGTCCTTGTCCTTCAACTTGTGCGTGATGTAGGGCGGAAGGGGCATCTCACCCAGCTGGTCCAGAATCTCCTCAAAAATGCCCTCGTAGGTAAAGCGGATATGGCGGTTTCCGTCGGGAAGGACATCCGTGATCTCCCCGGTCAGGATAGGCTCTCCCTCGTGGCCGCCAAAGCTCAGGCGGGCGCCGGCGCGCAGCTTCTTTCCGGGGCGCACCAGGCACTCCCAGGTATCCTTGTCCTCGCGCTTAAGGAGCAGCACCTCGCACAGGGCGCCGGTGCCCTCCTTGACGCCGTAGAGCCTGGCGGGAATGACTTTGGTGTCGTTGATGACCAGGCAGTCGCCCGGCGTAAGGTACTCTAAGATGTCCGTAAAGTGGCGGTGCGTAATCTCGCCGGTTTCTTTATCCAGCACCATCAGGCGCGAGGCGCTCCTGTCCTCCAGCGGGTCCTGGGCGATCAGCTCCGTTGGCAGGTCATAATAAAAATCCGATGTATTCAAACTTCTAATCTCTCCTTCATTCCACAGCTTTGGCCGTTTTTTCCTCCATGGCTTCCGCTGCCTCATCTCCTTCACCGTTTTGGCCGGCTTCTTTTGCCGCGGCTTTTTCGGCTTCCTCTTTCCAGCTCTTTCTAAGCATCCGGACGTAATTCCACTCTTTGTTGGTGAGGTCGGCGTGTTTTAAAAGGTCCGGGCGGAAGCGGGCGGTCCGCTCGATGGACTGCTGCCGGCGCCAGGCATCCACATTCCCGTGATGGCCTGAGATCAGCACCGGCGGGACTTCCCGGCCGTGCCAGACCTGGGGGCGGGAATACTGGGGATATTCGAGAAGGCTCCCGGAGAAGGATTCCTGCACGCCGGATTCCTCATTGGTCAGGACCCCGGGCACCATGCGGGCGATGGCGTCCATCATCACCATGGCAGGCAGCTCGCCGCCGGTCAGGACATAATCGCCGATGGACACCTGGTCGGTCACGATCTCCTCCAGGACCCGCTCGTCGATCCCCTCGTAGTGGCCGCAGAGAAAGATGAGCTCCTCCTCCCGGGCAAGCTCCCTGGCCATCTCCTGGTTAAAGGTTTTTCCCAGGGGGCTAAGATAGATGGTCCTCGGCTTTTTTTCCAGTGCTTTTGTGATATGCTCCCAGCAGAGATATACCGGCTCCGGCTGCATGAGCATCCCGGCCCCGCCGCCGTAAGGGTAGTCGTCCACCTTCTGGTGCTTATTGAAGGCGAAATCCCGTATGTTGACCGCGTTTACGCGGATAAGCCCCGCCTCAATGGCCCGGCCGATGATGCTGCTGTTCATGCCGGTCTCGATGAGCTCGGGGAACAGGGTCATGACATGGAAATTCATACCTGGCCACCTTCTTTTTTCTCATCGTCGTCAAGACCCGGCAGAAGGCGGATGACCATGCTCCCCTTCTCCACATCCACGGAGAGGATGCAGTCGTGGATGGCCGGCACCAGGACTTCCTTTCCGTCCGGCTTGTTTATGACATAGACATCGTTCGCCCCCGTCTCCATCACGTCCTTAAGGGTGCCATAGGCTCTGCCGTCCTCCAGAAAGACGCTCATCCCGAGAAGATCGGCAATGTAATACTCGTCCTTGTCAAGAGGCGCGCCGTCCTCCCGGCGGATATAGAGATCCTTTCCCCGGAAGGATACGACATCGTCCACGTTGTCCAGCCCCTCAAATTTCAGGATCACCAGATTTTTAAAATATTTGACCTGGGCGATGGAAAGCTCTTTTTTCGTATTTCCCTGGTCAAGCAAAACGTAAGAAAGGTCCTCAAAGCGTTCGGGGTCATCTGTCGTCGGAAAAACCTTCACCTCGCCCCTGACGCCATGGGTTGTCGTCACAACCCCCACCTTCAGAAAATCTTCCATAGTCACTCCTTATCTGAAAATATCAAACCGGAGAAATCCCGCCCGCGTTTGGCCGGAATTTTTTCTCTGCGCGGGCCTGCGAATACGTCAAAGGGAGGCGTATCCTCCCTCTAACCCCTGCCAATAGGGCAGAGGGGGACATATTCTCCCTCTGCCCACGGCGGGGCGCCAGTCACCGTCAGGTGACAGGTTCCACTTGGCGCCCCTGCCATAAAAAAGCAGAGGCCTTAATAAAAGCCTCTGCTTATATTTCCGCTGTAGAAGACACGCTGCCCTGCCCCGTTGCCGGGAACCGGGCGTTTCCCTCTCACATGATATCCACGATAACCTTTTTGGTCGTCTTTGAAGCGCCTGCCTTGACAACAGTACGGATGGCCTTCGCGATACGGCCCTGGCGGCCTATGACCTTGCCCATATCTTCCGGAAGGACCTTAAGCACGACGACGATGGCATCCTCTTTTTCTGTTTCTGTGACAACCACCTCATCCGGATGATCGACAAGCGATTTAGCAATGACTTCAACCAAATCCTTCATATTTACCCTCCATGGCTTGGCCGGCAGGCCAAAGGCTTCCCGGCGGGTACTTTCCCTACCCGGGCAGAGCGCGGGGACAACATTTCTCCCCGCATAAGGCGGGACAGGTATGCCCCATTATTTTTCAATGCCGGCAAGCTTGAAGATCCTGGAGACAGTCTCAGTGGGCTGAGCGCCGACGTTAAGCCACTTCTTGGCGGCTTCTTCGTCTACCTTGAAGGTGCTGGGCTCGGTGTTGGGATCATAGGTGCCGATCTCCTCGATAGCCCTGCCATCGCGCTTCATGTGGGAATCCGCCACAACGATCCTGTAGTATGCGGATTTCTTCTTGCCCATTCTTCTCAATCTGATCTTAACTGCCATAACATTTTTCCTCCATTTATGAAATAATTATTATATATGCGGCGCCTGTAAGACACCGGCCACGCATGCAGCCCCGTGTTCCACTGTCTTCGGAACCTAAACCACATGAGAGTTTCCTTTATCAGATGTACTGTTAAAACGGAAGCTTTAAGCCGCCCAGCTTTCCCAGGCCGCCAAAGCCGCCCATTCCTTTTCCGGAAGCGGGGAACTGCTTCATCATCTTGCGGCTCTGCTCGTACTGCTTGACCAGCTTGTTGACCTCGGAGATATCCACACCCGCGCCCTTGGCGATGCGGTTTTTTCGGGATACGTTGAGAAGCTGGGGATTGCTGCGCTCCTTTGGCGTCATGGAAAGGATGATGGCCCGCGTCCTGGCCATGGCCGACTCATCCACCATGCCCTCGATATCCGCTGCCTTAGATCCAAGCCCCGGGATCATGCCCAGGATGGAGCTTAGGCCCCCGGCCTTTTTCATCTGGTCCATGCTGAGAAGAAAGTCGTTAAAGTCAAACTCCTTCTTCTTCAGGCGCTTTTTCATGTCCTCCATGCCGTCTTCGTCCATGGCGGACCCAAGCTTGTCAATAAGACTCAGCACATCGCCCATGCCCAGGATCCGGGAAGCCATGCGGTCCGGATAGAAGGGCTCCAGGTCGCCAAGCTTCTCGCCCATGCCGACAAAGTAGATGGGCTTGCCTGTGACGGCCTTTATGGAAAGGGCCGCGCCGCCCCTGGTATCGCCATCCAGCTTGGTCAGGATAACGCCGTCAATGCCGGCCTCGTCCGCAAAGGTCTTGGCTACATTCACCGCGTCCTGGCCGGTCATGGCATCCACCGTGAGCAGGGTGGCATCCACGGGAACCGCTGCCTTAATGTCCTTAAGCTCCTGCATCATGGCCTCGTCCACATGCAGCCGGCCGGCCGTATCCAGGATGACCACGTTCTGCTGATGCGCCTTCGCGTGAAGGATGGCCGCCTTCGCAATATCCGCGGGCTTATTCTTGTCGCCCATGGCAAAGACTTCCACGCCCTGCCGCTCGCCGTTGACCTGCAGCTGCTTGATAGCCGCGGGCCGGTAGACATCGCATGCCACCAGCAGGGGGTGGCGCCCCTTGGATTTCAACTGCCCGGCCATCTTAGCCGCCGTCGTCGTCTTGCCGGCGCCCTGAAGGCCCGCCAGCATGATCACCGTCATCTCGCTCCCGGATTTTAAGGGGAGCTCGACGGGCGTTCCGCCCATAAGGCTGACCATCTCTTCATTGACGATCTTGATGACCATCTGCCCCGGGTTAAGCCCATGCAGCACATCCTGCCCGACCGCGCGCTCCTGCACGCTCTTGACAAACTGCTTAACGACTTTAAAATTGACATCCGCCTCCAGGAGAGCCATCTTGACTTCCTTCATGGCGGACTTGACATCCTCCTCGGTCAAAAGCCCCTTACCTCTAAGACGCTTAAAAACATTCTGGAGTTTGCTTGTCAGGCTTTCAAATGCCATAAATTAAAACTCCTTTATTATAGTATGCGCTCGAATTTTCAGCGGAAACGGCCGCTAAAGCGGCGAAAATTCGGCGCAGGAAACGAATGAAAACAAGAATCGTTTTATCCGTTTCCCATAAACATCAGAAGCCGCGCCCTTACAATATATAAGGAACCTACAGCTCATCCAAGATCCGCCCCGAGATCCCCTCAATTTCCTTAAGGCACCCCTCAAGGCCGGGATCAGGGCTTTTGGCACAGGCAGCCAACGACTGGATGCGTAAAAGCTCCTCCTTTATTTTAAGAAACTTCTCCACAAGCCCCAGCTTTTTCTCATACTCTTCCAGAGTATTTGTACAGCGCCGGACCATATCGTGCACGCCCTGCCGGCTGATACCCAGCTCCTCAGCAGCCTCACTCAGCGAGCAGTCATCGATAACCACGCTCTCATAAACCTGCTTCTGCCTGTCCGTCAAAAGCTCGCCATAAAAATCATACAACAAAGCCTGCTTGACAAACCCTTCCAAAACAACTCATCCTCTCGGATAACTCTTTTTAACAAGCAGAACAGCGCCGTTCTCGGCACTTGCTGTATATTATCGCATTTCCCGACCCCTGTCAAGTATTTTTTCTTGACAAAAAACATTTTTTCCAAATCCACTCCCAAGTATCTCTCCCTCACAACCAATTGGCGTGCCCCTGGGGGGAGGGGTGCAGGGGAGAGGGACGCGGACTTCGAGAGCTTTGAGCGGCCCCCCTCCCCTGCGCCTACCGGCAGGTAAGCGTAAAATAAAGAACTTAACAACCTCGGAGGGGGTAGCAGGGGGCACTCCCCCCTGCAAAACCTATCGGCAGATCACCGTGAAGGAGAGCGACACCGGCTCAAACCCGCTTCCCCCAAGTGTCACATGGATGCTGCCGGCCTGCACGGCCGTCTTGATATAAAAGCCGCCCATGCCGCCCTTAAGACTTATGACATCCGGCCCGATGAGCGTCCCCACCCCGGACAGGCGTATCTTCACCGGCTCCTGGTAGTAGGGCAGCACGTTCCCGTTCTGGTCCTCCATCCGCAGCCTTACGGCCCGGACATCATAGCTGTTCCCTTCCACCAGCGGCGACACCGTATCCGTGATCGCCCTCAGATGGATGCTCTTCACCGGCTCGCGCTTGACGACCGCCACGGTCTTATTATCCACCCTGGCCTCAAACCGGTAGGACGGGCGCTTGCCGCCCCAGTTTGCCACATACTTTCCAAAAAGCCGGACACCTTCATCAAAGGTCATGTCCCCAAAGGTCACCAGCCGGAAGGCCTTCATCCTCTCCTTCAAGGGAATATTGTCCACGCCGTAGCGGCTGATCGCCTTAAACAGCTCCTTCACATCCCTGGCCCGGTTTTCCGTCATGCCTTCCTTTGCGACCAGCTGGTTGCCGACAAAATCGTCCATCACGATCGGCCCATGGGCCAGATGGGTATAGGGCGAATCCGCCGCCTTTACGGAAATGATGGCCTCGTCATCCTTATAGAAGACCACCTCGTCCGCGTTGGTGTAGATATCCACCTCGGACAGGCATCCGGCCGGGTAATCGCCGATATCCATGGTCGAGCCCACTTTCAGCACGGCGCCCTCCTCCGGGTCCCTCTGGCTCTTGTAGACATAGGCCGCCAGCTTGGGATTCCGGAACATGTCCATGACGCCGTGGTAGCACACGCCGTCACCGGAGCCGAACTCGTGGTGCGTATTATAGTCCGCAAAGCACCACCCAAAGCTTCCGGCAATGTTATATTCCTGGTTCACGGCGTTGAGGACCGTGGCATGGCGGCGGGCGTGGCTGATGCGGTGGGGCTCGTCGTCATAAGGCTTGGTGGGGTACATATGGCCGCAGTATTCCGTCACCAGGTAAGCCTTCGACATATCGGACGTGATCTTGCTCTTGGGCTCCGCCCCCTGGTTCGTGCCGTTATGGACGAAGTCATTATAGGTATAGACATCCTCAAGGAAGCTGCTCTTCGCAAAGTTCCGAACGCCGCCGGTGGGGCGGAAGGGGTCCAGGGCATGGGCGATCTTGTTGGTGTTCGTATAAAGGGCGTCGTTATCCGGCGACTCATTGATGCGGACGCCCCACAGGATGATGGAGGTATGGTTCCGGTACTGCCGGATCATCTCCCGCACGTTCTGCTCCGCCTGCTTCTGCCAGGATGCCCCCCCGATGTGCTGCCAGCCCGGGAACTCCATAAAGACCAGAAGGCCGATCTCGTCGCACCGGTCGATGAAATGGTGGGACTGGGGATAGTGAGAGGTGCGCACCGCGTTCAGGGCAAGCTCGTACTTCATGATATCCGCGTCCGTCTTCTGGATGGAGGCCGGCATGGCATAGCCCACATACGGGTACATCTGGTGCCGGTCAAGGCCGCGGATCTTATAGGGCCTTCCGTTGAGGAAAAAGCCTTCTTCCATAAAGACCGCTTCCCGGAAGCCCATGCGCACCGTGCGGCGGTCGAGGAGGGTGCGGTCCTGCCAGAGGCTGAACGTGATATCGTAAAGGTAGGGCTCCTCCGGCGACCACAGCTTGAAGCCGGTGACCGGGATGTGGAAACGCATCCGGTGTCCTTTTATGTCGAGATAGTCGCGGAAGAAACAGAGGTTTTCCTCGCGCTTTACGGCGTGGCCGCGGTTAAAGGCAGTATCCGAGAGAGACCCTTCCACATGGAGCGACAGGCCCTCGGGCAGGACATCCTTCTTGCCGCCGCATGTCACAAGGGCAAACATGCGGGCTCTGTCCCCTTCTATGGCCTCGCTCATGCAGAAGACATCCTCCAGGCTGATCTTTTCATGGATCTCCAGATACACCTCCCGGTAAAGCCCGCCGAAGGTCAGATAGTCGATGACATTGCCAAAAGGGGGAACGTCCAGAGTTTCCCGGGTATCAAGCCTTACGCAGAGGATATTGTCCCCGCCGTATACCAGATAGTCCTGGATGTCGGCGGAAAAGGCCGTATAGCCGCAGCGGTGGATCAGGATGCGCTTCCCGTTGACAAACAGCGTCGCCTCGTGGGCGGCGCCCTCGAATGTCACCGTGACTTTTTTTCCTTCCCAGGCCTTGTCGGCATTAAGGTGCCGGCGGTAGCCGCAGACCTCCTGGTAATCCTCCTCATTGCCATAGTTTAACGGGATCTCCCGGTTGGTATGGGGAAGGCGCACCCTTTTCAGGTTGTCCTCCATGCACGCCATCTGGGCCATCTCCGGGCGCCAGACATGGTCAAACAGCCAGCCACTATTTAAATATATTCTCTCTCTCACATTCATGCTTTCTCCAATCCTCGGAACAGGACCTGGATCATTTGCTCCAGGGCTTCCTCATAGGTGACTTGTCCCTTTTCCAGGTCGCCGCTGGAAAGGAACTCTTTCATGGCTCCCTGCACCATGTTTTTGAAAATGACTTCGGGAATGTCTTTCAGCCGTCCCTCCTTTATGGCCTGACGGTACAGGATCAGGGTCGGCTCCCATTCCGTGCTCAGGTGCCGCTCGACATCCTTGTAGACATCCGGATACCTCTCAATGAGGTCCCTCATCCGGCTGAAATCCACCCGCATCTGCCTTTCGGGGAGAACGATAAGGACCTTTTTCAGTCTTTCGAGCGTGTCCAGGTTTTCGTTGTCCAAAATCTCCCTCTCGCAGGATTTGACCATGTAGAAGTAGTATTCCACGGTCCGCTTGAGCAGTTCCTCCTTTCCGCTTATGTGAATGTATATCGTTTTTTTGCTGATGCCCAGGCTGTGGGCAATGTCATCCATGGTAAAGCGGTAATTTCCCCTGTTTAATTCCTGAAGGGCAGCAAATGCCATTTCTTCAACCAGGTCCATAACACCTCTCCTTAATATAGAAATATAAGATATGTCGCCTGCCATAAAGGCCTGAAAGCTGGGGCTATGGCAAGGGAAGCTTTGTGGCCTTTATGGCGGCTTGTGCTTTAATGCTCCATAAGATAAGAAAATACCAGATACCCTGTCTTCAGCGCGTTGTGGCGGATGGTGCCTTCCTCCATGCAGAAGACATCGCCGGCCAGGAGCGTGCAGCCCAGGCGGCCGATTTCCTCCTGATCAATATCGACGATCTTTTTGTTCTCGGTTTTGTAGATATCCCGGACTTCCCGGCTGATTCCCCCGTTGTTGGCAATACAAAGGTCGATGGTTCGGTCCTGGAGATACTGGTTGAGCACCTTTAAATGGTCGCTGACCGTGTAATCGTCGGTCTCGCCCGGCTGGGTGACCAGGTTGCAGATATACATGAGGGGGGCTTTCGCCTTTTTAAGCGCCTCGCGGACCTCCTGGGAGAGAAGGTGGGGGAGGATGCTGGTGTAGAGGCTGCCCGGGCTGAATATGATGAGATCCGCTTCCCGGATCTTTTCGGTGATCTCCCGGCAGATGTGGATGTCGTGGTCGTAGGAGAGGCGCCGGATGCTCCCCGCGTGCCGGCTGACCTCTTCCTCCCCGTAGTAGTCGCCCTCCGGGCCCCTTCCCACAAGCTCCACCTTTTCCTCGGTGAGGGGAAGGACCGTGCCCTTGACGGCCAGAAGGCCGGCCATGTACCGGGTGGCCTCGGTCAGGTTTCCTTTCAGGTCTATGAGGGCGGCCAGGAGGATGTTCCGGACCGGGTGGTTATAGAGGGACCCCTTCTTTTTAAAGCGGTAGCGGAGGAGACGGACAAAGTCGTCGTCTACATTTGCCATGGACAGGAGGACCTTGCCGACATCCCCTACGGCAGGGATGTCGAGTTCCTCTTTCAGGACGCCCGTGCTGCTGCCGTTATCGCTGACGGCTATCACGGTCGTCACGTCCAGGGGAAAGAGCTTGAGCCCTGAGAGCAGGCAGGAAAGCCCCGTCCCGCCGCCAAAAACCACTACTTTCTTCATAACTATCTAATCCTCCTGTTGTCTTGTGTGGGATCATGCTTTGCCGTCACGGCCGGAGTACATCCCGCCGCGAAGGCGGATACTGTTATTCTCTGCTGCTGATAGAGATGACGGGGATATCTTTCGGCAATCCTAACATCTGCCGCCGGAAAAGTCAACCGTCGTCAGAGCGGATCACATCCTCCCACTCGTCTTCCTCTTCGTCCTCCTCTTCCTGTTTTGGGTTTAAGAAGGCCTGCACGGCGATCCCGGCGGCTGTCAGGACGAGGCCGGCCAGGTAGGGATACCAGCCGCCAAAACGCAGAAGCTTTGACGCGCAAAAGCCGGCCATCAGGCCTCCGGCGAGAGAGGTCAGGATAATGATGAGCCACCGGGAAGTGCGCAGCGCAAGGTATCCCAGGGCAAGGCCGATCAGCACGCACAGGAAGAACGCGGCGGAGGAGAGGGGGTGAAGAAGGTAGAGGGAGACGCCAAAGCCGACGCCGGCGCCAAGAATAAATATCCCCACCCGGTAGATGAGGAAGCCGATGGCACCGATAAAGACGCCAAGGCCTGTCATGGCGGCGATGTAGGTGCTATTCCCCTCGGCGCCGAGCTCGCGCAGGACCAGGTACGCGCCGAGGGCTCCCAGGCCAAACCCGAAGAGCATGACCCAGAAGCGGAGCAGGCGATACCCGAGAACGACATTGATAAGGCCAAAGGCCAGGATGGCGATGAGAAAGAGCATCTCCGCGGTGGTGTCCGGCTCCATGTCCCTTATGCGGGATGCGACGGACAAAAGGCGCTGCAGGACCTCGTGCATGGGCATCACTTCCTTTCAGTATATTATGCCTGTGTATATCAAAAGATATAGTAGATCGTCTTAAAGTCCCGCAGGACCCCCCTGTGGTAGTCGACCTCCATGAGGCCGTTGAACATCATGTAATACTGGGCCACGGCTCCCGGGGAGTCTCCTTCCACCCAGTCGGCGTAGGCCTCCTGGAAGGCTTCCTCGGTGGCGAATTTAAAGCGCACCACGGCGGCTTCGTTGTTGATGCGCATCTGGCAGAGGTTATAAACGCTTTCCCAGTCATAGTCATAAAAGCAGGCCTGGTTCAGGACGTAAAAATTTTTGTCCCGGGCGAAGCAGGGCGGCACGGGGAAATCCGGGGATGGGGTGTATGTGAGCTCGTATTCTTCGGGGAAGGGGCACAGGTAGTCGTACAGGGTGGTCTTGTGCCATTCCTGGGAGGAGGCGTCCCCCATAAGAAACTCCGGCTGGTCGCCGTTGGTGGGGTCGGCATAGTAGTAAATGCCGTCCAGCTCTATAATGTCCCAGGCGTGCCCGGAATCCGCCCCCTTGGCGTCTCCGGAGACATAGATACATCTCATGCCGAGCCGTTCCATAAGGTACTGCATGGCGGCGGCATAGCCTGCGCACACGGCCTTTTTCTGCCAGAAAACGCCGGCTATGTTCTGGTCGTGGTCCGATTGCTCGTATTCGGTCTGGTCGATCAGGTAGGTATAGACCTTGCGGGCTTTTTCGTAGTCGGAGTCGTAGGGCGAGATCTGGGCGCTGACTTCCGAAAACCCTCTCTCAAGGCTTTCGTCCACCTCGGCCATTTCTTCCGGCGTGTAGCTGTTTCCCGGGGAGAATACGCAGTAGTCGTCCCCCTCATGGTAATAGGTAGCGGCCCGCTCGTGGTTCCTCACCCAGTAGATCTCGGGATGGTCGTTCAGGACGGCTTCGTAAACGCGGCTGATGGATTCGCTGTCCGCCGTGGTCAGGTAAAATTCATTTTCCCGGGACCGGAAGCCCTGCAGCATTTCGCGGTACCAGCGCTGCTCATTTTCGTTCAGGACGCCGAAATAGTATTCCAGACGCCCCTCCTCCCGGGGCGCGACTTCCATGTGCCGTAGGGCGCGGACTTCCTTTGGCTCCATGGAAAAAAAGTCCCGGACCTCGCTTAACAGGGTCCTTCCCTTTTCTTCCAGGGTGCGCGAAAAAGAGGGAGCGTTCAGGCTTATGCCCCTTAAAAGCAGCAGCAGGAGAAACAGCACAAGGACTGTGGGCACAAACCAGTGTTTTTTTTGTTTTCTTCTTCTCATGTCGGTTTAAAGTTCCTCCCCATAGAGCGTGCCGCGATAATCAAAAACAGGTTACTATTCACGGCTCAGCCGCAAGCGGCTGAGCCTGCTCCCTTCATTCGGAAGGAACGCCCTGACGGGCTTCACCGCCGCTTCGCGGCTTTCCTTCCTCATGGAGGGAGCAGACCTTGTAAGGATACAGATTTTCCTCGCTCATGCAAGCATGGCGAGGAAAATCTGTATCCTTACGGCCGTGAATAGTAACAAAAACAGCTTTTTGACCGCAGAATTACGTGGAGACGGGCTCCTTTTCCCTATGTCTGTGGATCAAAAAGCTGTTCTTGGTTATTCTTAGAACAATTCAACCTGGGAATCATCGATCAGTTCTGTCTGATAGAAGGTTCCGGTCGTATTTTCCGGCGCGCGGAGGGATACGGTGATCGTGCCGGTCTCCTCGTCCAGCTGGACATTCTTGGCAGGGACAGTGACATAAAACAGCTCAACATCGGTGTCAAAGAGAATGACCGGCGAATCGTCCACCAGGATGGCGCTGGCCTTTTCCTTGCCGGTGGCAGCAGCTTTGGGCTCCGCGGAGGATATAAAGCCAACACCGCCCCTAAGTTCCAGGGCATCGGCATAGTAGACCGTTCCGTCGGCGCTGACCGCCCGGATGCCCTCGGCCGTCAGTTCCTCGGAGACGATGTCCTCTCCCCGCATAATGCGGATCTCTTCCTCGGTGGGGTAGAAATCCGGCTGGCGGATGTAGCGGAAGCTGGCACCGTAGGCTTCACCGACGGTGACGCCGTTTTTGGACGAGGCGCAGTGGACGGCGATCCAGTCGCCGTTTGCTGTTTTTCCGCAGAGGATGCCGACATGGTTATCGCTGCCGGCCTCCGGGCCTCTCTGGAAGACCAGGTCGCCCGGCTGGGCGTCCTCTTCTCTGACGACGTTGGCCAGCTCCCACTGCTGGGAGGTGCCTTCGCCGACAATGCCCCTCATGCCGGCATCCTGGTAGCCGTTGATCACGGCCCAGGTGACAAAGCCGCTGCAGTCCAGGCCAAGGGCCCTTATGGTGCCTGTGGTGGGGCTTCCCGCGGAGGTTACCTGATAGGCTTTGCCCCATTCCGGGTTTTCACCGATCAGGTTGTACTTGCCGCCCCAGAAGTAGCCGACCTTTCCGATCAGGGAATAGGCGGCCGCGATGACATTGACCCTCTCTTCCGAGACATCCTCGCCCACGCTTTCACGGATAAAGCCCTTGGCGCCCGTGACGACAGCGCAGAGAAGCTCGCAGTCCGTTTCCATATATTTTTTCAGGATCTCGCGGTCGTCCCGGTTGATCTTGTTTTTCTTGATGTAGTAGTTGATGTGCCGTTCCCCGTAGGAAACCTTGGAAGGATCCGCGGGATCGGGGACCAGGGGGTTCATCTCTTCAAAGATCTCATAGAGCTCCCCGGCGGCCTGGCCGTCCAGATAGAAGCGGTCCTCTCCGGCCATGGTGTGCCGATAGATATATATGGCCAGGATGTCCTGCCAGTTCCGGACAAGATAATTGTCTGCCGAGGTGTTGATGGGCAGGGCGGCCATCTCGCTGACCTCCACCAGCTTGTTGGCTTCGCGGTAGGTGCGCTCGATATCCTCCATGATCTCGGCGAAATCGTCCGAGAAGGACAGGCGGTAGTTCTCCTGCAGGCTGTTCAGGTAAAATTCCTTGCCGGCATGAAGGTTTGAGATCATGTTGGTGTAATAGACCGGCGTTCCTTCCAGTACGATGGTGGAGTTGTCGAGGGTCAGGGCAGACAGGTCGCTGGCGCCGTCACTTATGTCGGCCAGGAGAAGGATAAGCGTCATGGCTTTTTCCGCGTCCTCAAAGATCCTGTAGTTCGTAACCTGGGCCTTTTCCTCCTCGGTCAAGGCGTCGTAAAGGGCGCGGATGGCTTCCATCTCCCCCTTCTGCTCGGCGCTGAGTTCGATCTTGTCGAGGGCGCTGATCCTCTCAATGACCGCGGCAGCCGCCTCGCTGGCAGCGGGCGTGGGGGTCGGAGACGGGGTGGGCGTGCCTTCGGGGGTGGGCGTCGGTGTCCCATCAGGCGTTGGCGTTACCTCGGGAGTCGGCGTCGGTGTTCCATCCGGCGTTGGCGTTACCTCGGGAGTCGGCGTCGGTGTGCCCTCGGGCGTTGGCGTTACCTCGGGGGTCGGCGTCGGGGTCCCATCCGGCGTTGGTGTTACCTCGGGGGTCGGCGTCGGTGTGCCCTCGGGCGTTGGTGTTACCTCGGGGGTCGGCGTCGGGGTCCCATCTGGCGTTGGCGTTACCTCGGGGCTCGGTGTCGGGGTGCCATCTGGCGTCGGCGTTACCTCGGGGCTCGGTGTCGGGGTGCCATCTGGCGTCGGCGTTACCTCTGGGGTCGGCGTCGGGGTCCCATCGAGCGTCGGCGTTACCTCGGGGCTCGGCGTCGGGGTCCCGGAAGGCGCAGGCGACGGGACAGGGCTCAGAACCGGTGTCGGATAGACTGAGGGTTCCGGAGTGATGGACGGTATGGGCGTAAGGTCAGGGCCCGGCGTCGGCGTCAGGCTAATGACAAGCTCCGGAGTAGGCGTAAGCTCGGCTTCGGGCGTTGGCGTTAAAGGCCCTTCCTCTCCGCCGGCCGGCGTGGGTGTCACAGAAAGCACCGGGGTGGGCGTCGGGGTAAGAGACGGGGTAGGCGTCACAGAAGGCACAGGAGTGGGCGTCGGTGTCGGCGTTGGAACTGGGGTCGGCGTCGGATCGGGAACCGGCGTCGGCGTCGGAACCGGGGTCGGATCGGGCTCTTCCGGCATCGGATCCGGGTTCTCCACACCGGAATCCGTCCCTCCTCCCGGCACATCGGAGACATCTATGTAGGAAGCTTCCGCTGTATCGACGAACGAATCCTCCAGCGACTCCTCATAAGGCTCTTCATAGTCCGGCTCCTCCGCGTATGCCACGGCATCCACATAGGTCTCCGTTTCTATTACCGTTTCTGTCTGTGTTTCTGTTTGTGCCGGCGCTTCCGTCTCCTGCCATGAAGAGCTTTCATCTGCTGCCCCGGCCTCTTCTGACGAATACTCTCCGGTATTCTCAACGGGCTCAGGCCTTGCCGGAATGGGACGCGGAGCCACCAATGCGCCTACAAGCGTCACATACAGGCAGTGCTTTACATATTTGTTCTTCATAGAACTGAAAAACTCCCTTCCGTTACATGTCAGGCTTTCGTTTTCTTCAAATGAAAACACCTTTTATACTCGCGAGCGGATTGAATTGCGGATTGTCATTTTCCGCCGCGGTATATGCAGTTACACTAGAATAATTGCCTTCGGCAATTATTAAGTGTAACTAGTATAACTGCGTTTTAAAGCTCGCACCGCAGTATATGCAGAAGTGCTAAAAAATTACCAATGCTAATTTTCGAGTACTTTCAGTATAAAAAACGTTGCTATTTTCTGCGGAAAACATTGGAGTTTCCTACAGAAAAGTGTCACTGTATAACATCCTTTTCAAGGGTGAACTACCACAGACCATAAAGGTCTGTGGCTTCTGAGAGCCTGACGGCTCTGT
>CAMNNO010000006.1 GCA_946545475.1 uncultured Blautia sp.
GGTAAGAGTAAAATAGGAAAGGTAAAAAGAAACATAGCGCACCCAGAACCTACCGGCAGGTGAGCACACCCCATAATGGTCTACAGGGGGCGATGGGGTCTCCCCCAAATACCCTTTCTTTAAAGTGTGATGTGCGAGAGCTTTGTCTTATTATAATACTCTGTCCGCTCCCTGATGCCGCGGTTCTCATCCTTTTCCAGGAGCGGATCATCGGAAAGGACAGCCGCCGCGGCGCCTGCCGCTTCTTCAAGGACATGCGCGTCCTGATAGATGTCCCCGATCCCAAATTCGATCACGCCGCTCTGGCGGATGCCGAACAGGTCGCCGGGGCCGCGCATTTTCAGGTCCTCGGAGGCGATCTTAAAGCCGTCGTTGCTTTTCGTCAGGACATTCAGCCTCTTCGAGACGGCTTCGTCTTCCTTTCCCTGCATGAAGATGCAGTAAGACTGCTCCTTTCCTCTTCCCACCCGGCCTCTCAGCTGATGAAGCTGCGCCAGGCCATAGCGCTCGGCGTTTTCGATCATCATGACCGTGGCGTTCGGCACGTTGACGCCCACCTCAACGACGGTCGTGGAGACTAGGACATCGATATGGCCCGCGGCAAAATCCGCCATGATAACCGTCTTTTCCCTGGGCTTCATCTTTCCATGGAGAATGCCGACGCGAATGCGCTCCGGAAGCTCTTCCTTTAAGGAGCGGGCATAGTCGATGACGTTTTCAGCTTCCATTTCTTCGCTCTCTTCCACCATGGGACAGATGATATAAACCTGACGGCCTTTTTCGCACTGTGCGGCGATAAACCGGTAAGCGTTGGGACGCCAGGCCGTATTGACCAGGCAGTTTTTGACCGGGAGCCGGTTTTTCGGTTTTTCATCCAGGATGGAAATGTCCAGATCCCCGTAAAGGATAAGGGCGAGGGTCCGGGGAATGGGGGTGGCGCTCATGACCAGGACATGCGGCGTATGGCCTCTTTCCAGGAGATTTTCCCGCTGGCGGACGCCAAAGCGGTGCTGCTCATCGGTAATGACAAGGCCGAGGTTATTATAGGAAACGTTTTCCTGCAAAAGGGCATGGGTCCCGATAGCTATCCGGCAGGTTCCCAGAGCCAGGCTTTCCAGCGCTTTCCTTTTTTCTTTGGCCGGTGTCTCGCCTGTCAGCAGGATGGGCCTGTAGGCGTCGAGGAGCCCGTTCTTTTCCAGAAGCTCCTTCATATCCTGGTAATGCTGCGAGGCCAGGACGGATGTCGGGGCCAGCAGGACCGACTGGTAGCCGTTTTCCGCGGCCAGTATCATGCCAAGGAAAGCCAGGATGGTCTTTCCGCTGCCGACATCTCCCTGCACCAGCCGGGACATGAGGGCGTCCTTCCGGCACATGGCATCCTCGATCTGGCGCCAGGCATTCGCCTGCGCCCCGGTCAGGCGATAGGGGAGGGAGCCGATAACCTGTTCCGTCTGCCACGTTTTTTCCATGGGATAATGATTCTCCTCCCGGACCCCGCGCTCCCGGAGCTGCCGCACGATGAGGACAAACAGGAAAAATTCATCAAAGACCAGGCGATGCCTGGCGGCGAGAAATGCCTCCTCGCTGTCCGGAAAGTGTATCGCCTTAAGAGCCTGCATTTCATCGGAAAGACCAAAATCCTTCCGGATCTTTTGCGGAAGGTAATCCTCGGATGAGAGCGCTGGCGCCAGGGTGTCAAGGGCATTTTTAATATATCGGCTGAGAGCTTTGTTAGACAGGCCGGATGTGAGGGCATAGACCGGGAGACGTTTCCCTTCGATCTCATGATAACTGTCAGATGTGAATATTTCGGGCATTTCCATTTGCAGCCGCCCGTGCCGCCTTGTCAGGCGCCCGCGGAAGACATAAGAAATATCCCTTTTCAGAACGCTTCGAAGATACGGTGAGCGGTACCAGATGACGGGCAGTCTGTCCTGGCCGTCGGTAAACTCGGCGGTCGTAACCGATAGGGCCCTATGCTGTGAAACGGTAACGGGGGAGGCCAGGCGGACACAGATGGAGCAAAGGCTCCCCTCCCTGAGCTCGGAGATTTTCACGCAAGGCTCATAAAAGTCATATCGGCGGGGATAATAATAAAGCAGGTCCCGCCGGGTGCTGATCCCAAGCTTGTTTAGGAGGGTTTCTGTCTTTTCTCCAATGCCCTTGATCTGGCGGATAGGGGTATTCATCAGGATTTCCTCCAAAAAATTCTACCTGTGCGGTTGGAGCACAAGAAGGGTCCCTTCCTCCTGCCTGCCGCAAGCCGCCCGTCACCATCAGGCAACGGGCGGCTTCATATGGCGGGGAGATACCCTATTGGGGAACGAAACTTTACTCGACAGAAATAATATAGGAATAAATGGGCTGGCCGCCACAGTTGAAGGCGATCTCGCATTCCGGATAGCTCTCCTCCAGCTTGTGGGAGAAAGAGCCGGCTTCGTCCTCTGTGATGTCGGCGCCGTAATAGACGCTGATGACCTCGCTGCTCTCATCCACAAGAGCGGCCACCGTATCCATGGCCACATCCTCCGTAGACTTGCCTACGGCCAGAATGCCCTTATCTCCGATGCCCATCATATCTCCCTGGTGGATCTCCTTCTCGTCCAGGCGCGTGTCGCGGACAGCGTAGGTGATCTGTCCTGTCTTCACCTGGGATATGGCTTCCATCATGTCCTGGAGGTTCTGCTGGCCGTCCTTCTCGGCGACAAAGCTGATCATGGCGGTAATGCCCTGGGGGATCGTCTTGGTCGGGACGACAATGATCTCCTTATCCTCCGTCAGGTCCCTGGCCTGGTTGGCGGCAAGGATGATGTTGCTGTTGTTGGGGAAGATGAAGATCGTCTTCGCGTGGACCTTGCTGATGGCCTGGAGCATATCCTCGGTGCTGGGGTTCATGGTCTGCCCGCCCTCGATCAGGTAATCGACCCCGATCTCGCGGAAGATCTCCGACAGGCCATCGCCCGCGGAGACGGCGATAAAGCCAAAGTCCTTCATCGTCTTTTTCTTTTTATCGTTTTCCTCCTGCTCCTTTGCCAGCCGCTCGGAATCCTTGATCAGCTTCTCCTGATGCTCTTCCCTCATGTTGTCAACCTTCATCCGGGAGAGGGCGCCGAAGGTCAGACCTTTTTCGAAGGCCTGGCCGGGGTGGTTGGTGTGGACGTGGACCTTCACGATCTCGTCATCGGCCACAACGACGATGGAATCGCCGATGGAGTTCAGGAAATCCTTAAATTCCATCTCCTCCTCCTCGGTCAGGGGTTTGTTGAGAAGGATGATGAACTCGGTGCAGTAGCCGAATTTGATGTCCTCCTCGGCTTCCTTCGAGATCTTCGTCAGGGCCCGGCCGGAGGACGGGGCGACAAACTGGCTGTAGTCCACTTCTTTTCCCAGATATCCGTCGAGGATGCCCCGGTAGACTTCCACAAGACCCTGGCCACCGGAGTCCACAACGCCGGCTTCCTTAAGGACCGGCAGCATGTCCGGCGTCCTGGAAAGGACCTCCTCGGCGTGAGCGAGGATCTGCGTAAAAAACGGTTCCAGATCCTCGTATTCCTCGAAAGCAATTTCCTTGGCCTTTGCGGCAGCCTCGCGGGCGACGGTGAGGATGGTGCCTTCCTTGGGCTTCATGACAGCTTTATAGGCTGTCTCCACGCCCTTTTCCATAGCCAGGGCGATCATCTCCTGGTCAAGGACTTCGGCCTTCTGAATGGCCCTGGTAAAGCCGCGCAGAAGCTGGGACAGAATAACGCCGGAATTTCCTCTGGCGCCCCGAAGGGACCCGGATGAGATGGCTTTTGCCAACGCTTCCATATCCGGATTTTCAAGGTTGGCCACCTCGGTGGCTGCGGATGTGATCGTCAGCGTCATATTGGTACCGGTATCACCATCGGGCACAGGAAATACATTCAACTCATTGATCCATTCTTTTTTCGATTCCAGGTTCTTGGCTCCGGCCAAAAACATCCTGGTCATCATTTGGGCATCTATGGTCCTGGTGCTCAATATCTTTTCCTCCTATACATACAAGTCAATGGCTTTGGTGCCGGAGGCACTTTAGCCATCACCAGCCGTATTCACGTTCCGGGCTGCCGCCCGGATGTGCAGATACGCTTCAGGCCGCGCCACGATGCCACGCCGCTGTGCCTGCACAGCGGCACACAGCCGTGCCGCGGGACTTTTAGAGTATAACATAAAGTTTAAGCATTTCAAGTGAAAATATAGCATGCACACGAATTTTCAGCGGAAATGTACCCGCCAAGCATCCGACATTGCGATCAATCGATGACGCGGACGCCCTCGACAAAGATATTGATCTTTTCGATCTCCATGCCGGTAAAGGCTTCCACCTTATAGCGCAGGTTGCTGACGAGGTTGTCGCAGATCGCGCTGATATTGATGCCGTAGGCTACGATAACATGAAAATCCAGACGGATCTTGTTTTCCTTGGAGACATTGACAATAATGCCATGGTTCTGGCTGTCCCTGCGGAGGAGCTTTACCAGCCCGTCCTTCATGCTGACAGCCGCCAGCCCTACAATGCCGAAGCATTCAACGGCTACGCTGCCGGCATAGGTTGCGATGACATCCGTGTCAATAATAATACGGCCCATTCCAGAGTCAATACTTCCTTTCATTCATTAATCCTCCACTAGACAAACGATAGCTCTTATCACAAAATAACGTTTCTGAACATATCAGAACGCTCATATGGCTTTTTATCTGTAAAAGTTATTATAACGCCTCCAGGCAAAAAAAGAAATATTATTTTTTGAATTTATCATTTTCCACTTGCAAAAGCCATAACCATCTGTTAAAATAAAGCCTGTTGAAAAATTGGCGTAAGGAGGTGCTGTCATGGCAAGATGCGCGATCTGCGATAAAGGAGCTCATTTCGGAAACAACGTGAGTCATTCTCATAGAAGATCCAATAAAATGTGGAGATCAAATATCAAATCTGTCCGGGTCAAAGTCCCTGGTGGAAACACCCAGAAAATGTATGTTTGTACTTCCTGCTTAAGATCTGGGAATGTCGAAAGAGCCTAACACCCAACCTGCCCCATAAGGCATATGTGTCCCCTGCTGACTATCAGCAGGGGATTTTTTTATTATGGCAGGGCCACCCATAAGAAATTTGTCACCTGACGGTGACGGGTGGCCCGCCGGGGGTAGAGGCGAGGCAAGCCTCCCTCTACCCTATTATGGCAGGGGCGCCAATCGGAAATAGTCACCTGGCGGTGACGGGCGCCGCCTCGCGGGCGAGTAGGAGGGGAGAATCCCCTCCTACTCGCCCGCGCAGAAGAATCATTCCGGCTTGGCGCTGCTCTTGCCGCTCTCCTTATCTTTGCCCTCCGGGGTCAGCCGGTCCATCAGGTCCGGCATCATATCCAGCACCCGGTTAAGGCCTCCGGTGTTCTTTACGTTTACCAGCTTGGTCGTTCCGTTTGCCGAGATCACCAGCAGGGCTGAGGGGGACATCTTGCCGCCTATCCCCCCGCCGCCGTTGTTCTTCTTGTCGCCGCTGTAGGCGCCTGCGCCGACGCCGAACGTAATGTCCACCAGCGGCAGGATCGTCGTATCTCCCATCCGGATCGCTTCTCCCACAACAGTCTTGGCCGACACAAAGCCGTCCATTCCTTTGATCAGAGACTCTAATGTCTCCTTAAAGCCGTTTTCCTTTTCCATGTTAAATCCTCTCTCGTCACCGCCTTAGCTGCCGGGACGCCTTATGATCTGAGAAAATTTCGGATCGCCCTGTTCCGATATATCCGGAGGGCAAACCACAGAAGGCTTCCTATACAGATATGACCCTTGAACTCTATTTTTCCCTCTATATAATCCTCCCCGCCAAAATCCGGGTGAAAGGCGATCCGGTTCTTGTGAAGCGGCAGCAGCATCGCCAGAAGCGCTGTGAGCTCTCCGACCTGGCCGACATCCTCGAGGGAGAAGGAAAGCTCTCCGCTGATCTTCCTGGGAAGGAGTTTTCTGACAAGGCGGACCAGATGCTTTACGAAAAGGCAGCCGCCGTTCTGCCAGAAGTCTCTGCTGAGCAATAGGCGGAGCTTTTTTTTGTTAACGCCGGTCCGGCCGGCCCTGATATTTTTCCGGCGCGGCGGATGCCCGGACGGCCCTTTGGAGGCGCTGCCATGCCCTGACTTTACCCGTCCTGTCCTGGCCGATGTCCTGCCCCTGCTGCCCGAATATTTCTTATCTTTCTTATCTTTTTCGTCTTCGCCTGCATGCCTTTCTGTTTTTCTGCTCTCTGGCGCTGTCTGTCCGGTTTCTTTCATGCGGGATCTTTTATCCGGCCGACCGGCATGGCGGCGTTTTTTCCGCTTAAAGAGCTTATCGGCCGGGATTCCCATAACGTAAAGGGAAAAGGCACCCTCTCTGCCGTTATAGGCGGCAGATACCCGCAGCACCCCGCAAAGCCATCGGATGTCCCCGGCCAGAGATATCTCTTTAAGGGATTTCTCCCTTTCCTTTGATAATCTTCCCTGATAGCGCAGGGGAATAAAAATAACCAGCAGGATGACCAGCAGAAGAAGCCCCAAAAGGCAGCACAGGATCTTAACGATAACAAGCGCCGCCGAAAGCAATCCCTTTATCAGAAGTGCCATCATTTTGCCATCACCTGCGCCGCCGTCAGGTGGAAACGTTGAAGATATGCGGCCACATCCGGGCTTCCTGTGGCCTGCACGGCGGCCTCCACCAGGCGGCGGACCATCTCCATGGCCTCTTCTTTTCCGGCGGTCATGCCGATGATGGCCGGACAGGGGATGTATTTTTCATTTCTGGCGGCCAGATATGCGGGATGGATCTCCAGGATATGGTCCCTGTGCTTTGAGAGCGTCACCAGGTAAATGCCGCTCACCGCCCTGGACAGCCGCAGGCGCAGGCGTACTTCCCCCGGATGGGATATCCCCGGACTTACGTAATATCCCTTTTGCCAATGCATAGCCATTCCTCCCCTGCCATAGAAAACCGGCGGAAGGGAAATGAGGGCTGCTCCGTCCTCAAAGCCCCTCCGCCGGCTTCTATGGTTCCATACCTGCATCCGGTATGATCTTTACTGTCTGTGGTTTCTAATATTTTCTCATATTCCCAGGCCAGATGCCCTGGGCACGCATTTCCAGGTATTCCTGGTAGGCTTTCTCCACGATCTGCTTTTCGTTGGAAAAGCGGAGAAGATGGTAGATCTCGTGGTACTTATAATAGCCGGAATCGATAAAGTATTCCTCCCTTTGAGGGCGGCTGTGATAATTGTCTGAGATCATCAGGTACCAGTGGACTTCCTTGGTGACAATGTCCTCGGGGACAGAAAAGTTATATTGGCTCTTGCCAATATATTTGACGATGGATGCCCGGACTCCGGACTCCTCCCTTACCTCTCTAAGTGCGGTTTCCTCATGGGTTTCACCTGCTTCGACAGTTCCTTTGGGCAGTACCCAGCCTTCATACCGGTTTCTGTAAGATTTAAAAAGTGCCAATATCTTACCTCGATGAATAACCACACCGCCACAGCTAGTTGCTTCAATCATTCGCAAATCCTCCTGTAATGCGTGTGTTTCTATACTGGGTATAGTATACATCTTTTGAACGTCTCTTGCAACCGCAACCTTTAACTTTACAGGCACAAAAAGATGTGCAAAACCCGCGCCCTGTTTTCAGCCCCACACATAGGCGTCGAAGACCTGTGCGGCCACGGGGACGGCGGAATCGGAGCCGGAGCCGCCGTCCTCCACCAGGACAGCCACCACAAGAGAGGGCTCTTCCTGGTCAAGGTATCCCACAAACCAGGAATGGCTGTTCCCGTAAGCATCATATTCGGCAGAGCCGGTCTTTCCGGCGCAGGTATATCCCCGGTAGGAGAGCGACGAGGCCGTCCCGTACTCGGTCACATCCTCCATGAGCGCCCTCATGGCGCCGGCCTCATCAGCCGTAAGAAGGCGCCGTGATTCCCTGGGGAGCGTTTCTCTGATGATCTCGCCATCGGCATTCACAACTCTGTCGATGAGCGTCGGCTTCATCAGTACACCGTTATTGGCGATCGCGCAGGTGATGAGTGCCATATGCAAGGGAGAAACCAGTGTCTCGCCCTGTCCTATGGCCGTCTGCATGACAGCCTGGGTATCCGACCCTCCGTCAAGGGAAAAGCTGCTCTGGCGGCAGCCATCCAGCGGAAGCTTTTTATTAAAAAGAAGCTCCTCCGCGCAGGCTTTCAGCGCCGCCCCGCCCAGGAAAAGGCCGATATCCGCAAACGCCGCGTTGCAGGAATAGGCAAAGGCTCCGTAAATATCCTCAGCGCCATGGGCATTCCAGTCATAGCAATGGATAGAAGCACCTTCCCTTGTTATGCTGCCGTCACAGGTATAGCTATAGCCATCCAGCGTTCCCATCCGGCGGTAATACGCCAGGGCCGTGACGATCTTGAAGGTAGAGCCCGGAGGGTATGAGCCGTTTACCGCCCGGTTCAGGAGGCTGCTGTTGTCCTCATCGCCGACAAGCTCTTCCCAGTTATCAATAAGATCGTTGGGGTCAAAATCCGGCTTGCTCACCTCTGCCAGGATACGTCCGGTGGAAGGCTCTATGGCGATCACGGCGCCCCTATGATCGCCCAGGGCATCATAGGCGGCCTGTTGGAGTGTGACCGACAGGCTGGTCACGCAGGTGTCCCCCAGATTCTTTTCTCCCTTAAACTCATTTTTCATCTGGTCGATAAAAAATTCATGTGAGGTCAAAAGCTGAAAGTTGGCTTCCGCTTCCAGCCCGCCCTTCCCTTCGGCTGCGTACCCGACGACATGGGAAAACAAACGGCCGTAAGGGTACATCCTCTTTTCCGTATTGTCCCACCCTTCCAGATAGGTCCTGGCCAGGACTTCGCCATCGGAGGAGAGGATGCTCCCCCGGACCACCCGGTCCTGAAAAATATCCTGCCGCGTATTGTAGGGGCTGCTGATAAAGCTCTCCCGGAGCGCAAAGGTATAATAGCAGAGATACCCGGCCAGCGATAAAAAGGCCAGGACCAGAAAAAATGATACCCAGGCATATTCGCGGTTTTGGCGCTTTTTTTCGCGCTTCTCATTTTTGAGAAAAAGGGCCTGCCTCTTCTGCCTTTCCATCTCCAATTTATCTTCGTAGTCTTTCCATCTCTTCATCTTCATCTTCCCGCATGATATAAAGGCCCTGAATAATGCCGATCATGACGATCGTACTCAGGATGGAGGAGCCCCCGTAGCTGACAAGGGGAAGCGTCACCCCGGTCAGGGGAATGAATTTTATGACTCCTCCGATATTCAGGAAAACCTGTATGACATATTCAATGCCAAGCCCTATGGCTACCAGCTTGTAAAACGGATTCCGGATCTCCAGGGAAATATTCCCTATCATCAGGAAAAAGTTCATGCATACCAATATCAGGCACACCCCAAAGATCACCCCGAGCTCCTCGCAGACGGCGCTGAAAATGCAGTCGCTGGAGACAAAGGGGATCAGATACGGAGCGCCCTGGTAAAGTCCCATGCCAAACCAGCCGCCAGTCCCGATGGCAAACAGGGACTGGACGACCTGATAGCCCTCATTTTCATAAACCGTCATGGGGTCGAGAAAAGCGGTCACTCTGACCCGCACATGGGCAAACATCCGGTAGGCGGCGACGGAAAAGCCGCTCCCGCCGGCAATGCCGATCAGGAGATAGCGCTTCTTCCGGCTGGAAATATAAACCAGGATCAGGAAGGTCACAAAGTAGATCAGGGCGCTCCCCAGGTCGACCGACATGACCAGGAGCAGGATATGGACCCCAGCCACCAGGGCCGCAAGGACAACCCGGGGGAACGAGGCGTTCCGGTACAGGAGGGAAGCCATGAAAAAGACAAAAATGATCTTGACAAATTCCGAGGGCTGAAGGCCGAAGAGGCTGAGCTTGGCTCCGTTGGTATCAAGAGCCAGAAGATAGACCATGGCCAGAAGGCCAATGCCAAGCAGGGCGTAGAGCCATGTCAGGTTCCGGAAAAACTTAAGCTTCTGGATGACCACAGGGATAAGAAGGCATGCCCCGCTGGAAGCCGCCGCTATGAGGAGCTGGCGGAGGGCATCGTCCGAGGACAGGCGCGTCTGCATGATAAAGCCTATGCTCAGCAGCATGCACATGTTGTTGAGAAGAAGGAACGAGGCCTTCCGGTACAGCCAGCGGTACAAGATCTGGATAGCCATAAAGAACACCATCATGCCCGCGTAAATGACAAGGACCTTTGGCTCCCTCTGTTTTAAGAGGAGGACCAGGAAGGCATCCGTGTCCAGGAGGACGATCAGCAGGAGCTGGCGGACCAGGGAATGCGCCCTGGCCTTGCGGCTCCTGGCCCGGATGAGAAAGAAACAGTAAAATGTGTAAATGACCATCAGGGTCAGGATGACGTATTTCGAAAGTTCAACAAAAATATTTACCATACATTATTCCGCTCCCCGTTTAAAATGTCCCTTTGTCAGGGGAAGGCTTAAGGAAACCTCTTTGTCCCGCAGGTAAGCGTCCGCAAAAGCGCTGGCGATCCTTCCGGCTTCGTTTTCGTCCTCTGTCGTAAAAGACAGGCGAAGGACGGAAAATCCCAGCTTTTTGACACGGCCCGCTTCCGGCAGCAGCCCAAAGGGGATACTATTGTATATGATATTATAGCAGGAAGGCAAAGAAGCTGTATTATCAGTTTCTCTTAACCGGGCAGGGCTTTGCGTCCCGTTTCCCGGAGCGTCCTTGCCTTTTGGCTCCTCCGGGCAGCACTGCCAGGGATGGCAGACGGCCTGAACCGGAAAAATGGCCTGTGTGCGGTCCTGAATCGCCAACGGGGAAGACATCTCCTTTTTCTTCTGGCCTAAAGTGCGGGGCCAGAAGCTCATGCCGTCCGTCTCCGGGGTACGGGCCTTAGACAGGCAGCCAAAATAATTCTTCTGGACGCACTGCGCCGATATCATAAGCGGAAGGCGGCCATAGACCAGCATCTCGCCTCCCCTGTTGTCCCTGGCCGAAATCTCCCTCTCGTTAAGCTCCAGGGGGCAGGTCAGGCGAAGGCATCCGGCGCCGCCGAAAAAGGCCTCCGCCCGGTTGTTCCAGGTATAGAGAGAATGGTCAAGGACGGTCACAGGCGCCAGGCCCTCCTCCCTCATCAGGCAATAGCCCTCAAGGTCCCTGGCGAGAAAACCCGTAAGGCCCTTATCGAGAAGCCGGCGGCATAAGGCCCGGTATCCGTCCGGAGCCTTCCCGCGGATGATGCGCGGAAGGATGAGATACATCTCCTTCCCGCAGGATAGGCCGTCGGCAAGGAACTTCTGCACAAGCGGCATGGGAAGGTACAGGCCGCCGATATCCGGGTTTCGCATAAGGGCAGCAGCCGTCGCCTCATCCTCGCAGGAAGCCATAAGCTTTGGCATATATTCCGGCTTATCGGAAAATGAAGTGTTCTCTTTCTGATGGAAAAAGGCTCTCTCATCGGGAAATGACGCTTCCCCTTTCTGATGGGAAAAGGCTTTCTCACCGGGTAATGACGCTTCCCCTGCCTCCGGGCGTGAAGAGGCGCTTTCTTCCGGACAGCGCAGATATTCCTTATACAGAGCCTGCGCTAACGCATCGGCAGCCTCCCGTCTCAGCTCGTTCAGTTCCTTCATGGAAATAAAGATATCGTCATCCATGGAAAGTGAAAAATCCTCGATGGCAAATTCCGTATTTCCCATTTTGGAGAGCTGTTCCTTTACCCTTTCCCTTGAGACAGCCTGCCTCTCCGCTCTCTGGACGCTTCCGCCTTCCGCGCGGACGCTCTTTGTTCCGGAATCCGTATCCGCGGCCAGGGTAAGCGCCGCGGGCTCTCCGACGCGGAGAACCGCCTCCATGCGGACGCCCTTCCGGGGATAGGCGTACTCCGGGCTCTCGATGGTGGTTTTCTTTCCGCTGCTCAGATCGATCATGCCGGGTCCGTGATAGGTTTTATAGTATCCGGGCGTCGAGCCGCCCCGGCTGTAGGCGGAGAGAAGGAGCTCCCGGTCTGTGGCCTCGACCGTGTAGGGCTTTTTCTTATCCGCAGAAACGCCGTTTTTGTCCGCAGAAACGCCGTTTTCAAGAAGGATATCCAGATATTTCCGGTAAATGCGCGTAACGGCAGCCGTATAGGCCGGCTGCTTCATGCGCCCCTCGATCTTCAAGGAGTAAACCCCGGCGGACAGGATGTCGGGCAGGATATCCAGGGTGCTCATATCCTTCATGCTGATCGCGCAGAAAGGCTCCTTTGTCGTCCCGGAAGGGGTTTTCCTTCCTTTTTCCGCCCTGCTCTCTTCTCTCCTTCTTCCCCTGTCGGCAAAACGTCCCTGCCGGTTTTCGTTTCCGGCCTGCGTCCGCTCGGAAACTTCTTTGCGCCTGGACTCGCGAACGGGCGTTTCTCCGAAAAGGTCTTCTCCCTGACAGGGGGTATAGGGAAGACGGCACGGCTGGGCACAGCGGCCCCGGTTCCCGCTCCGGCCGCCGATCAGGCTGCTCATCAGGCACTGACCGGAATAGGCATAGCACATGGCCCCGTGGATAAAGGCTTCGATCTCCAGGGAAGTCTCCTCGTGGAGAACGGCCAGCTCGGAAAGCGACAGTTCCCTGGCGGCGACAATGCGGGAGACGCCCTGCTCTTTCAGGAACCTCCCGCCCAGAGGGCCGGTCACGGTCATCTGGGTGCTGGCGTGTATGGGAAGGCCGGGAAATTTTTCCCGGATAAAGGAGAGAGCGCCCATATCCTGGACCAGGACAGCGTCCAGCCCCTCCTGGTAGAAGGGCGCCAGGTACTCATAAAGATCGCTTTCCAGCTCGGCATTTTTAAACAGTGTGTTGACGGTCAGGTAGAGCTTGCGTCCATGGATATGGGCGATCCGGATGGCTTTTAAAAGCTCTTCCTTCTCAAAATTTTTGGCATAAGCCCTGGCCCCGAAAAGGGAGCCCCCGCAATAAACCGCATCCGCCCCGGCTCCTATGGCGGCCAGAAAGCCCTCGTAGGAACCGGCCGGGGACAGTAGTTCAGCCTTTACTAAAGACATATCTTATCTCCTCTTATGGGCCGAAGGCAGGCTTACCTTTCCTCTGCCCCGGCAGAGCACCGCCGGCTGAGCGTTTCCGGCCGGTGTCCCTTTCATCATAATCAAACATACAATAGGGTAGAGAGAGACGTATTCTCCCTCTACCCCGGCGGGCTGCCCGTCACCGTCAGGTGACAAATTTCTTATGGGCTGCCCTGCCATAATCAAAAAGGGGAAGGCCCTTTTGCCATTCCCCATTTACACAATATCTGTGCGGATTTTCTCATTTTTTCAGGAGATCATCGACCTCTTTTTCGAGCTCCCTGGTGCGGCCCTCCAAAGAGGCTTTTTCATTTTCGAGTTCCTTGACGCGGCTTTCCAGAGAAGCCTTTTCATCCTCAAGCTCACCGAGACGGCTCTTGAGCGCGGCATCCTCGTTTTCGATCTCCTTAAGGCGGCTTTCCTGGGAGGCCCTTTCGCTTTCGGCATCGGAGGAGCGGCGCGTGGCATCCTCGATCTGCATGCGCAGCGTCACCAGCTCATGTTTCAGGTCGTACATTTCCTGATCCTTCTGCTGGAGATCCTGCTCAAAAACTTCGGCCTGCTTTTTGGCTTTGAAGTAGTCGTCTGTGATATTAAGGCTCAACAGCATATGTTTTGTCTCCATGGGCTGGCGGCTGTACCCGGGAAGCTGGCTGAACTCGGATATCTTATTGTTCATGTAGGCGGCCACTTTCTGGAAATACTCCTCGGATTCATAACCCGCGAGGGTCATAATCTTTCCTCCAATGATCACCTGGGCGGTATTTTTTGCGGACATAAAAGGGCCTCCATTCATTGTTTCTACAATTAATTTCAAAATTTATTAATGATCCTCTATGGTAAAGAGCTTTTTGGGCTCGATATCTTGCGCTTTTCTATTATACTAAAAGAATTTCAAAAAGTATAGCCTTATTTTTGACATTTTCCGGCCTATTCTTACCTGGCGGTAGGTTATTGTTTGGGAAGAAATCTATGATTCCTGCCCGGTTTCTTCCTTGGTTTTGAAGCCGAGGTGGCGGAAAGCAAGGATGGAGGCGGTGCGGCCGCGGGGGGTTCGGTTTAGGAAACCGTTTTGGAGGAGGTAGGGTTCGTAGACATCCTCCAGGGTGCCGGCGTCTTCCCCTATGGCGGCGGCCAGGGTCTCGACGCCTGCGGGGCCGCCGTCGAAATTCAGGATAAGGGTTTTCAGGATGCGGCGGTCCATGTCGTCCAGGCCGTATTCGTCCACGCCCAGAAGGTCCAGGGTGTATTTGGCCGCTTCGCAGGTAATGTCTCCGTTAAATTTGACCTGGGCAAAGTCGCGTACTCTTTTGAGCAGGCGGTTAGCCAGGCGCGGGGTGCCGCGGGAGCGGCGGGCGATCTCGCGGGCTCCGGCCTCGTCGATCGTTACGCCCAGCACACCGGCGGAACGCATAATGATCGTCTTGAGTTCCTGATGGGTGTAAAATTCCAGATGATGGGACAGGCCAAAGCGGTCCCTCAAGGGAGCCGACAAAAGCCCTGCCCTTGTGGTCGCCCCGACAAGGGTAAAACGGGGAAGGTTCAGGCGGATGGAGCGGGCGGAGGCGCCCTTGCCGATCATGATATCGATAGCGAAATCCTCCATGGCCGGGTACAGGACCTCCTCCACCTGTTTGTTCAGGCGGTGGATCTCGTCCACAAAGAGGATGTCCCCCTCCTGCAGGTTATTGAGGATGGCGGCCATCTCGCCCGGCTTCTCGATGGCCGGGCCGCTGGTGATCTTCATATTGACGCCCATCTCGTTGGCGATGATGCCTGAAAGCGTGGTCTTCCCAAGGCCGGGAGGCCCGTAAAACAGGACATGGTCAAGGGTATCATGGCGCTCCTTGGCCGCCTGGATATAGACCTTAAGCAAATTTTTGGTCTTCTCCTGCCCGATATATTCCGCCAGGGTCTGCGGGCGGAGGCTTCCTTCCAGGAGGGCGTCTTCCTGGGTTTCATCCGTGGTGATGATTCGTTTTTCCATATATCTCCTGATTGCCTGTTATACTAGTTACACTTAATAATTGCCGCAGGCAATTATTTTAGTGTAACTGCATATACCGCGGCACAAAATTGCAATCGGCAGTTAAATTCATTCGCGAGTATAAAGGTAGCGAAGAGCGGCTTTAAGGACCTGCTCGGTATCTGTCAGGGAGGCGTCGGTCTTATTGACGGCTTTGGCGGCATCGGTGGGGGAATAGCCCAGGGCGGTAAGCGCTGCTATGGCGTCCTTTCGGGCATCCATGGCTTCCTCTGTGCCGATATCGCCGGACAGTATGGGCGCTCCTTCCGAAGAAGCGGAAGAAAGCTTCAATTTGTCTTTCAGTTCTATGATGACCTTCTGAGCCGTCTTCTTCCCTATGCCCGGGGCCTTGGCGATCCGCTTGTCATCATCAGACAGGACAGCTAAGCGCAGCTCATCCGCCGTCATGACGCCAAGAATGGAAAGCGCGCCCCTCGGGCCTATCCCGCTCACGTTGATGAGAAGCCTGAAAATCTCCAGGTCGTCAGGAGTATTAAAGCCATACAGCTGCATCAGGTCCTCTTTGACATGCAGATAGGTATGGACCTTTACCTCCTGCCCGACCGTCAGACGCCAGAGCGCATTTGGCGGCATAAACACCTCAAACCCCAGGCCGCCGCACTCGATAGTGGCAGACAGGGCAGATATGTCGGCAACCTTTCCCTTTACAAATGAAATCACAGGCAGAAATCCTTCCTTTCCTATATCACTATATAGTATGCGCACGAATTTTCAGCGGAATAATGCCGCTAAAGCGGCGAAAATTCGGCGCAGGAAACGAATGAAAACGCAAGCGTTTTATTCGTTTCCTATAATAAGAGTATATCATATCCGCCCACTAAAATCAAAATATAAGCAGAAGAAAGAAAAAATGGGAACAGTTCTTTTTTCTTGTGATTTGTAAGAAAAAAGAACCGTCCCCATTTCTTCTTGTTTTTAGATGGATTCGATGACCTGCCTTGGGCAACCTTCTATTTTAGATAGATTCGATAACCTTCCTCGGGCAAGCCTCTTTGCAAGCTCCGCAGTTGGTGCACTTGGCAGGATCGATGTGGGCGATGAAATCCTCCACATGGATGGCGTCGTGCTCGCAGGTCTTCTCGCACTTCTTGCAGCCGATGCAGCCAATCTCGCAGGCGTTCATGACATCCTTGCCTTTATCCTTGGAGGCGCAGCCGACCATGATGTGCTGGTCATAGGGGATCAGCTCGATCAGGTGGCGCGGGCACTTGGCGACGCACTTGCCGCAGGCCTTGCAGGCTTCGCGGTCGACAACGGCAACGCCGTCCACGATGTGGATGGCATCAAAGGGACAGACCTTCACGCAGCTGCCGTTGCCCAGGCAGCCGAAAGCGCAGGTCTTGGCGCCGGAGCCGGGGATCATGGAGACCATCTCGCAGTCCTCAACGCCGGTATAGTTAAACTTGCTCTTGGCCTTATCGCAGGTACCGGTACATTTGACATAGGCGGTCATGCGGACGGTCTCGCCCACTTCCTGGCCCATGATGCCGGCAATGATCTTGCCGACCGGCTCGCCGCCGACGGGGCAGCCGTTTACCGGAGCTTCGCCCTTGGCAATGGCGGCGGCAAGGCCGTCACAGCCGGGGAAACCGCAGCCGCCGCAGTTGTTGCCCGGAAGGGCAGCGCGGACGGCAACTTCACGCTCATCGACCTCTACGGCAAACTTGTTGCCGGCAAAACCAAGGAAGACGCCGATGAAAAGACCTACAGCGGCAACCAGGATGGTCGCCACGATAATTCCAACAATAAACATCGCGTACCCCCCTTAGATAATTCCCGAAAATCCGAAGAAAGCAATAGCCATAAGACCCGAAGTGATAAGAACGATCGGGAAGCCCTGGAAAGCCTTCGGAATATCGTTAAACTCGATCTTTTCGCGGATGCCGGCCATCAGCACGATGGCGATGGTAAAGCCGATAGCCGTAGCCAGGCCATTGACAGTACCCTGAAGGACATTGTATTCCTTCTGGACATTAAGCACAGCCACACCGAGAACTGCGCAGTTGGTGGTGATCAGGGGAAGATAAACGCCCAGGGCCCGGTACAGGGAGGGGACGGATTTCTTCAGGAACATCTCCACGAACTGAACCAGCGCGGCGATGATCAGAATGAAAACGATGGTCTGCAGGTAAGTGACATTCAGCGGCACCAGGATGAAGTTATAAATGAGGCTGGTGACGAAGGACGCCAGCGTGATAACGAAGATAACGGCGCCGCCCATGCCGCCGGCGGTCTTGATATTCTTGGAAACCCCGAGGAAGGGGCACAGGCCCAGGAACTGGCTAAGAACAACATTGTTCACCAGCGCGGAGCCGATGATGATGATCAGGAGTTCTTTCATTTATCTGTTCCCTCCTTCTTGTCTTCACAGGGTGACTGGCAGGACCCGCACTGGCCGTTGCAGCCCTTGCTGGGGTCGATGCCGCGCTTGGCCGCGCCGATGCGGAGCTTGTTCTGGATAGCGGAAAGGAAAGCCAGGACAAAGAATGCGCCGGGAGCCAGGACAAAGATGGTGATGGGCTCATAGCCGAACTTGCCGCTCTCAGCCAGGGGAAGGATCTGAGCGCCGAAGATCTTGCCGGAGCCGATAAGCTCACGCACCATACCGATGATGGTGATACTGCAGGTAAAGCCAAGGCCCATGCCGATGCCGTCGAAGAGAGAGGGGATCGGCTCGTTTTTGGAGGCATAGGCTTCTGCGCGGCCAAGGATGATGCAGTTAACAACGATCAGCGGGATATAGATACCCAGTGATTTATTAAGGGTAGGCAGGAAGGCCTGGAGGATCATCTGGACCATGGTCACGAAAGAGGCCACGACAACGATGAAGGCTGGCATACGCACCCGGTCGGGGATAAAGTTCCGAAGGAGCGAGATAAACAGGTTGGAACACGCAAGGACCACCGTGGTGGTCAGGCCCATGCCGATACCGTTGATGGCGGAAGTCGTGATGGCAAGGGTGGGGCACATGCCCAGCATAAGCACAAAGGTGGGGTTTTCCACCCAAAGGCCGTTAAGAAGTCTTTCTTTTGGGGTATTCGGTGTCATTTAAGCCTCTCCTCCCTTCTCCATTTCATAGCGGAAAGCGGCAAGGCCGGCGTTGATGCCATTGGTCATGGCATTGGTGGTGATGGTAGCGCCGCTGAGGGCATCGATCTCGTTGTCAGCCGTCGCGCCGGACTTGGTATAGACCAGCTTTTCGGCATTCTTGCCGACAAGCTGCCCTTTAAATTCATCGGTGTCCGCTCTCATGCCGAGGCCGGCGGTCTCGGATATGGACAGGATGGAGATGCCGTTAAGGGTTCCGTCCGCCTGCACGCCCATGGCGAACTGGATATCGCCGCCGTAGCCTTCCTTGGTGGTGACGGTCATGGCGTAGCCGATAGTGTTGCCGGCATCATCGAGGGCCGTCATCACTTCGTTGACATCCTGAAGCCTTAAGCCTGCGTTGTCCAGGGCGGCTTCCAGGTCGGCGTCGGTTCCTTCAAAGACCTGCTCAAAGCTTGCGGCATTTTCAAAAACGGCCTGATAAGCCTCCTGCTTTGCCTTGGCTTCCTGGAAGGCGATGGGGCCTTCCGTAACCGCGTGGACAACGCCAAGGGCAAGGCCGGCCACCAGGGTGATCAGGGTGATGGCTTTTGTGTCGTGGATAATCGTATTCATCTGGCTCATGCTTTCTTTCTGCCTCCTTTCCCAAAGGCCCTGGGAACGGTGAACCGCTCAATGACCGGTACCAGCAGGTTGCAAATGATGATGGCATAGGAAACGCCCTCGGCACTGCCGCCGAACAGACGGAAGATGGCTGTCAGAACGCCGAGGCAGATGCCGAAAACGATCTGGCCCATCGGCGTTATGGGGCTGGTGACATAGTCTGTCGCCATGAAGAAGGCGCCAAGCATCAGGCCGCCGCCGAAGAGCTGGCTGAACAGGTAGCCGGCGGAAAATCCCATGCCAGAAGCGCTCATGTAGATCAGGATGAAGATCGTAAAGCTTCCGATGTAGGCGGTGGGGATCCTCCAGGTGATGATCTTGAAGAAGAAGAGGAGGGCGGCGCCAAGGATGATGGCCAGGGCGGAGGTTTCGCCGATGGTACCCTGGATATCGCCCAGGAACATATGAAGGACGGAGACCGACTTATCCGTGTAGCCGTTGGCCTTGAGGGCAGCCAGCGGGGTAGCGCCGGAGACGGTATCCACAACGCCCTTGAAGGCCTTGTTGGCCGTGAAGGTCGTCATCTTGCCGGCAAAGGAGATGATGAGGAAGCAGCGGGCCGCGAGCGCCGGGTTCATAAAGTTCTGTCCCAGGCCGCCGTAGAGCTGCTTGACTACCAGGATAGCAAAAATGGAGCCCAGCACCGGCATCCACCAGGGAATGGAAACCGGCATATTGAGGGCGATGAGAAGGCCCGTGACAAAGGCGCTGAAATCCCAGGCGGTCTGCGGCTTCTTCATGAAGAAGTTATACAGCCACTCGCAAAGGACGGCAGAACCCGTGGTGAGGACCACGATCAGCAGGGCCTTTAAGCCGAAATTCCAGATCCCGAACAGGGTCGTCGGAAGAAGGGCGATGGCGACCAGCTGCATGATGCGCTGTGTGGTCATACTGTCCCTGTCATGGGGATTTGATGAAACATTATACATTGTTATTTCCATGTGATTCCCCTCCCGTTACTTTTTCTTGCGGCTTGCCAGGACAAGCCGGCGCATGGACTTGATGCTCTGCGTCAGATGGCGCTTGGCCGGGCAGATATAGCTGCAGCACCCGCACTCACAGCACTCCACGCCGTTCAGCTTATCAAAAGCTTCAAGGTCGCCCCTGTCGGCCAGGGTAGCCAGACGGGCCGGAAGGATATGGGACGGACATACGGAAACGCATCGTCCGCAGTTGATGCAGGCGGTGGGCACGGCCTTTGCGACCGGATCTTCCAGAAGGCACAGGATGGAGGACGTCGTCTTGGTAGCCGGGACATCAAAGTTAAACATGGGGAAGCCCATCATGGGACCACCGGCGACAACCTTCTCGGCACCTTCCTTGAGGCCGCCGGCAGCTTCGATAAGTTCCGAAAGCGGGGTACCGGTCATGACTTCAAAGTTCTGGGGATTATTAATGCCGTCGCCGCTGACCGTGATCAGCTTGGTCATAGCCGGCTTTCCGTTGATGACGGCATCATAGATGGCATGGACGGTATCCACGTTGTCCACCACGCAGCCCACATCCGCCGGGAGCATGGAGGAGTTGATCTCACGCCCGGTAACGGCATAGATGATGTTGCGCTCACCACCCTGGGGATACTTGGTCAGGAGTGTGGCCACGCTCATGCGGGGCTCATTTTTCACCGCTTCCTCGAGGGCTGCGATACACTCGGGCTTATTGTTTTCCACGCAGAAAACGCCCTTGGCATTGTCGAAAAGGCTGAGCATAATGCGAAGGCCTTCGACCAGCTCTTTGGTGTTGTCCAGCATGCGGCGGTAGTCAGATGTTAAGTAGGGCTCGCATTCGGCGCCGTTGACCAGAAGGTATTCGATCTTGGACGGATCCTTCGGGGCAAGCTTGACATGGGTGGGGAAGCCCGCGCCGCCCATACCGACAACGCCGCCTTCCTTGATGCGGTTCAGGACTTCTTCCCGGGAAAGATTGGAAAGCTTGGCCTTCTGGTACTTAACTTCTTCGTACTGGCCGTCATTCTCAATGACAATGGAATTGACCATGCCACCGGTGGGGACAAGGTGCGGTTCGATGGCTTTGACGGTACCGGAAACAGACGAGAAGACGTGGGCCGATACGAAGCCGCCAGCTTCAGCGATCTTCTGGCCCCGGAGCACCCGGTCGCCTTTAGCCACGATTGGGTTGGCCGGAGCGCCGATGTGCTGAGATACGGGATAAACCATAAGCCCTTTGGGCATATACTTTGTCACTGGTTTATCCTTGGTCAGCTCTTTCCCCTCAAAAGGATGTACGCCGCCCCTGAAGGTCAGTAAACTCATGAAAAGATCCCTCCTTTTTATAATTGGGAGCTGCATGAAAAAAATCCCACAAAGAATGCGGCAGGGTATGTGTGGCCGCAGTCTTCGCAGGAAGGTGCATGGGAATAGATTTGCACACAGACCTGCAACTATATGAGCATTATACAATAAACGTCAAAAGTTTTCACTATTAAATTTCGAAAAAAAACCTTGTTTTTTGGTTATTTTCAAGTACAATAGCCAGATAGAAGAAAAATAGATTGTTAAAAATTTATTGTTATTTTTTTGATAATTTCAGCAGGCGGCTCTATGCCGCGCAATCCGGATATTTCTGGTATAGATAAGGAGAATTTTTATGGTCATGGATCACCACATTCTGCCATCCGGGGACAATGCCTTGCTCTTATCACTGGCCGGCGAGGCTTTGGGGCAGAGGGAGGCTCTTAGTTCTCTCTTTTTATATGATATCGAGACGACCTCGCTTTCGGCCGAGAAGGGGAGCATCTATCTGATCGGGGGGATATATCTCACGGAAGGGAACAGTGAATTTTTTCAGTGGTATGCTGATGAGCCGGAGGAGGAGCGGCTCATCCTCTCCTCTTTTTCTGAATCGCCCCTCGGGCGCTCTTCGGTTTCCGTCACCTATAACGGGGATGCCTTTGACCGTCCCTTTATCTGCAAAAGAGCCGCATTCCAGGATCTGCCGGAACCGCCTTTTCCGGATAGGTCGCTGGATCTTTATAAAAAGCTTGCCTGCCTTAAGAAGCCGCTGGCGCTTCAAAGCATGAAGCAGCCCGCCATGGAAGGGCTGCTTTCCGGGGCAGAGCCCAGGGAATATCCGGATGGGGGAGAGTGTCTCAGGGTGTACCGGCAGCGGCATATGAGAAGCGATGCGGCGGATATCCTGATGGGGCATAACCGGGAAGATCTTATGGGATTGAAAAAGATCATGAGCCTTCTCTCCTGCCTGCCGCTCTTTACCGGGAGTTTTTCCGTTACCGAAAGCCGGGAAGTCGCATCGGAAGGTGGGAAATGTCTTGTGGTGACGGCTTCGCTTCCCCATCCTTTGCCGATTCCTGTTGTCATTGAAAGTGGGGGGTGCCGCCTGGAGGCCAGGGAGAGGGAGATGCGGTTTTCTGTATGCGGTAAAAATGGAAAATATCGCCAGTATTACCGGGATTATAAGAATTATGATTATATTCCTTCGGAGGATATGGCTATGCCTAAGAGGCTTAGTGCGTTTCTTGACCGGTCGCTGCGCAAAAGTGCCAGGGCGGAAAATTGTTATACTTATTTTTCCTGTACGGAGGAGTTTTTGCATTCTCGGGAAAGGCAGCAGAGGTTTCTGGAAGAATATCTGCATATTTTTTTGAACTTGAGGTAGATATATCTCTTACCTGGCGGTAGGCTTCTGGGGCGGTTGTCTCTTTGGGACTGAATCATTTTTCTTTTACCTGGCGGTAGGCTTCTGGGGCGGTATGTCTCTTTGGGACTAAACCATTTTTCTCTTACCTACCGGTAGGTGCCAGGGGAGGGGGGGGCCGCTCAGAGTTGCGAAGCCCGCGTCCCCCTCCCCTGCACCCCTCCCCCCAGGGGCACGCCAATTGGTTGTGAGGGTAAGGAACTTGATCGCTTGGCCGCAAGCTTCTTGTTATCGGGAAGAAATGGAAGCGTCCCCTTTTCTTCCCTTTTTTCCGGTACTCGGTAGATTACCGCATACCCTTCGGCGGCGTTAAACAGGACGGCATCGGGTATGGCGTGGCCAGGGGGGCTTTAGGGCGGTTTTAGCGAAGACGAGATCCAGTCCCTACGGAGACTTAGCCGCGAAGGCTTTCCTGAGCGGCTTAGTCGTAGTTGGGACTTAGCTCGGCTGAGCGGGCCCTTGTCCCCCCTGACACGCCATACCCGATGCCGGCCGTCCGGAGGGGCACAAAGCCTATACCCCCTGTTTGCCGTCCGGAAAGGCACAAAGCCTATACCCCCTGTTTGCCGTCCGGAGAGACACAAAGTCTATACTGTCTGTTACCATTCCGGAGAGACACAACTTCCGGCTTGCATCAAAAAAGAAGCCTCTCGATTGTGAAAGGCTTCTTTTCTTATGATGTGCTATATTTTACAAATGTAATGACACCTGTATTTTGCCGGGCAATGTCCGGAGATTATTCTTCGGTGGTTTCCTCGGCGGGAGCTTCGGCTTCTTCTTCGTGTTCCGGAGCGGGAGCGGGAGCTTCGATGGCTTTCATGCTGAGGCTGATCTTCTTGTCCGTGCCGTTGAAATCAACGACCTTGGCTTCGATCTCCTGGCCGATGGAAAGGACATCGGAGGGCTTAGCCACATGGTCACGGGAAATCTGGGAAACATGAAGCAGGGCATCCACTCCGGGAGCTAGCTCGATGAAAGCACCGAAATCCGTCATGCGGGCAACCTTGCCGGACACGATATTGCCGACAGCAAACTTCTCGGAAGCGTTAAGCCAGGGATTCTCCTCCGGGAATTTCTTGGAAAGAGCGATCTTCTCGCCATTGATATCCTTAATGAGAACGCGGACCTCATCGCCAACATTGAAGACCTTGCGGGGATTCTCAACGCGGCCCCAGGACATCTCGGAGATGTGAAGCAGGCCGTCAGCGCCGCCGAGATCGATGAAAGCACCGAAATCGGTAACGTTCTTGACAACACCGTCCACAACATCGCCGACATGGATGCGCTCCATGAGGGCTTTCTGCTTCTCAGCCTTCTCGGCCAGCAGAAGCTGCTTGCGGTTGCCGATGATGCGGCGTCTTCTGGGATTGAACTCCGTGATGACAAACTGGATCTCCTGTCCGAAATACTTGGACAGATCCTTCTCATAAGAATCAGAAACAAGGCTGGCGGGAATAAAAACGCGGGTCTCTTCAACATTGACGCAGAGACCGCCATCCAGTACCTGGGTAACAGGGGCAGTCAGAACTTCATGGTTGTTATATGCCTCTTCAAGGCGCTTATTGCCCTTCTCTGCTGCCAGACGCTTATAGGTAAGAATAGCCTGTCCTTCTCCGTCATTTACCTTGAGAACCTTAGCTTCCATAACGTCTCCGGGATGTACCGCTTCGGAAAGTACAAGGCTGGAGTCGTTGGTATACTCGCTCTTGGTGATGATTCCTTCGCCCTTCCATTCAATGTCGAGAATGATCTCGTCGTCCTTAACGTCGATAACCTTACCCTTTACGATCTCGCCATTGCGAATGGTCTTAATGGAACCCAGCATTTCTTCAAAGCTCTGTTCTGACATGTTCTAGAACCTCCTCGATAATTTTCTTTGGGGTGGAAGCCCCTGCTGTAATACCTACATAACTACTGCAGTGGAACATTTCAGAATCCAAGTCTACAGGTGTTTGTATATAGTAAGTATTTTTACATTCATTTTTGCATATCTCAAACAGCTTCTGAGTGTTGGAACTCTGCCTGCTCCCAACGACAAGCATGGTGTCCACAGAGGCGGAAACCTTACGTGCTTCGGCCTGCCGTTCCTCCGTCGCACTGCAGATGGTGTTCGAAATATTAAAAATGCCTAAAACATCTTTACTATAACTCTTTTTGATGAGAATTTCAACTATTTCTTTAAATTTATTATCGTTAAATGTTGTTTGAGACACGACACAAAATTTCTGTCCGATAGGCAGAATGAAATTTTCGGCTTCCGCGGCGGTATTAAGGACAGTGTAGGGTCCCCGGCACCATCCGCAGATGCCTTTTACCTCCGGATGGGCATTATCGCCTATTATCAGAATATATCGGCCGTTTTCACTCTCTTTCTCGACAATTTTGTGTATCTTCCGGACGAAGGGGCAGGTGGCATCCTGCACGTTCAGAGACAATTCTGACAATTTTTCATATACGGAGCGCCCCACCCCATGGGAGCGGATCACCACAGTCGTGCCGGGGGAAAGCCGGTCAAGCTCATCCTCGGACACCGCGCGGACACCCTTTCTCTCCAGTTCTCCCGTGACGATCTCATTGTGGATCAGGGAGCCCAGAGTGACCAGCGGACTTACGCCGTCTTCGATCAGCTTTTCCGTCTGTTCAATGGCCCGCTTGACGCCAAAGCAAAAGCCGGCGGTTTTCGCCAGGATAACGCCTTTTCCGCCGGGGAGAAGTTCGATGGCATCAGGATTTTGTTTTTCATCAGGCATAGCATGCACCTTTTTCGTTATGCGAAGGGAAAAGTCCCCTTTTCCCTGGCCAGGGAAAGAATCTTCTCTGTCACCTGGTCGATAGTCAGATAGGAGGTATCCAGGCGGACGGCGTCGTCGGCTTGGCGGAGCGGCGAGACAGGGCGGTTTATGTCCCGCTCATCCCGCTCTACGATCTCCCGCTGTATCTCATCAAGCGTCCGCTTTCCGCCCTTTTCCTGCTCTTCCTTATAGCGGCGCATGGCCCGGACAGACGCATCGGCGGTCAGGAAGACCTTAAGGTCGGCCTTGGGCAGAACGGTGGTGCCGATATCGCGCCCATCCATGACCACATGGTTTTCCTCGCCAAGCTTCTGTTGAAGAGCCAGGAGCTTTTGGCGCACCTGCGGCAGAGCCGAGCAGACTGAGGACATCTCGCTGACCGCGCCGGAGCGGAGGTAGGGATTGACATTTTCTCCGTTGAGGAGGACGACCTGCTCGCCGTCCCTGTATTCAATAGATATCGATGCCCCGCTAAGGGCTCCGGGAATTTTGGCTTCATCGCCTTTGTGAATGTTGTTTTTCAGCAGATAATAGGCCATGGCCCGGTAGATAGCGCCCGTGTCCACATAAATGACGCCGGGAAGGGACGCGGCTACCCGCCTGGCTATCGTGCTCTTGCCGGCGCCGGCCGGCCCATCAATGGCAATCTGAAAACCCACGATAATTTTCCCCCCAATTGTTATGGTAATTATTTATCAATCTGTGTAATGTTCAACACGTAATTCAAAATGTTTACAAATTAAAAATACACTTTGTAATTTTAATATTATATGTAGTGGTATATTATTATATTATTAGCAAAACGCAAATATTTGTAATTATATTATTTGAAAAATTCAAAATTTTCATAAATTAATGTTCTTTAAAAACTGCCAATTTTTTATAGTATCGTTCAAAAATGCTGATAAAGCTGAGCGGGAAGAAATGAGAACGGTTCTTTTTTCTTGTAATTCGTAAGAAAAAACTGTCCCCATTTCTTCCGAATCATATCATTTTTGAATACTGCTATAATCTGTAAGACCGTTGCCCGCTGTAATCGCCATAGCAGCCATGTAGGCAGTTGACCAGGCGATCTGCAGGTTGAAGCCTCCGGTCAGGGCGTCTACGTCCAGGACTTCTCCGATGAAGTACAGGCCGGGCAGCTGCTTTGACATCATTGTCCTGGGGTCGATGCTTTTGACATCGATCCCGCCACGGGTGACTACGGCCTCCTCGAATCCACCGGTTCCCACAAGCGTCAGCGGAAAGGCCTTCATCAGGCGGACAAAGGAGAGTCTCTCCTCACGGGTGATGAGGGAGACCTTTTTCTCCGGCGATATCCCCGAAAGCGTGACCATCACGGGGATCAGGGATGAGGGGAAGAGGGAGGATAGGGCATTTTTAAACTGCTTATTCGGAGCTTCGGCAAATTCCCTCTGGAGGCGCTTATCCAGCTGCTCCTCGGACAAGGCGCTCTTAAGGTCCAGAAAAGCGGCCAGATTTTTCTCTCTCAGGAGATGGCCGATCTTCGCGCTGGCGGACAGGGCCATGGGGCCGCTGACGCCGCGGCTGGTAAACAGTATCTCCCCGAAGTCCTCATATACGACTTTTTTCCCATCCATGACCTTAAGGCCGGTGTTCCGGAGGGAAAGGCCCATAAGCTCCTGGCAGAAGCCTTCTTTTGCGAGGAGCGATACCAGCGAGGGCGCCGTATCGGTGACTTTGTGGCCGAGGCTCCTGGCAAAGCGGTAGCCATCGCCCGTGGAACCCGTGGAAGGGTAGGAAAGCCCTCCGCTTGCGACAAGGACGACATCGCCAGAAACCGTTTCGCCATTTTCCAGGGCGAGCGAAAATCCGCCCTCCGCCTGCGGGATGATATCTTTAACAGCCGTCCGCAGGTGAACTTTTGTTCCGGCAAGGGAAAGCTGATGTTCCAGCGCCTTTATGATGTCCGAAGAATGGTCGGAGCAGGGAAAAACCCGTTTTCCCCGTTCTACCTTGAGGGGCACCCCGGCCTCCTCAAAAAAGGCCTGCGTCTCCTGGCTTCCGAAGGTGTAGAAGGAGCTGTACAGAAAGCGCCGGTTGGTGACCACGGCCTGCAGAAGCTCTTCCGGAGTGGAGTCGTTCGTCAGGTTGCAGCGCCCTTTGCCTGTGATAAAAAGCTTCTTGCCAAGCTTTTCGTTTTTTTCATAGATGTGGGTCTCAATGCCGGCTCTTCCCAGAAAGACGCCCGCCATCATGCCGGCGGCTCCGCCGCCGATGATCAGTGCTTTGCTCATGATATATTCTCACATATGAAAATCCGTGCGTATACTGATAATCGAGTAGGAGGGGAATCTTCCCCTCCTACTCGCCCGCGGGGAGACGTATTCTCCCCCTGCCATAACTGCAAGCGGGGCCAGACCCCTTTTGAAAGGGGCCGGCCCCGCCTGGTTAACGACTATCTTTAAACGGGATACGCGCCGTTTTTCTTGTCGGCTTCCTTCTCGTCCACACCTGTCTGCTGGGCCTGCCTGTACTTGAAGAAGTCGATGGCTACCTGCGGGAACAGGGCATAGGACAGAACGTCCTCATCCTGCTGGGAATACTGGGCCATCTCGCCGCGCAGCTTATCCAGCTCGTTTTCGATAAGATCGGCCGGACGGCAGGTGATCGGCTTGGCATCGCCAATACACTTTTTCTGGACTTCTTTGTTGAAGGGCTTGACGGTGGCGCCATATTTGCCAAGGAGCACATCCTTGGTCTCCTGGGTGACCATCTTGTACCTTTCGCCCATAATGACGTTGAAGACGGCCTGGGTACCCACGATCTGGGAGGACGGGGTGACAAGGGGCGGCTCGCCGAGGTCCTTGCGGACACGCGGAACCTCTTCCAGAACCTCGTAGAACTTGTCTTCCGCGTGCTGTTCCTTAAGCTGGCTGGTCAGGTTGGACAGCATGCCGCCGGGAACCTGATAGAGCAGCGTCTTGATGTTGACGCCCAGGTTCTTCGGGTTGAGAAGGCCGCTCTCCAGGGCTTCGTCGCGCATCGGGCGGAAGTAATCGGCGATCTCGGCCAGGAGCTTCTGGTCAAAGCCGGTATCATAGGGCGTGCCCTTGAAGGTCTCCACCATAACCTCGGTAGCCGGCTGGGAGGTTCCCAGGGCAAACGGGGATATGGCGGTATCGATGATATCAACGCCCGCTTCGACGGCCTTAAGGTAGGTCATGGAAGCCACGCCGGACGTATAGTGGGTGTGGAGCTCGATCGGAATGTGGACCGTCTTCTTGAGGGCCGTGACAAGCTCGGTTGCCTTATAGGGAAGAAGAAGGCCGGCCATATCCTTGATGCAGATGGAGTCCGCGCCCATCTCCTCGATCTGGCGGGCGGTGTTGGTCCAGTATTCCAGGGTGTAGGCATCGCCGAGGGTGTAGGACAGGGCGACCTGGGCATGGGCCTTTTCCTTGTTGGCGGCATGGACACAGGTCTGGAGGTTCCGAAGGTCGTTCAGGCAGTCAAAAATACGGATGATGTCGATGCCGTTGGCGACAGACTTCTGGACAAAGTATTCCACAACGTCGTCGGCGTAGGGACGGTAACCCAGGATGTTCTGGCCGCGGAACAGCATCTGGAGCTTAGTCTTTTTGAAGCCGTCGCGGAGCTTTCTAAGCCTCTCCCACGGGTCTTCCTTAAGGAAACGTAAGGATGCGTCAAAGGTCGCGCCGCCCCAGCACTCCACGGCGTGGTAGCCGACTTCATCCAGTTTATCGACAATAGGAAGCATCTGCTCGGTGCTCATGCGGGTCGCGATCAGGGACTGATGGGCATCGCGCAAAATAGTTTCCACTATTTTTACAGGTTTTTTCTCTTTATCTGACATTTTTTATGTCTCCCTTTAATCAAAACAGAGGCTGCATCCGGGGGAGAACGCTTTCCCCCGGCGCCCTATCGTAAGATTCCAATTGTGTATGTCTGATCGTTATACGCCGAAGATGGCCATGAAGGTACCGGCCGCGACAGCAGTTCCGATAACGCCGGCCACGTTCGGCCCCATGGCATGCATCAGGAGGAAGTTGGTGGGGTCCTCCTCCGCGCCGACCTTCTGCGAAACGCGGGCGGCCATGGGCACGGCGGAAACGCCGGCCGAGCCGATCAGCGGATTTATCTTGCCTCCCGACATCTTGCACATCACCTTGCCGAGCAGGACGCCGCCCATGGTGCCAAAGGCAAAGGCAACCAGGCCAAGGAAGACGATCTTGAGCGTATCCCAGTTGAGGAAGGCTTCCGCGCTGGTGGATGCGCCGACACTCGTGCCGAGCAGGATGACGACGATGTACATAAGGGCGTTGGAAGCCGTCTCCGTCAGCTGCCTGACAACGCCGCACTCGCGGAACAGGTTGCCCAGCATCAGCATGCCCACAAGGGGAGCCGTGGTGGGAAGGATCATGCAGACAACGATGGTGATGATGATGGGGAACAGGATCTTTTCCAGCTTGGAAACCGGGCGGAGCTGGCCCATCTTGATCTGGCGTTCTTCCTTGGTGGTAAACAGCTTCATGATGGGGGGCTGGATAATGGGCACCAGGGACATGTAGGAATAGGCCGCCACGGCGATGGGACCCATAAGGGTCGTCTGGCCGAGCTTACCGGCCAGGAAGATGGAGGTGGGGCCGTCAGCGCCGCCGATGATGGAGATGGCGGCCGCGGCCTTGCCGTTAAAGCCCAGGAAAATGGCCAGGAAATAGGCCATGTAAATGCCCAGCTGGGCAGCCGCGCCCAGAAGGAAGCTTAAGGGGTTGGCGATAAGAGGCCCGAAATCCGTCATGGCGCCTACGCCCATGAAGATCAGGGACGGCAGGATGCTCCATTCGTCCAGAATGTAGAAGTAGTGCAGAAGGCCGCCAACACCGTTTGACATATTTTCCGGAAGGGCCATGATGTCCGGATAAATGTTCACCAGCAGCATACCGAAGGCGATGGGGACCAGGAGCAGCGGCTCAAACCCTTTGGCGATGGCCAGGTACAAGAATACGCAGGCCACAATGATCATCAGGTAATTGCCCCATGTCAGGTTGAAGAAGGCTGTCTGGTGGATGAGGTTGGACAGGGTATTGGATATATAAGACATTTAGCTACCTCCTGTCTTCATCCTTAGTTCAGGGTGGCCAGAGTATCTCCGTTTTCTACAGCTGCGCCTTCCTTAACATCGATGCTGGCTACGGTGCCGTCCTGAGGAGCGACTACGGGGATTTCCATCTTCATGGATTCCAGGATGATGATCGGATCGCCCTTCTTGACGGCGGCGCCGACAGAGGACTCGATCTTTAAGACTTTGCCGGGCACGGAAGCCGCGACCTTAACAGAGCCTGCGCCGGCGGAAGCGGCAGCCTTCGGGGCGGCCTTGGGAGCGGCCTTCGGGGCCTTGGCAGCCCTGGGGGCAGCAGCGGGAGCGGCAGCGCCGGTGTTCTCTTCTACAGTGACATCATAAGCAACTCCGTTTACAGTGATGGTATAGCTTTTCATGAAAAATTCCTCCTAATTCAGATGCTGATCTCTTTTCGTAAGCACGCGGATCTCCTGCGGAAATATGCCGATCCGGCGCGGGGGGGGGAAAACGGATCAGAATGCAGGCATTCTGTTCGCTTCCTGATTCAGATATTGGTCAGGTATTAGCCTGATCCGGGTATTGGCCTGATCCAAATGCAGACCTGATCAAAGCTTTTATGCTTTTGCGCGTGACTTGCGGATCGAGCGCACCACGAAGCCATCCGGGGAGGTTCCCTCCATGGCGGCGATGGCGGCGGTCACGACGGCGATAATGGCAAGGTCGTCCTCTTCTTCTTCCTCTACTGCGGGCTGGGGCGCGGCCTTCTCGGGCGCGGGAGCCGCCTTGCCGGGCTTCGCGCCGGGCTGCGGGATGTACTTGAAAAGGGAAATGACAAAGGACAGAAGCAGGAGCACCAGGAACACGATGCAGATGCCCATGATCGTGTTCAGGGTAGCCCGGAGCATATTGGTCCCCAGGGGCAGGTTGACGTTCACCACCAGCGAGGAGGGGTTAAGCTCCTGGTCCAGGGTGTAGATAAAATCAGCATCGGCTTTTTCAAATTCCACCGGATAGGTTACGGTATAGGTTTTGCCCTCGAGAGTGATCTCGGGCTCATCGGCTTCCGCCTGGCTTTCCTTTATATTGCCCAGGTCTTCGCGGGCGCCGAGCCAGGATTCCATGGCATTCTGGGTGAAAGCGTTGCCGTTTTCCTGAAAATCCGCGATCTGCTCATCATCCAGGGAGATGATGGTCCGTGTCAGATCCTCGATGCTGCCGAGCAGGGATTCCGAAAGAGCCTGCGGCAGTGCCTCGGCGGATACGGGGAGCGCACAGAAGGCGGATGTCAAAAGAAGGCTTACGGCCAGCATAAGGCCCATACCGGTTCTTTTTACAAATCCTTTGATTTCAGGCTTTTTTTCATGCTTCATAAACAGTCACCTCTCTTAAACCGAACCGTGTTTCTTGGCGGGGCGGTCTTCTCTCTTGGTATAAAGCATCTCAAAAGCTCCGATCACATATTTTCTGGTATCGGCCGGGGAAATGACCGTATCGACATAGCCTCTGGCCGCTGCGGAGGCCGCGCCGGACTGAAGGGCCTTATACTCGGCAGCCTTTTCCTTAAGCGCAGCTGCGTCGGCCTGCGGGAACAGGATCTTGGCCGCGAGGTCGGAATCCATCATGCCGATCTCGGCGTTCTCCCAGGCATAGACCATATCCGCGCCGAGGGCCTTGCTGTTCATGACGGTATAGGCGCTGCCATAGGCTTTTTCCAGGATAACATTGACCTTCGGAACGGTCGCGCCGGCAAAGGCCGAAACCATCTCGCCGAGGGCGGAGGCCATTCTCTTCTCGCTGCAGGAGGTCGCCAGGAAGCCGGTAACATTGGTCAGCGTCAGGACCGGAATGTTAAAGGCATCGCAGAAGCGGACAAAGCGGGCGGCCTTGCGGGCGCCTTCGGGTGAAAGCGTGCCGTCGCCTTCAAACACAGCCTTGCCTTCCTCATCGTAGACAGCGCTTCTGTTGGCAACAGCGCCTACGGTCTGGCCGTTAAGGCGGAGGAAGCCGGCGGCGATGTCCTGGCCATAGCCCTTCTTCACTTCGAAGAAGTCCTCATCGTCGGCGATGCGGGAAAGGGCAAGGGCAGTGTCGCCTGTGCAGGAGGGCAGATCCTCGCAGACGCGGTTCAGGTCGTCGTCCACTTCGTCATAGCTTCCGTTGTCCTCGTTGTTCGAGGGAAGGAAGCCGATGAGGGAACGGATACCGGCGAGGACATCCTCCTCGGAGCCGCAGTCGTCAATAAGGCCGGTCTGGGCCTGGAAGGCTGCTTTGGACAGCGCGTCATCCTTATTGCCCTTGATGGCATTGGGAGCGTTGACGAACATGCGCCCATTCTTTCCTTCGATAAAGGTGAAATCCGAAAGGCCCGCGAGGACAGCCATGCCGCCGCCGCAGTTTCCGAAAATGCCGAGGACCTGGGGAATGATGCCGGAAGCCACGTTGGACTTAAGATAGATGGCGCCGAAGGCTTCCAGGGCGTCGGTAGCTTCCTGCAGGCGGAGGCCTCCGCAGTCGATAAGGCCGATGATGGGAGCTCCGGTCTTTAAAGCCATGTCATAAAGACGGGTGATCTTTTTGGCATGCATTTCGCCTAAAGTGCCGCCAAGGCAGGAGGCATCCTGGCTGTAGACATAGACAAGGTTGCCGTCTATGACGCCGTAGCCTGTGATGACGCCATCCGAAGGTGCCTTCTGGGCGGAAGCGTTAAAGTCCGTTGACCGTGACAGAACGCCCTGTCCGATCTCGACAAAACTGTTGGCGTCTAAAAGGGATTCGATCCTTGTAGAAGCCGGGCTTTGTGTAGTGGTGCTCATGTTCATATACCCTCCGTTGTTAAAAAATTGTTAAAAATTTGTTTTTTAAGAAAACGAAATTATCCTCATTCTAAAGGATAAGTAAAAAAAAGGCAAGGTCTTTTTTGAAATCTTAGCAGACAAAATTACTTGAAGTACTTGAAAATCGCCACCGGTAATTTTCTTAGTGCTTCTGCCTATACCGCGGCCTCATACCTCCAGCTTGACTTCCGATTTTACCTCTTCCTCGGCTTCCGCTTTGAAATCGGCGGCCCGGACGGGGTCTATGACAGGCAGGGAGGAGGTATCCTCCATGCCGAAGATGCGCAGGAACTCCTCCGTTGTCCCAAAAAGGATGGGGCGGCCGGGAGCATCGAGGCGGCCGAGTTCCTTAACCAGGTCAAATTCTATAAGCTTATTGACGGCGTGGTCGCTTTTCACGCCGCGGATCTTCTCGATCTCGGCCTTGGTCACGGGCTGCTTGTAGGCGATGATCGACAGGGTTTCCAGCATGACATCCGTGAGGACCGGCTTTTTGGGGTGAAGGGCCAGGCGGATGAGATACTCATAATACTCCTTTTTGGTGCAGAGCTGATAGGCGCTCCCCAGGGTGATCAGCTGGATCCCCCTGTTTTCCTGGCGGTAGTCTTCCGCCATTTCCTGAAGAATGAGCTTTAGCTCCTCGACGCCAATGAGCATGGCTTTTGATAATTCGGAAAGCTCCACGGAACTTCCCATGGCAAATAAAACAGCCTCCAGGGCTGCCTTTATGTGTTCTTTGTCCAAATACAGTCACCTCTGTGTCTTTTACGGCCCTTTTTAAGACGCTTCTTCCTCCATAAACTCCGTCAGGTTCTTCCAGGTGTCGGGGTCATCCTCGACGTTCAGCGATATGTCGCCGAAAAGGCCATCCTGGTGGGCCGTCAGATGCCCCATTTTCATCAGCTCCAGGATGGACAGGAATGTGACCACCACCTGTACCTTTGAAGCCTGTGATGTTAAAAGCTCCCGGAAGGAAAAAGTCTGATGATCCTTGGCGAAGGTCCTCATCCACAGCATTTTTTCCGAGAGGCTGACCTCCTCCTTCTCGATCTTGCCGAAGCGGCTGCGGATAGGGTCCACCTTGTCCTCCTGGCGGCGCAGGATCCCCTGGAAGATATCATTAAGCTTTTTGAGGGTGATGCCGGAAAGAAGCTCGGCAGGATCGGTTTTTGGACGGAATTTCTGGATCTCTTTGGGGATGGTGGGCTTTTTATAGTAGGCGCCGGCCGCATTGTCCAGGCATTCCTTAAGCTCGTAGGAAAGATATTTGTACATTTTGTATTCCAGAAGCTTTTTGACCAGGTCTTCCCGCGGGTCCTCCTCGTTGCCCTCCTCGTCCGTTTCCCTTGGCAGGAGCATGCGGCATTTGATGTCCAGGAGGGTGGAGGCCATGACCAGAAATTCGCTCATGCTTGACAGGTCCTCCCTGTCGATCTGGCTTAAATAGGCCATATACTGATCTGTGATCTGAACGATGGGAATGTCAAAGATATCGATCTTGTTGGTTTCGATCAGATGGAGCAGAAGGTCCAGCGGACCTTCAAAGCGCGTAAGCTTAAATTCCATATCCATAATTATAACCTCTCAGGGGAGAGCGGCTTATTCTGCCCTTCCTCCTCTGACACCATGTCCAGCACCAGAAGCTCCCTGGGGTTGTGGATGCGGATGGGAATGGTATGCTCCCCAAGGCCCGCCGTCACAAACATATGGGAATTTCCTTTATGGAAATCGCCGCAGCAGTAGCCGGGGAAGAAACGGAACTGTGAGGAGAAGAATCCGGTATGTTCGCTAAACCTTATGATGCCGCCATGATAATGCCCGCTGACAATGACATCCGGATGCATGTCAAGATAGATATCGCCATAGCGGGGCGTGTGGGCGATCAGGATATCGACCATCTTAACCGCTGCCTCCGCTTTTTCCGGCCGTTCTTTGATATCCGTTCCCTCAAACAGCTCTTCCATGTCCGATGCGCTTATGAGCGGCCTCGGCCCCTTCCGGTAGGATTTCATGGGCAGCTCCAGGCCGCGGACGCGGACGGGCACATCCTTTACGGTCAGGAACGCCTCCTGGTTCCGCAGGATAACGGCGATGCCGTCAAGGCTTTTTAAGTAATCGGCGAAGGCCTCCTTACAGTCCTCCATGTTTTCCATATGGCATTCGTGGTTGCCAAAGGCATAGAACACCGGACATACGGAGGAAACCGCTTTTAAAAGGGCGACGCTCTGGTCAAGGGAACTTGCGTGATGCCGCAGCACCATGTCGCCGGCCACAAGGGCAATATCCGGGCGAAGGGAGGCGATATCGGCGGACAGCTCCCTGTTACCCTCCCCGTACAGCACACCGTGAAGATCGGCAAGGACGACCACCCGTATCGCCTTTCCGGCAGGGATCTTGCCGCAGGTAACGGGATATGTTTTTGTAATGTAAGTATTCATATTTTTCCTCCCTGCCGTTGCGCGAGCCTGCGATAATCGAGTAGGAGGGGAACCTTCCCCTCCTACTCGCCCGCGGGGCGGCGTTCGCCGCTAGGCGATGATTTCCTTATGCCGCCCCTGCGATAATGACTAACAAAAATCCCTGACACCTGCCAAGCAGGAGTCAGGGACTTTTTTAAGCACAATTAATTATATTTACGTTTTCTTGCAGCTTCAGACTTTTTCTTGCGGCGAACAGAGGGCTTCTCGTAATGTTCTCTTTTACGGATCTCCTGCTGAATGCCCGCTTTTGCACAGCTTCTCTTAAAACGACGAAGAGCGCTGTCCAAAGTCTCGTTCTCTTTTACGATAACGTTTGACATAGACTCACACCTAACCTCCCCCCAGTTGTAGACTGTGCCAAAATACAACTGTCTGGGTATTTTCTTGCACGCGCTTTATTATATAACAAGGTAGGAGCTTTCGTCAACATCTTTTTACAAAAACTTTTGTTTTTTCTCTGTTATTTCAGCTGATTTTCCAAAATGCCGGGAATAGCGGAAAGGCATTCCGGCGCTTTTTCCGGCAGCTTGCCGCCGGCCTGGGCCATGGCCGGCCTTCCGCCGCCGCCTCCGCCGACAATGGCCGCCGCCGCCTTTACCAGGTTTCCGGCATGGGCGCCCTTCTTCTGGGCTTCATCGGTAGCCATGGACAGAAGGCTTACCTTGCCGTCCTTGCAGGAAACCAGGAAGATAACGCCCTCGCCCAGCTTTTCCTTCAGCTGGTCGCCCAGGTCGCGGAGCGCGTTCGCTTCCACATTGTCCACCTGGACAGCCAGAAGCTTGACATCCTTAACCGTCACGACCTTGTCCATGACATTGCCGAGGGCTCCCTGGGCCAGGCGGCTCTTTAAGGATTCGTTCTCGCTCTGGACAGCCTTAAGCTCCGCCTGAAGGTGGGCGATCTTATCCAGGAGCTCGGCAGGAGAAGCCTTGAGAGCCCTGGCCGCGCTGTGGAGAGCTTCCTCTTCCTTCTGGTAGTAGGCCAGGACGCCGCTGCCTGTCAGGGCTTCGATACGGCGCACACCGGCGGAGATGCCGGATTCGGACAGGATCTTGAACAGCTGGATCTGGCTGGTGTTCTTAACATGCGTTCCGCCGCAGAGCTCCTTGGAGAAATCGCCCATGGAGACAACGCGGACATTCTCGCCGTACTTTTCGCCGAACAGGGCCATGGCTCCGCTCTTTTTGGCCTCCTCAATGCCCATGATATCGGTATTCACGGGAAGCTCGGCCTGGATCTCCTCGTTGACAAGGTCCTCGACCTTCTTAAGCTCCTCCGGCGTCATGGCCTGGAAATGGGCAAAGTCAAAGCGCAGGCGGTCCGGCGTGACAAGGGAGCCCTTCTGCTCCACATGAGCGCCAAGGACAACCTTTAAAGCCTTCTGGAGAAGGTGGGTGGCGCTGTGGTTCTTCTCGGTATTATGGCGGCCGGCTTCGTCTACGGTCAGCGTAACGGTGTCGCCGATGGCGATGAGGCCCTTTTCCATGTAGCCGACATGGCCAACCTTGTCGCCTCTTAAATGGATCGTCTCTTCAACGACAAAGGTGCCGTTCTCTGTCGTGATCACGCCCTTGTCGCCTTCCTGGCCGCCCATGGTGGCATAGAAGGGCGTTCTGTCGGTGATCAGGGTTCCCCTCTGACCTTCAATAAGCGAATTGGCCAGCTCGCCGGTGATGACCGTCTTCTCTCCCTCTTCGGGATCAGAGACTTCTTTTTCAACGACCAGGGTAAGAGCCGTGACCTTTCCCGTGTCGGACAGGCGGCCGTAGCCGGTAAATTCCGTTGTCAGGGTGACATCCAGCTGGTCGTAGACCGTGGCATCGGCGCCCATATAGTTGGTCACCTTGCGGGCCGTGCGCGCTCTTACGCGCTGCTCTTCCATGGCCGCGTGGAAGCCTTCCTCGTCGATCGTATAGCCTTTTTCTTCAAGGATCTCCTTCGTCAGGTCCAGCGGGAAGCCAAAGGTATCATAGAGACGGAAGGCATCCTGGCCGCCGAGAACGGTCTTGCCTTCCTTTTTCATGTCATCCTCCAGGTCGGAAAGGATGCGAAGGCCCTGGTCGATGGTCTTGTTAAACTGGTTCTCCTCGTTAGAGAGCGTATTGAAGATAAACTCCTTCTTCTCCTCCAGCTCGGGATATCCGTCCTTTGAGCCCTTGATGACTTCCTGGCTGAGCGTGGACAGGAAAGAGCCGTTAATGCCAAGAAGGCGTCCATGGCGGGCGGCGCGGCGGATCAGGCGGCGAAGGACATAGCCCCTGCCCTCGTTGGTGGGCATGATGCCGTCCGAGATCATGAACGTCGCGGAGCGGATATGGTCGGTGATCAGGCGGATGGATACATCGTCCTTGTAGACCTTGCCGTATTCCTTGCCGGCGATGGTGCAGACCAGGTTTCTGAGGGAGCAGATGGTATCCACGTCGAAGATGGAGCCCACATCCTGGACCACAACGGCCAGACGCTCAAGGCCCATGCCGGTGTCAATGTTCTTCTGCTTTAATTCCGTATAGTTGCCGTTGCCGTCGTTTTCAAACTGGGTGAAAACGTCGTTCCAGACCTCCATGTAGCGGTCGCAGTCGCAGCCGACCGTGCAGCCGGGCTTGCCGCAGCCGTATTTTTCGCCGCGGTCATAATAGATCTCCGAGCAGGGGCCGCAGGGACCGGCGCCGTGCTCCCAGAAGTTATCTTCTTTTCCGAAGCGGAAGATGCGCTCGGCGGGAATGCCGATCTCTTTGTTCCAGATATCAAAAGCCTCGTCATCGTCCAGATAGATGGACGGATACAGGCGGTCCTTGTCAAGGCCGACAACCTCGGTCAGAAATTCCCAGCTCCAGTGCAGGGCTTCTCTTTTGAAATAGTCGCCAAAGGAGAAGTTGCCCAGCATCTCGAAGAAGGTGCCGTGGCGGGCCGTCTTGCCGACATTCTCGATATCGCCGGTGCGGATGCACTTCTGGCAGGTAGCCACGCGCCTTCTGGGCGGGATCTCGGCTCCGGTAAAGTAGGGCTTAAGGGGAGCCATGCCCGCGTTGATCAGGAGCAGGCTCTTATCGCCCTGGGGAACCAGGGAAAAGCTTTTCATGACCAGATGCCCCTTGCTCTCCATAAAGTCCAGGAACATCTGGCGCAGTTCATTGACACCATATTTTTTCATCGTTAACCTCCGCTCTATAGCTGCGGATCGGGCACCGTCCACCCATATTCCGGCTGTGTGTCCGGCGCCTTATTCCGCGAAATGTCTTACTCGGTATATACCCTGTGGAATTTTTTCTTTCCTCTCCGGATGACGACGCCTTCCCCGGCGAGGGCGCTCTTCGGGAAAACGGCCTTAAAGTCATCGACCTTCGCGCCGTCGAAGGTGACGCCGCCCTGCTCAACGGCCCTGCGGCCCTCGGATCTTGTGGGCACAAGGTCTGTCTTGACGAGAAGGGTCACGATGTCGATATTTCCGTCCGCGTCAAAGTCATCGGCGGCGAGGCAGGTCGACGGCATGTTCTCGGTATTGGCTCCGCCGGCAAACAGGGCGCGGGCGCCTTCCTGGGCCTTGTCGGCCTCTTCCTTGCCGTGGACCAGGTTTGTCAGCTCGTAGGCCAGGATCTCCTTGGCCTTATTGAGGTCTGAGCCCTCCCAGGAGGCCATTTCCTCGATCTGCTCGATGGGAAGGAAGGTCAGAAGGCGCATGCACTTGATGACATCGGCGTCATCCACGTTCCGCCAGTACTGGTAGAAATCGAAGGGCGAGGTCTTGTTGGGATCCAGCCAGACAGCGCCGGACTGGGTCTTGCCCATCTTTTTGCCCTCGGAGTTGAGCAGCAGAGTGATGGTCATGGCATGGGCATCCTTGCCCAGCTTCCTGCGGATCAGCTCGGTGCCGCCCAGCATGTTGCTCCACTGGTCGTCGCCGCCGAACTGCATGTTGCAGCCGTATTTCTG
>CAMNNO010000007.1 GCA_946545475.1 uncultured Blautia sp.
AGGAAAATAAAGCGCAATAAGAGACATAGCGCACGCTAATACCCTACCGGCAGGTGAGAGGAAAATAAAGCGCAATAAGAGACATAGCGCACGCTAATACCCTACCGGCAGGTAAGAGGAAAATAAAGCGCAATAAGAGACATAGCGCACCCCAAACCAACTGTCAGGCAATTGTAAAATAAAAGGGGATTAACAGGGAAAATGTCCCTGTTTTTCTTTTTGAAAAAAAAATAAAAAAAATTTAAAAAAGTACTTGCATTTTTTTTGAATCTGTTATATACTGGCAAAGTCGAAAGAGACAAGGCCAGTTGGTCAAGGGGTTAAGACGCCGCCCTCTCACGGCGGAAACACGGGTTCGATTCCCGTACTGGCTATTAGACAAGTTAAGCCCAGATACTAAAGATAGTATCCGGGCTTTTTTGTTGTATAGCCGGCCTGCGCATGCGGAGGTTAGCAATACTTATGATAGAAAGGAAAGTATTTTTAAAGAAAGTGTTCTTTAAAGAAAGCATTCTTTAAAGAAAGCATTCTATAGAAAGGGAAGCATTCTATGGCAGGAAATACAAATTATGATGCGGCCAGCATATCCGTCCTGGAGGGCCTTGAGGCTGTTCGGAAGCGGCCGGGGATGTATATTGGTAGCACATCGCAGAAAGGACTGAATCACCTGATCTATGAGATCGTTGACAATTCTGTTGACGAGCATCTGGCAGGTTTTTGTACGCATATCCGTGTTACTCTGGAGAGTGACGGCTCCTGTACTGTGGAGGATGACGGGCGAGGGATTCCTGTAGACATGCACGAGAAGGGCATGCCCGCGGAGCGCCTGGTGTTTACCACGCTCCACGCCGGCGGCAAATTCGACCAGTCTGTTTATAAGACCAGCGGCGGCCTTCACGGTGTCGGCTCGTCGGTCGTCAATGCCCTTTCGGTCTACATGGATGTCTATATCAGCCGCGACGGCTTTATCCACCATGATCGCTACGAGCGGGGAGTTCCCTCGCTGGAGCTTGAAAACGGCCTCCTTCCCAAGGTGGGGAAGACGAGAAAAACGGGAACGCGGGTCAATTTCCTCCCGGATCCCGAAATCTTTGAGCGGACCCGCTTCTCGGCAACGGAGATCAAAAGTCGCCTCCATGAGACGGCTTATCTTAACCCCGCCCTGACCATCCAATTCCAGGACCTGCGGGGAGAGGAGCCGGCGGAGGAAGTCTATCACGAGCCGGAGGGGCTGGTGGGATACATCCGCGACCTCAATCAGAACAGCCAGGCCCTGTGCGATCCCATCTACCTGAAAGGCGAGGCCGAGGGCATCCAGGTGGAGGTGGCCTTCCAGTATGTGGATGAGTTCCGGGAGAATGTCCTGGGCTTCTGCAACAATATCTTCAACGCCGAGGGCGGCACCCATCTGACCGGCTTTAAGGGCACCTTTACGACCGTCATGAATACCTATGCCCGGGAGATCGGCATTCTTAAGGATAAGGACGCCAACTTTACCGGGGCGGATATCCGCAACGGCATGACCGCCGTCGTTTCCATCAAGCATCCAGACCCCCGGTTTGAGGGCCAGACAAAGACCAAGCTTGATAACCCGGATGCCTCCCGGGCCGTGGGCAAGGTTGTCGGCGAGCAGATGGTCCTCTACTTTGACCGGAACCTTGAGACCCTAAAGGCCATCCTGGGGTGTGCCGAGAAGGCGGCCAAGATCCGAAAAGCCGAGGAAAAGGCCAGGACCAACCTTCTGACCAAACAGAAGTATTCCTTTGACTCCAACGGAAAGCTTGCCAACTGCGAAAAGAAGGACCCCTCCCAGTGCGAGATCTTCATTGTGGAGGGCGATTCCGCCGGCGGCTCGGCAAAGATGGCCAGAAACCGCAATTATCAGGCTATCATGCCCATCCGCGGCAAGATCCTGAACGTGGAGAAAGCCACCATAGACAAGATCCTGGCCAACGCGGAGATCAAAACCATGATCAATGCCTTTGGCTGCGGCTTTTCGGAAGGCTACGGGAACGATTTTGACATCAGCAAGCTCCGCTACGACAAGATCGTCATCATGGCGGATGCGGATGTGGACGGCGCCCACATATCGACGCTACTTCTGACACTCTTCTACCGCTTTATGCCGGAGCTTATCTATAAAGGGCATGTCTATATCGCCATGCCGCCCCTTTACAAGGTCATGCCCAAAAAGGGCAAGGAGGAATACCTCTACGACGACCGCGCCCTGGAGCAGTACCGAAAAAGCCACAAAAGCGGTTCCTTCACCCTGCAGCGCTATAAGGGCCTGGGTGAGATGGACGCGGAGCAGCTGTGGGAGACGACCCTGAACCCCGAGACACGCCGCATGAAAAAAGTGGAGATCGAGGACGCACGCCTGGCCTCCAATGTCACGGAGATCCTCATGGGAAGCGACGTGCCCCCGCGCCGCGCCTTCATCTATGAGCATGCCAGGGATGCGGAGCTGGATATTTAACCCAACAAAGATAGGAGCAAGCGACAGACTTTCGCTATGGCACTTTATAGTATGCACACGGATTTTCAGCGGAATAATGCCGCTAAAGCGGCGAAAATTCGGCGCAGGAAACGAATGAAAACGCAAGCGTTTTATCCGTTTCCTATATATCCCGCGTTTTGTGTGTTCGTGAGCATAGAGAAGGGGCTGTGGCTTTTGAGAAGGATAAAGACGATACTATGGAGACGAAACAGGAAAATCTGATAACCACGGACTATTCCGAGGTTATGCAAAAATCTTATATTGACTACGCCATGAGCGTGATCATCGCCCGCGCCCTGCCGGATGTGCGGGACGGGCTTAAGCCGGTGCAGCGGCGCACACTATACGACATGTATGAGCTGGGCATCCGCTATGACAGCCCCTACCGGAAATGCGCCCGCATTGTCGGCGATACCATGGGCAAGTACCATCCCCACGGGGACAGCTCCATCTATGAAGCCCTGGTGGTCCTGGCCCAGGATTTCAAAAAAGGCCAGACCCTTGTGGACGGCCACGGCAACTTCGGCTCCATCGAGGGAGACGGGGCCGCCGCCATGCGTTATACCGAAGCGAGGCTTCAAAAGATCACCCAGGAGGTCTTTCTGCAGGATCTGGATAAGGACGTGGTGGATTTCGTCCCCAACTTTGATGAAACGGAAAAAGAGCCCACGGTCCTTCCGGTCCGGATACCAAACCTCCTGGTCAACGGGTCCGAGGGCATAGCCGTAGGCATGGCCACCAGCATTCCCACCCATAACCTGGGGGAAGTGGTGGACGCGGTCAAGGCCTACATAAAGAACAATGACATCACCATAAAGGGCCTTATGCGGTACTTAAAGGGCCCGGATTTCCCCACAGGCGGGATCGTGGTCAATCAGGACGACCTCTTAAACATCTATGAGACCGGCACCGGCAAGATCCGCCTCCGGGGCAAGGTGGAGGTGGAAGCCTTGAAGGGCGGGCGCTCCCAGCTTGTGGTGACCGAGATCCCCTATACCATGCTGGGCCTTAACATAGGAAAATTCCTGAATGACGTGGCGGGCCTTGTGGAGAGCAAAAAGACCAATGACATTCTGGACATCTCCAACCAGTCCTCAAAGGAAGGCATCCGCATCGTCCTGGAGCTCCGAAAGGGCGCGGATATCGAAAACCTGAAAAACCTTCTCTACAAAAAGACAAAGCTTGAGGATACCTTCGGCGTCAATATGCTGGCGGTATCCGGGGGAAGGCCCGAGACGCTTAACTTAAAACAGATCATCGAGAGCCATGTGGACTTTGTTTTCGAGGTGACCACCCGTAAGTACCAGACGCTTCTTTTGCGGGAGCAGGAGAAGAAGGAGATACAGGAGGGCCTTATCAAGGCCTGTGATGTGATCGACCTCATTATTGAGATCCTCCGGGGCAGCAAAAGCCGCGAGCAGGTGAAAAAATGCCTGACAGAGGGCGTTACGGAGGGCATTCATTTTAAGACAAAGACCAGCGAAAAAGCGGCCTCACGCCTGTCCTTCACCGAGCGCCAGGCGGACGCCATCCTGGATATGCGCCTCCACCGCCTCATCGGCCTGGAGATCATGGCCCTCCAGCAGGAATACGCGGAGACCCTGGAAAGGATCCGCACCTATGAGGATATCCTGGAAAACTACGATTCCATGGCGGCCGTCATTATCAAGGATCTTGACGCGATCAAAAAGGCCTATGCCGTTCCCCGCCGGACAGCCCTCGAAAACGCCGAAGAAGCCGTCTTTGAGGAGAAGAAGCCCGAGGAGATGCCGGTAACTTTCCTCATGGACCGCTTTGGGTACATGAAGCTTATGGACCCGGCGGCGGCCGAGCGCGCGAGAGAGACCATCTATGCCGAAAACCGCTATGTGTTCACGCTGATGAATACGGATAAGGTCTGCCTGTTTACCGATACCGGCCGCATGCATGCCATCAAGGCGGCGGATATCCCCCTGGTGCGCCTCAGAGATAAGGGAACCCCGGCGGATAATATCAGCAATTACGACAGCCAGACCGAGCGCATCCTCTATGCCGCACCCCTCTCCCGGGTGCTGGAGGAAACATACCTTTTTGTGACCCGGACCGGCATGTGCAAGCTGGTGGCCGGGAGCGAGCTAAATTCCTCAAAGCGGACGATGGCCTCCACAAAGCTTATGCCGGATGACGCCCTGGTCTTTGTCGGCGAAGCCGGGGAGATGGAGCAGGTGGTTCTGGAAACGGAGAAGGGCCTGTTCCTGCGCTTCCCCTTGAAGGAGATCCCCGAAGCCAAAAAAGTCGCCGTAGGCGCCCGCGGCATGAAGCTCAAAGAGAGCGATGGCATCAAAGCCGTATATCTGACCGATGCCCTGGCAGCCTTTACCATCGAGGTTAACGGAAAACCCTTCACCCTTTCCCAGGTGCGCCTCTCCAAGACCAGAGGAGGCGCCGGAACACGGCTGCATTAAAGGAGAGGAAAAGGGAGGGTTCTTTTCCTCAAATTAAAAAAAAGCCTTGCAATTAAAGGATTTTAGTGATAAAATCCCAATTGAATACAAAAGACAGACGCAAAAGGGAGTGGGTGAAAGCCCACTCCTATTTGTTGTATGGCCGGGGCGCGTGTGCGGCGCTGCCTGGCTGATGGGAAAGGCAGATTCTGATTTATGTCAAGACGCGAAACCTATGAAAAACGTTCCGAGGAGCTCCTTCTTCCTATTGTAGAAGCGCAGGGCTTTGAGCTGGTGGATGTGGAGTATGTGAAAGAGGGCGGCACCTGGTACCTTCGCGGGTACATAGACAAGCCCGGCGGCATTACTGTCAACGACTGCGAGGCGGTCAGCCGCATTTTCAGCGACAGGCTGGACGAGACGGACTTTATCGAGGACAGCTACATTATGGAGATCAGCTCTCCGGGCCTGGACAGGCCGCTGAAAAAGGAAAAGGACTTTAAGCGTAGCCTTGGGAAGTCCATAGATGTGCGCACCTACAAGAGTGTGGACGGGCAAAAAGAATTCACAGGAGTCCTGGCCTCCTATGATGATAAGACTGTTACTATTGAAGAAAATGGCATAGCGCATACTTTCGACCGAAAAGATATTGCCCTGGCCCGGCTGTCTATTGATTTTTAATCACAGCCATCCGATACTAGGAGGAAATGAAAAAAAATGAACAGAGAGTTAATAGAGGCGATGGATGTTCTGGAAAAGGAGAAGAGCATCAGCAAAAAGACTCTGTTGGAAGCCATTCAACAATCTCTGATCCAGGCCTGCAAAAATCATTTTGGCAAGGCCGACAACATTGAAGTCAACATTAATGAGGAAACCGGCGATTTTAAGGTCTTTGCCGACCGGACGGTGGTGGAGATGGTGGAAGATCCGGCTCTCCAGGTTTCCCTTGAGGACGCTCAGAAGATCAACACAAACGCGAACATCGGCGACATCGTCAAGGTAGAGATAAAGTCCCGGGAATTTGGCCGCATCGCCACCCAGAATGCCAAAAACGTCATCCTGCAGAAGATAAGGGAAGAGGAGAGAAAAGCCCTCTTTGAGCAGTATTACAGCATCGAAAAGCAGGTGGTGACAGGCATCGTCCAGCGCGTGGTGGGCAAGACCATCAGCATAGACCTGGGCAATGTGGACGCCGTCCTCAACGAAAACGAGCAGGTCAAGGGCGAAGTCTTCAAGCCCACGGACCGCATCAAGATCTACATCCTGGAAGTCAAGGATACGCCCAAAGGCCCCCGCATCCAGGTTTCCCGTACCCATCCCGGCCTTGTCAAGCGCCTGTTTGAATCGGAGGTCGCCGAGGTGCGGGACGGGACCGTGGAGATCAAATGTATCGCCAGGGAGGCCGGTTCCCGGACCAAGATCGCCGTTTACAGCAACGACCCGAATGTCGACGCGGTCGGCGCCTGCGTAGGCGTTAACGGCATCCGCGTCAACACCATCGTCAACGAGCTGAAAGGCGAGAAAATCGACATCATCAACTGGGACGAGAACCCCGCCCTGCTCATCGAAAATGCCTTAAGCCCGGCCAAGGTCATTGCTGTCCTGGCCGATCCGGATGAAAAAACGGCCCTTGTGGTCGTGCCGGATTATCAGCTGTCTCTGGCTATCGGCAAGGAAGGACAGAACGCCCGTCTGGCTGCCAGGCTGACCGGCTTCAAGATCGATATCAAGAGCGAGAGCCAGGCCAAGGCCGCCGGCGATGATTACGATTACTACGACGACGAATACGACGAGGAGGACGAGTTCGCCGGGGCCGGCGAAAACGATCCGGAAAGCTCTTCGCAAGGTGAGCCTGCGGAAGAGCCCTCAGAGCCTTTAGATCAGGAAGAGCCTTTAGATCAGGAAGAGCCTTTAGATCAGGAAGAAGTTTCGGAACAGGAAGAACCTTTGGAATGAGTACGAACATAAATGCCGTTAAAAAAAATAAGGTTCCTCTCCGCCAATGCGTCGGCTGCAAGGAGATGCGCAGCAAGAAAGAGCTCCTTCGCATTGTCCGGACCGAGGAGGGACATGTCATGCTGGACCCCACCGGAAGGAAAAACGGAAGGGGCGCCTACATCTGCCCTTCCAGGGACTGCCTGAAGCTGGCCATAAAAAACCATGGCCTTAACCGGACGCTGAAATGCGAGGTGGGCGAGAGCGTGTACGAGGAACTGGAAAAGGAGCTGGAAGCACTTGAAAAACCAGAATAAGGTCCTGTCATATCTTGGACTGGCGGCCAGGGCCGGAAAAGTCCAGAGCGGCAACTTTTCTACGGAAAAAGCGGTTAAAGCCGGCAAAGCCTTTGTCGTGATCGCCTCCGGCGACGCTTCGGATAACACCAAAAAACAGTTCCGGAACATGTCCGCCTTTTATGAGGTCCCGTTTTTTACCTGCGGCGACAAGGAAAGCCTGGGAAAGGCTATCGGAAAGGAACTGCGCTCAAGCCTGGCCGTTACCGATGAAAACCTTGCCGCGGCCATAATCCGGGAGCTGGAAAAAGACGGGGAACCTGCATGCGAGAGAACGTAAGTATAGATATATACTAAAAGTACTTGAAAATTACCACCGGTAATTTTCTTAGTACTTCTGCATATACCGCGGCACAGAATTAAAAAGTGTATTTTATTGTGTTCGCGAGTATAGAAAATGGCAAATGAAAGGAGAAGAGGGATATTTTGGATACTCCAAACAATGAAATAAATACATCAGCCGCGTCCGAAAACAAGGACGATTCCCAGAAGAAAAAGAAGAATATCATCCGCATCTATCACGCCCAGAATGCCAGCGACACCGGCCGCGGCAGGGGAAACGCGGATAGCCAGAGGTCCAGGCGCCAGCGCCCGGCCGCAGCGGCAAAGCCCGCGGCGGAAGCCGAAAAGAAAGCGCCGGCCGAAGACGCGGCAGCGGCCCCTGCGCCCAAGGCAGCGCCGGCCGCCGAGGAGAAGAAAGAGACGGCAGCAGCTGCCGCAAAGAAAACCGCAGCGGTAACGGAAAAGAAACCGGCCGCCTCCGAGACGGAAAAGAAGGCTTCTCCTGCCGAAACCGAAAAGAAAGCCGCTGCCCCTGAGACCGAAAAGAAAGCCGCTGCCTCTGAAATAGAAAAGAAAGCCGCTGCCCCTGAGATAGAAAAGAAAGCCGCTGCCCCTGAGATAGAAAAGAAAGTCGCTGCCCCTGAGATAGAAAAGAAAGTCGCTGCCCCTGAGATGGAAAAGAAAGCTGCTGCCCACGAGATAGAAAAGAAAGCTGCTGCTCATGAGATAGAAAAGAAAGCTGTTGCCCATGAGATAGAAAAGAAACCGGCCGCCTCCGAGGCGGAAAAGAAACCGGCTCCTGCCGAGACCGAGAAGAAAGCCGCGGCAGCAGAAAAGAAAGCGGCTGCCCCCGAGACGGAAAAGAAACCGGCTCCTGCGGAAACCGAAAAGAAGCCCGCTGCTGCCGAGAAAAAGCCCGCTGCCGCGGAGCCCGAGAAAAAGGCAGCGCCCGCGGAAGAGGTGAAGCCCTCAGCCGCTCCCGAAGGGGAAAAGAAGGCCTCCGAGGCTAAGGGCGCTCCCCGCAGGGATGACCGCCGCCCGCAGGGCGACAGGCGCGAAAACAAGCCCGCCGCCGGCGGCCGGGATGACAGAGCCGGAAGGCCATATGACGCCCGCGCCCAGAGAACGGACGGAGCGGCCGGAAGGCGCGATGGCAGTACCAGAACCGATGGCCGCACCGGCACAAGGAGCGACGGCTCCCAGGGAAATCGCGCCGGCGTAAGGAGCGACGGCTCCCAGCAGGGCCGCCAGGGCAGGACCGACGGGGGTGAGCGCCGGGGCGACATGGGCGGACGCCGCGACGGCCAGGGCCAGGGAAGGCCCGCCTCCCAGACACGCCCGCCCCGCGATGGCGCCGGCATGTCCGCGCGTCCGTATGGCGATGGCACCGGCGCCCAGAGAGGCACCGGCCGTCCCGGCGGCAGTACAGGCAGTCCCCGCTTTGGGCAGGGCGGCCGTCCCACGGGAGGCCAGGGCAGCTTTGGAGGCGATGGCGCTGGCAGGTCCTTCGGCCAGGGACAGGGCCGTCCCTCCGGCCAGGGAAGAGGTGGCCAGGGCGGCCGCCGTCAGGATGCCGGCGCAGCCTTCGCGCCCGAGATGTCCAAGAACCAGAAGGACAGCAAGCGCGAGCGCGACAGGGAAAACAAGAACAAAAACAACCGCAAGGATTACGACCAGGCTCCGGCAAACCAGGGCAAGAGGCCGGGCCAGGGCGGAGTGAAGGGCGGTCCGAAAACAACCGTCAAGCCGGTGACCGCACCCAAGATCGAGGAAAAGAAGCCCGAGGTCAAGGAGATCACCCTTCCCGAGAAGCTGACCATAAGGGAGCTGGCCGAAGCCATGAAGGTGCAGCCCTCCGTTATCGTGAAGAAGCTCTTCCTCCAGGGCGTCATGGTGACCGTCAACCAGGAGATCGACTTTGAAAAAGCCCAGGAGATTGCCCTGGAATACGATATCATCGCCGAAAAGGAAGAGAAGGTCAACGTCATCGAAGAGCTCCTCAAGGAAGCCGACGAGGACGAGGCGACCATGGTGAGCCGTCCGCCCGTCGTGTGCGTCATGGGCCATGTTGACCACGGCAAGACATCCCTCCTGGATGCCATCCGGAACACCAATGTCACCCGCGGCGAGGCCGGCGGCATCACCCAGCACATCGGCGCTTATGTTGTGGAGATCAACGGCCAGAAGATCACCTTCCTGGATACGCCGGGACATGAAGCCTTTACCGCCATGCGTATGCGCGGGGCGAATGCCACGGATATCGCGGTGCTCGTGGTCGCCGCCGACGACGGTGTCATGCCTCAGACCATAGAGGCCATCAGCCATGCCAAGGCGGCTGGCGTCACCATCATCGTGGCTATCAACAAGATCGACAAGCCCGGCGCCAACATCGACAGGGTCAAGCAGGGCCTGGCCGAGCAGGGCCTGGTTCCCGAGGACTGGGGCGGCGACACGGTATTCGCCGAGGTTTCCGCCAAGACCGGCGAGGGCATCGATAACCTCCTGGAGATGATCCTGCTCACCGCCGAAATGGCCGAGCTCAAGGCCAATCCCAACCGGGATGCCAGGGGCCTTGTCATCGAGGCCGAGCTGGATAAGGGCAAGGGCCCCGTGGCCACCATCCTGGTCCAGAAGGGCACCCTGCATGTGGGCGATTTCATCGCCGCCGGTGCCTGCAGCGGCAAGGTCCGCGCCATGATGGACGATAAGGGACGCCGGGTTAAGGAAGCCGGTCCCTCCACGCCTGTGGAGATCCTGGGCCTTAACGACGTGCCCAACGCCGGCGAGGTGCTCATGGCCTTCGACAGCGACAAGGAAGCCAAGAACTTTGCGGGCGCCTTTGTCTCGGAAAACAAGAACCGCCTGCTGGAGGAGACCAAGGGCAAGCTCTCCCTGGATAACCTCTTTGACCAGATGCATGTCAACGATCTCAAGGAGCTGCCCATCATCGTCAAGGCCGATGTGCAGGGCTCCGTGGAGGCTGTGCGCCAGAGCCTTGTCAAGCTCTCCAACGATGAAGTCATCGTCAAGGTCATCCACGGCGGCGTCGGCGCCATCAACGAGTCCGATGTCAGCCTGGCGGCCACCTCAAACGCCATCATCATCGGCTTTAACGTGCGCCCGGATGCCACGGCCAAGTCGCTCGCCGAACAGGAGAAGGTGGACATGCGCCTCTACAAGGTCATCTACCAGGCCATCGAGGATGTGGAAAATGCCATGAAGGGCATGCTGGATCCCATCTTTGAGGAGAAGATCATCGGCCATGCCGAGATCCGCCAGATCTTCAAGGCCTCCGGCATCGGCAATATCGCCGGCAGCTATGTGCTGGACGGCGTCTTCCAGAGAAACTGCAAGGTCCGCATCACCCGCGAGGGCGACAAGATCTTCGAGGGCGACCTCGCCTCCTTAAAGCGCTTCAAGGACGATGTTAAGGAAGTCAGGGCCGGCTACGAGTGCGGCCTGGTGTTTGACGGCTTCAACGATATCAAGGAAGAGGATAAGGTCGAAGCCTACATTATGGTGGAAGTGCCCAGATGAGAAAAAACAGCAAGAAAAATTCACGCATCAATTCCGAGGTGATGCGGGAGCTTTCCCGCATCATCCGAAATGAGATAAAGGACCCCAGGATCAGCCCGATGGTGTCCGTCACGGACGCCGTCGTGGCCCCGGACCTCAAGACCTGCAAGGCCTACATCAGCGTCCTGGGAACCGACGAGGAGAAGAAAAAGACGCTGGAAGGCCTTAAGGCCGCCGGGGGATTTATCCGCCGGGAGCTGGCAAACGGCGTGAACCTCAGGAACACGCCGGAGATCCGCTTTATCCTGGACGAATCCATTGAGATCGGCGTGCATATGTCGAAGATCATCGACGATGTGGCCGAGCAGGACCAGAGGAGCCGGGATGTGCGCGCGGATGAGGAGCCAGAAAGCGGCGACTTTGAAGACGATGATGTTGACGATGACGATTTCGGCGACGACGGTTCCGACATGTGAGATGCGCACGGATTTTCGAAGCAAAAGTGGCGAAAATCCGGCGCAGGAAATATACCAGTTACACTTAATAGTTGCTGAAAGTAACTATTCTAGTGTAACTGCATATACCGCGGCACGGAATTTAAAACGGCAGTCAGATTCGTTCGCGAGTATAAAACAGTGACCGCGGGGCTTGCTCCCGCGACAGGAGACAAGGATGAATACTATCGCCACGATCATAGGAGATGCCAGGAGCATAGGGATCGGCGGCCATGTCCGGCCCGACGGGGATGCCGTCGGGTCCTGCATGGGGCTGTACCTCTATCTCAAAACCTGGTATCCGGACCGGGACGTGCAGGTGTACCTGGAAAGCCCCGGCGAGATCTTCTCCTATATATCCCGCTTTGACGAGATCCGGACAGCGCCCCTTGCGGATAAGGTATATGACCTTTTCATCACCCTGGACGTGAGTTCCAGGGACCGCCTTGGCGTAGCCGGGCCGTGTTACGATAAGGCCCTCAGGACAGCCTGCATCGATCACCACATCAGCAATCCCCTCTTCGCGGATATCAACGTCGTCGAGGGGGAGGCAAGCTCGGCCTGCGAGGTTCTCTATACCCTCCTGGAGCCGGAAAAGGTGACGAGGGAGATCGCCATCCCCCTCTATACCGGCATTGTCCACGACACGGGCGTTTTCATGTACACCTCGACATCCCCCAGGACCATGCGCATAGCGGCGGCCCTTATGGAGACCGGCTTCAACTTTAACAGGATCATCGACGAGTCCTTCTACCAGAAGACCTATGTGCAGAACCAGATCATAGGCCGGGTGCTGACCGAGAGCATCCTCCTCATGAACGAGAAGGTGATCGTGGGGACACTGCGCTATAAGGACTTCGACTTTTACGGCATCACCCCCGGGGATCTTGACGGCGTGGTCAGCCAGCTTAGGCAGACGGCCGGGACGGAAGTGGCCGTTTTCGCCTATGAGATTTCGCCCATGTATTATAAGGTGTCGCTCCGCTGCAACGGGGATGTGGACGCCGCCAGGGCAGCCGTCTTTTTCGGGGGAGGCGGCCATAAAAAAGCCGCGGGCTTTGAAATGCCCGGAACCTTCCACGATGTCATCAACAACCTGACCGCTCAGCTGGAGATCCAGTTTAACGAGCTGGGATTGTGAGTGCCATGGCAAAAAAGAAAGACGAAAATCTGTATTCCGGAATCCTGGTCATCGACAAGGAGCCCGGCTTTACCTCCCACGATGTGGTCGGGGTGCTGCGCCGCATCCTCGGCATGAAGCGGATCGGCCACACGGGAACGCTGGACCCCAATGCCACGGGCGTGCTGCCCGTGGCGCTGGGGCATGCCACCCGCCTGTCGGAGTACCTGACCGACAAGAAAAAAACCTATGAAGCCGTCCTGCGGCTTGGCGTCACAACGGATACCCAGGACCGGTGGGGAAATGTTATAGAAGAACAGGAAGTTCTCTGCACCGAGGAAGAGGTGCGGCGCGCCGCAGCCTCCTTCGTGGGAGAGAAGATGCAGGTGCCGCCCATGTACTCGGCCCTTAAGGTGTCCGGCCAGCGCCTTTATGACCTGGCCCGCCAGGGAATAAGCCTCGAGCGCGCGGCCCGGCCGGTGACCTTTTACGAGATCGGCATCCGGTCGGTTTCCCTTCCGGATGTCGCCCTGACCGTCACCTGCAGCAAGGGCACCTACATCCGCACCCTCTGCCACGATATCGGGCAGGCCTTAGGGTGCGGGGCGGCCATGCAGGAGCTTCGCCGGACCGCTTCCGGGGATTTTACGATAGAGAAGAGCTATACGCTCTCCCAGGTGGAGCAGGCGGCAGCAGAAGGCCGGGCTTCATCCCTCATCATTCCCCTGGAAGACGTGCTTGCCAGGTATCCGAGGGTGAGCTGCCGTCCGGAAGGGGACAGGCTGCTGCTGAACGGAAACCCGATGGATGTGTGCCTCCTGGACGAGGACGCATTTTCGGGTGACGGCTCCGCTTTTCCGGCAGAAGGCCGAATCCGCCTGTGTACCAGCGATGGCGTGTTTATCGGCCTATACCGCTACCGGGAGGATAGGGGACAGTTCTTCCCCGAAAAAATGTTTTACAGCAGAGACCTCTAACCGCGCCGCCCTTATGGCGGCTGCTTTTTTGCAAAGACCGAGGAAATATATGGAGCATATCCTGATCAGCGGAGATTTTCCGCGCCTGGAACAAAGCGCAGTGGCCCTTGGAAAGTTTGACGGCCTCCACAGGGGACACCGGAAACTTATGGAGGCTGCCATACGGGGCAAAGAGGAGGGAGAGCCTTTTGTCCTCCTTTCCTTTATCATGTCGGGAAACATGATATTTTCGCGGGAAGAGCGCGCGCATCTGGCTGAAAGCCTGGGCGTGGACATCCTGATCGAATGCCCCCTGGAAGAGACCATCCGCCTTATGGAGCCGGAGACCTTTGTCAGCCGGATATTAAAGGACGCCCTTAACGCCAGCCTGGTCGTTGTGGGCGCGGATTACCGCTTTGGCCGGAACCGGAAAGGCGACACGGACCTCCTTACGGCCCTGGGCCGGGAGAAGGGCTTTCGGACAGTCATTGTCCCAAAGGAGACAGACCGCGGCATAAAGATCAGCAGCACGGGCATCCGCAAGGCCCTGTTTGAAGGCGACATGGAGCGCGTATCCTTTCTTCTCGGCACGCCCTATTTTATAGAAGGGACCGTTGTGCACGGACGCGGCCTCGGCCACAAGGCCCTGCTGCCCACCATAAATATCATTCCCGGGCCCAATAAGTATCTTCCCCCGGCCGGCGTCTATGCCTCGCGGGTCTTTGCCGGAGAGCGCGTCTACCGGGCTATGACAAACATCGGCACGAATCCCACGGTCCATGGCGATCACATAACCGTCGAGACCCACATCCTGGATTTTTCGGGAGACCTTTACGGCGCCTTCTGCCGGATAGAGCTCCTCTCCCACCTGCGCCCCGAAAAGGCGTTTCCCGGCCTGGAAGAGCTGAAACGGCAGCTTGCGAAAGACAGAGAGGCTGTAGAAAATTATTTTGAGAAGAAATGAAGAAAAAGGGGACGGTTTTCTTCCGAAAAAAAATATTTATCTAAGATAAAAAAGCTGTTTACATCACTTAACCGGTATGCTATACTACTACTCGTTGTGAAAGCCCTTATTCAGAGCCAGGAAACTCCGACCAGCTCCTAATAAGCGGCGATAGTAAAATAGAGGAGGAACATATCCATGATCACCAAAGAGAAAAAAGCAGCCATTATGCAGGAATACGCCCGCAGCGAGGGCGACACCGGTTCACCCGAGGTTCAGATCGCAGTCCTTACCGCCAGGATCCAGGAGCTTACCGAGCACCTTAAGACCCATCACAAAGACCATCATTCCCGCCGCGGCCTTCTGAAAATGGTCGGCCAGAGGCGTGGCCTCCTGGCATATCTCCGCAAGACCGACATCGAGAGATATCGTGCCCTGATCGAAAAGCTTGGCCTCAGAAAATAACATATATATTATATCTGCAATGCAAAGGAAGGGCGGATTTACCTCCGCCCTTCCTTTGTATCGCTTATATCGCAGGGGCTGCGTAAAGAAATTATCGCCTTACGGCGAACACAGCCCCGCGGTAGGGTAGAGGGAGAATACGACTCCCTCTACCCTATTTAGTAGATAACCTACGCATCCGGAAACCGTGATACTTTTGGGTGCGCAGCCCCCGGCCGTTTTTTCGGCAGACAGTGGGGCGAAGAAGAAGAGAGGAGGCAGCAGGCATTCTGCCTTCTCGATAGAAGTGAAGAGAGAAATAAAAGGAGAGCCAGATATGTACAAAAGTTATTCCATAGAACTTGCCGGAAGGACACTGACCGTAGATGTGGACCGCGTGGCAAAGCAGGCTAACGGCGCGGCACTGATGCACTACGGGGATACCACCGTCCTTTCCACGGCTACGGCTTCCAAGGAGCCGAGGGAGGGAGTTGATTTCTTCCCGCTCAGTGTGGAATATGAAGAAAAAATGTATGCCGTAGGAAAGATCCCCGGCGGTTTCAATAAAAGGGAAGGCAAGGCCAGCGAGCATGCCATACTGACATCCCGCGTCATCGACAGGCCCATGCGCCCCCTCTTCCCCAAGGATTACCGGAACGACGTGACCCTGGTCAACATGGTCATGTCCGTGGATCCCGAGTGCAACCCGGAAGTGGTAGCTATGCTGGGCTCCTCCATCGCCACCTGTATTTCCGACATTCCCTTTGACGGCCCCTGCGCCATGACCCAGGTGGGTATGATCAACGGGGAATTTATCATCAACCCCACTCTTGCCCAGAAGGATGTCTCCGACCTCGCCCTGACGGTCGCCTCCACCAGGGAAAAAGTCATCATGATCGAAGCCGGCGCCAACGAGCTGCCGGAGGACAAGATGGTGGAAGCCATCTACCTGGCCCACGATGTCAACCAGGAGCTTATCCGCTTCATTGACAGGATCGTGGCCGAGTGCGGCAAGGAAAAGCATTCCTATGCTTCCTGCGCGGTTCCGCAGGAGCTGTTTGACGCGATCAAAGAAATCGTTCCCCCCGAAGAGATGGAAGACGCCGTCTTCACCGACGACAAGCAGACCCGCGAGGAAAACATCCGCCAGATCACGCAGCGCCTCACCGAAGCCTTTGAGGGCAAGGACGAGTGGCTTGCTATCCTGGGCGAGGCTGTTTACCAGTACCAGAAGAAGACTGTCCGCAAGATGATCCTGAAGGACCACAAGCGTCCCGACGGCCGCGCCATCACCCAGATCCGCCCGCTTGCCGCCGAGGTGGACATCATCCCCAGGGTTCACGGCTCCGCCATGTTCACCAGAGGCCAGACCCAGATCTGCACCATCACGACCCTGGCGCCGCTGGCCGATGCCCAGAAGCTGGACGGCCTGGATGAGTTCGAGACATCCAAGCGCTATATGCACCACTATAACTTCCCGTCCTACTCGGTAGGCGAGACCAAGCCCTCCAGAGGCCCGGGACGCCGCGAAATCGGCCATGGCGCCCTGGCTGAGCGCGCCCTCATCCCGGTCCTTCCCTCCGAGGAAGAGTTCCCCTATGCCATCCGCACGGTGTCCGAGACCTTCGAGTCCAACGGCTCCACCTCCCAGGCCAGCGTCTGCGCCTCCACCATGTCCCTCATGGCTGCGGGCGTTCCCATCAAAAAGGCTGTGGCCGGTATCTCCTGCGGCCTGGTGACCGGGGAAACGGATGACGATTACATTGTGCTCACCGATATCCAGGGCCTTGAGGACTTCTTCGGCGATATGGACTTTAAGGTGGCCGGCACTCATGACGGCATCACCGCCATCCAGATGGATATCAAGATCCACGGCCTGACCCGCTCGATCGTTGAGGAGGCCATCCGCCGCACCAAGGAAGCCCGCGAGTATATCCTCAACGAGGTTATGGAGAAGTGCATCCCGGCTCCGCGTCCCGAGGTGGGCAAGTATGCGCCGAAGATCATCCAGATCACCATCGATCCCCAGAAGATCGGCGATGTGGTCGGCCAGAGAGGCAAGACCATCAACACCATCATTGAGCGCACCGGCGTGAAGATCGATATCACCGACGACGGCAACGTGTCCATCTGCGGCACTGACCTCAGAAACATGGAAGAAGCCCGCCGCATGGTGGAGATCATCGCCACCGATTTTGAAAAGGACCAGATCCTGACCGGCCGCGTGGTCAGCATTAAGGAGTTCGGCGCCTTTATCGAGTTTGCCCCCGGCAAGGAGGGCATGGTCCATATCTCCAAGATCGCCAAAGAGCGGATCAACCGCGTGGAGGATGTCCTGACCCTTGGCGACAAGGTGACGGTCATCTGCCTTGGCAAGGATAAGATGGGCCGCATCAGCTTCAGCATCAAGGATGTGCCGAAGAATATAAGATAATATACACCAGGAAGAAATGGGGACGGTTCTTTTTTCTTACGAATCACAAGAAAAAAGAACCGTCCCCATTTCTTCCCCGCAGCGAAGGATGAAAGGCAAAGCATGGAAAGAATAGCAAAGTTTTTCAAGGTCAGCGAGAAAAGGTTCCTGGAAGATTATCTGACGCACTTCCCGGAGGAAGGCGAAGAGAGGGCAAGGGAGATCTATGCGTCCCTTATCCTGCCAAGGCGCGCCACGTCCGGCAGCGCGGGGTATGACTTTTTCATCCCCAAAAGCCTTACGCTGGCGCCGCATGAGACGGTCATGATCCCGACGGGGATGTCGGTCCGCATGAGCGAGGGCTGGGTGCTCTTCCTCTATCCCCGGAGCGGCCTCGGGTTTAAATACCGCTTCCAGCTCAATAATACTGTGGGCGTCATAGACAGCGACTACTTTTACTCGGACAACGAAGGCCACATTTTTGCCAGGATGACGAACGATTCCAACGAAGGGAAAACCCTCTGCCTGGAGGCGGGAACCGCATTTATGCAGGGCGTGTTTGTCCCCTATGGCATCACAGAGGACGATACCTGCGCGGCCGTCCGGAATGGCGGGTTGGGGAGCACAAGCTTGTGAAGGATGGGCTGAGGCGCTGTCATAAGCATGAAAAAGATCGAGCAGGAGGGGATCCTCCCCTCCTACTCGATTACCAGGGGTTGACGATGCGCTTGGGGACGCGGCCTTCGGCAGCGGCTTTTATATCCTCCCAGATCATGGCGTAGCTGCGGCGGAAGCTGGAGGCTGTGATGCCGCCGATGTGGGGGCTCAGGATGAGCTTTTGCGAGAGCTCTTCCGGCAGGAGCAGGAGAGGATGGTCCTTTTTAACGGGCTCGTTATCCAGGGTATCCAGCCCGGCCATGGCAAGCTTTCCGGTTTTCAGGGCATCGATAAGGGCGCTGTCATCCACCAGCTCGCCCCGGGAGGTATTGACAAAGTAGCTGCCATCCTTCATAAGGGAGAAGAAGCGGGCGTTTGCCATGCCCTTTGTCGAAGCGTTGACCGGCAGGTGCAGGCTTACGATATCCGAATTTTTCAGAAGCTCCTCCAGGGGAAGGTACTGGACATGATAAGAGGCTTCTTCTTCCGCGGTGAGGCGGTTCCTCTTATTATAGTAGATCGTTTCCACGCCGTAAGCGGCAAGGAGACGCGCAACGGCCCTGGCGATGTCGCCGAAGCCCACCAGGCCTATGCGGCAGTCCGCAAGCTCCTTAAGGTCGCCCCGCTTCATATAGCCTTCCTTGACTTGGATCTGTGCCCCCGTCCGGACGGCCAGGTCGTTCTGGATGACATTTTTAAGCATCCCGCTCATCAAAAGGATGGTCTGCTCCGCCACGGCGGAAGCATTCATGCCCTGGCTGTTGCAGACATAAACCTTTCTTTCCCGGGCAGCCTCGATGTCGAAGCAATTGAAGGCGACGCCCTCCGAGTGGATGAGCTTAAGCTTATCCATTCCCCGGATGAGCTCCCCGGGGACAGAGGCAATGGCATCCGCGACGATAAAGTCCGCATCGCCTGCCTTTGCGAGATATTCCGAAACCGGAAGGCCTTTCGGCATATCGACGCGTTCGAGCTCGTACAGAAAGCTGTCAGGCGCCGAGTAGGTTTCCATGTTTCCTTCTTTTCCGATGTGAAGAACCTTCATATATATTCTGTCTCCTATATTCTGTCTCCTCTACACACGTAGTTTCCTGTCAGCCCTCTGCGTTCTCGGGGTCAGCCGCGGCCGCAAGGGAAGAGCTCCGCAGCATATCGCGGAAGGTATCCGCGCAGGCTTCGTACTCCACTTCGTCCTCGATATTGGAAAGAAGCGGATCTCCGTTTTCGGTCAGGGCAAAAATGAAAAGGTAAATGTCGTCCTTGGCCTCGCCATTCTCGCCCAGGGGCAGAAGGGCGATGTACTGCTTGCCGGCATAGGCCGGGTCGTCAAGAGAGAAAACCGTCAGCACATCACAGGTAACGGTGGAATCGTCCTGGAGAGTCAGCTCGATCTGGTTGTGAAGGATAGAAGGAGAAGGCCCGCACCCGCTGCACCCGTCACAGGAGCCGCTGCAATTCGTTGCATTATTAGACATAAGATAATCCTTTCATATATAGTAGCGTTTCTTAATAATAGCGTTTCTGTCGCACTCAGATTATAATTATTTGTCATCAATCTGTCAACTCCGGGGCTATAGGTATCTTTTTCCCTCCGGTGACGTGAGCCTTGTATTGTCATATTTCACAAAATAAAATACAAAATCCCTTAAAAATATACTTGCCAAAATAAAAAAATAAGGTTATACTACCTATTGCTGTGACATTGATAGCTGTGAAGCGCGAGGTTGCTGCCCTTTGGGGTACATTCCATTGAGGCAGGTTTTTCCGTGGAGCGAATGTCAAGTTAGAAAAACTGACGACAAGTCACTGTACAAAGTTCAATAAACCATCATGAGGGATGGCGTGCATGGTTCCTGAAAAAAGCCCCCGCATCCGGCTGAGAATGGCCGGACAGATCATTGCGGCCTTTGGGCAGATAAGTGTTGGGACACGCACGGTGATGTGTACAGTCGCCGCTTGTCGTACTGCTTAAAAGAGTACGAATAGGAGGAGACTTTTTTTATGGCAAATCAGATACTCAGAATTACCCTTAAAGCCTATGATCATCAGCTTGTAGACGCGTCCGCCGCCAAGATCGTGGATACCGTCAAGAAGAACGGCTCCGCCGTCAGCGGTCCGGTTCCGCTTCCCACCAAGAAGGAAGTTGTGACCATTCTCCGCGCCGTCCACAAATATAAAGATTCCCGTGAGCAGTTCGAGCAGAGGACCCACAAGAGGCTCATCGACATTCTTGAGCCCACCGACAAGCTCCTCGAGGCCCTTTCCCGCCTGGAAATGCCTGCCGGCGTCAACATTGAGATCAAGACCAAGGCCCGCTAAATCCGGCTTCGGGCATTTGCCGAAAAGCAAATGCTTCTATATAAATAAGTAGAGAACGGAAGGATAGCAGCAAGCCATATCCCTCCCTCTTCTGAAGCAAAAGGGACGAATCGTCCCCGTCAAAGTTATATGATTGCTCAAAAAGGGCAGTCCGCTGTAAATCCATATGACCGCCTGCCGGTGAAGATGAATGCAGCCTTCACCAAAAAACAGACAGGCGATCCGCTGTAAGGAGGAAACAAACCATGCAAAAAGCAATTCTCGCCACAAAGATCGGCATGACCCAGATCTTCAACGATGATGGCGTCCTTGTGCCGGTTACCGTCATGCAGGCTGGTCCCTGCACCGTGACCCAGGTCAAGACGGTTGAAAACGACGGCTACGCAGCCGTACAGGTAGGCTTCGGCGACATCCGCGAAAAGCTTGTCAACAAGCCCAAGACCGGCCACTTCAAAAAAGCCGGTGTGACCATCAAGAGATTCCTGCGTGAGTTCCGTCTGGACAACGCAGCCGAATATACAGTAGGACAGGAAATCAAGGCAGACGTCTTCGCCGCAGGTGATCACGTAGACGCGACAGCTATTTCCAAGGGCAAGGGATTCCAGGGTGCCATCAAGAGGCACAACCAGTCCCGCGGACCCATGGCCCACGGCTCCAAATATCACCGCCACGCCGGTTCCAACGGTTCTTCTTCCGATCCCAGCCGCGTATATCCCGGCAAGAGGATGGCCGGACAGATGGGCCACGTACAGGTCACTGTACAGAACCTCGAGATCGTGCGTGTAGATGCTGAAAACAATTTACTGCTGATCAAAGGCGCCGTTCCCGGACCCAAGAAGTCCCTGGTGACCATCAAGTCTTCAGTAAAGTCCTTATAATTCGAGAAAGGAGGAGCTAAGGAGATGGCAAACGTAAAAGTCTTTAATATGGAAGGAAATGAAGTTGGCACGATGGAGCTTTCCGATGCCGTGTTTGGCGTTACAGTGAACGAAAATCTGGTTCACTTCGCAGTCGTCCGCCAGCTTGCCAATAAACGCCAGGGAACCCAGAAGGCCAAGGGCCGCTCGGAAGTCAGCGGCGGCGGCCGCAAGCCGTGGAGGCAGAAGGGAACCGGCCATGCCCGCCAGGGTTCCATCCGCGCCGCACAGTGGAAGGGCGGCGGTATGATCTGGGCCCCCGTTCCCAGGGATTACAGCTTCAAGATGAACAAGAAAGAGCGCAGGGCTGCCCTGAAGAGCGCCCTCACCCTTAAGGCTCAGGATGAGAAGCTCATCGTTGTCGATAACCTTGCTCTTAACGAGATCAAGACAAAAGAAATGGCCCGCGTGCTGAAGAACCTGAAAGCTGACAAGGCCCTGGTCGTCACCGCCGGCGAAAACAAGAACGTCTATCTTTCCGCCAGGAACATTGAAGGCGTGCAGACCGCACCCGCCAATGGCATCAATGTCTACGACATCATGAGGCATCAGACCCTGGTGCTGACCAAGGATGCGGTGGCATCCATCGAGGAGGTGTACGCATAATGGCAGATATCAAATATTACGACGTTATTCTGAAACCGGTCATCAGCGAGAAGTCCATGAACATCATGGGCGACAAGAAGTATACATTCCTGGTACATCCGGATGCCAACAAGTCCATGATCAAGGAAGCCGTCGAGAAGATGTTTACCGGCACGAAGGTCAAGAAGGTCAACACCATGAACCTTCCCGGCAAGAAAAGGCGCCGCGGCATGACGATCGGCTACACCGCGAAATCCAAAAAAGCCATTGTCTCCCTTACCGAAGACAGCAAAGAGATCGAGATCTTCCAGGGACTTTAATTAAAAGACTTTAATTAAAAGGCTGCCTGATGCCGCAGATCGGCATAGCGATTCACGCAGCCGGAGGGGCCTCCCCCTCCCCATATGTGCACGGAAGCACGAGATCAAATTCGAAAGGAGTACCCAAGTTATGGGAATTAAAACCTATAAGCCTTATACCCCGTCCAGAAGACATATGACGGGTTCTGACTTTTCAGAGATCACGGCCACAACGCCGGAGAAGTCCCTGACCGTTTCCCTTAAGAAAAATTCCGGCCGCAACAACCAGGGCAAGATCACGGTCCGCCATCGTGGAGGCGGCAACCGCAGGAAATACAGGATCATCGATTTCAAGCGCAACAGCAAGGACGGCATCCCGGCAAAGGTTGCCACCATCGAGTACGATCCGAACCGCACCGCCAACATCGCGCTGATCAACTATGTGGATGGCGCTAAGGCTTACATCATCGCTCCCGAAGGCCTGAAAGTAGGCCAGACGGTCATGAGCGGCCCCGAAGCTGAGGTTCGCCTTGGCAACTGCCTGCCGCTGGAGCTTATCCCCGTTGGTACCATGATCCACAACATCGAGCTTCATCCCGGAAAAGGCGGCCAGATGGCCCGTTCCGCCGGCAACGGAGCTCAGATGATGGCTAAGGAAGGCAAGTATGCCACCCTCCGCCTTCCCTCCGGTGAAATGAGAATGGTTCCCATCAACTGCCGCGCAACCATCGGCATTGTCGGGAACGGCGACCACAACCTGATTAACATCGGTAAAGCTGGACGCAAGCGCAACATGGGCATCCGTCCCACCGTCCGCGGTTCTGTCATGAACCCGAATGACCATCCGCACGGCGGCGGCGAGGGCAAGACCGGTATCGGTCGCCCCGGTCCCAGCACTCCCTGGGGCAAGCCCGCTCTCGGCCTGAAGACCAGGAAGAAGAATAAGGCGTCCAATAAGCTGATCGTGAGAAGACGCGACGGCAAAGCTTTAACGAAATAATAAGGAGGATTACGCATGTCTCGTTCACTGAAAAAAGGCCCCTTCGCTGATGAGAGCCTTCTGAAGAAAATCGATGCACTGAATGCTGCCAATGACAAGTCGGTTATCAAGACCTGGTCGCGCCGTTCTACTATCTTCCCGTCCTTCGTGGGGCACACGATTGCCGTACACGATGGCCGGAAGCATGTCCCGGTATATGTGACAGAGGATATGGTCGGACATAAGCTTGGCGAGTTTGTTGTCACCAGAACCTATCGCGGACATGGCAAGGACGAAAAGAAGTCCGGCGTCCGCTGAATATATGAGCAGCCCCGGCGGCGCAGCGCGCGTCCGCCGGCTGCATAAAGCCGAACACAGGCCGGAGAGAGACACATCTCCTCCGGGGACCAGATATTGATTAAGACGAAAGGAGGCACTTTAAAATGGCAAAGGGACACAGAAGCCAGATTAAAAGAGCCAGAAATGAGAGTAATAAAGAGACCAGGCCGTATGCCAAGTTATCTTATGCCCGGATTTCCGTTACGAAGGCCTGCTTCGTACTGGATGCGATCCGCGGCAAAGATGTTCAGACGGCTCTTGGCATCCTTACCTATAATCCCCGTTACGCGTCCAGCGTCTTTAAGAAGCTCCTTGAATCCGCCATTGCCAATGCGGAGAACAACAAGGGCCTTAACGCTGCCAACCTTTACATCGCCGCGTGCTATGCCGACAAGGGACCGACGATGAAGAGGATCCAGCCCCGCGCTCAGGGCCGCGCCTATCGGATCGAGAAGAGGACGAGCCATATTACCATCGTCCTGGATGAAAGATAAGGAGGAAAAATATGGGACAGAAAGTTAATCCGCATGGCCTTAGGATCGGCGTTATCAAGGATTGGGATTCCAGATGGTATGCGGAGTCTGATTTTGCCGATAACCTGGTTGAAGACTATAACCTCCGCAAGTTTCTGAAGAAGAAACTCTACAGCGCCGGTGTTTCCAGGATTGAGATCGAGAGAGCATCCGAACGCGTTAAGCTTGTCATTTCCACCGCAAAGCCCGGCATCATCATCGGCAAGGGCGGCGCTGAGATCGAGAAGCTGAAAGCCGAACTCTCCCAGTTTACCAATAAGAAAGTTATCCTCGACATCAAAGAGATCAAGAGGCCGGACAGGGATGCTCAGCTTGTGGCCGAAAACATTGCCCAGCAGCTTGAGAACCGTATTTCCTTCCGCCGCGCCATGAAGTCCACCATGCAGAGGACCATGAAGGCTGGCGCCCTTGGCATCAAGACCGCCGTTTCCGGTCGTCTTGGCGGTGCTGATATGGCCCGCAGCGAGTTCTACAGCGAAGGCACCATCCCGCTGCAGACGCTTCGCGCTGACATTGACTACGGATTCGCTGAAGCAGACACCACCTACGGCAAGGTAGGCGTAAAAGCATGGGTCTACAATGGCGAAGTACTTCCTGGAAAAGGAAACAAGGAAGGGAGCGATAAATAATGTTAATGCCCAAGAGAGTAAAACGTCGTAAGCAGTTCCGCGGCACCATGAGGGGCAAAGCCCAGAGGGGCAACGTCATCAACTATGGTGATTTTGGCCTTGTGGCAACGGAACCCTGCTGGATCAAGTCCAACCAGATCGAGGCGGCCCGTGTTGCCATGACCCGTTACATCAAGCGTGGTGGTAAGGTCTGGATCAAGATCTTCCCGGATAAGCCCGTTACCGCGAAACCGGCTGAAACCCGTATGGGTTCCGGCAAGGGCACCCTGGAATACTGGGTAGCCGTTGTCAAGCCCGGCCGCGTCATGTTCGAGATCGCAGGCGTTACCGATGATATCGCTCACGAAGCATTGCGTCTTGCCATGCACAAGTTACCTTGCAAATGTAAAATCGTTTCTCGTGCAGACTTAGAAGGCGGTGATAACAGTGAAGAGTAATAAATTCGTAGAAGAATTGAGAGCCAAGACGGCGGATGAGCTTAACCAGGATCTGGTGGCTGCCAAGAAAGAACTGTTTAACCTTAGATTCCAGAATGCCACCAATCAGATCGAGAATACCGTGCGCATCCGGGAAGTCCGCAGAAATATCGCCAGGATTCAGACAGTGATCACTGAAAAGGCAAGTGCTTCCAGATAATAGGAGGAATTAGTCGTGGAAAGAAACCTTAGAAAGACCCGCGTGGGGAAGGTTGTCAGCAATAAGATGGATAAGACCATCGTTGTTGCCATTGAGGACCATATCAAGCATCCCCTTTATAAAAAGATCGTTAAGAGAACCTATAAGCTGAAAGCCCATGACGCTAACAACGAGTGCAGCATCGGCGATACTGTCAAGGTCATGGAGACCAGGCCGCTGTCCAAGGACAAGAGATGGAGACTGGTAGAGATCGTCGAAAAAGTGAAATAAGGAGGATACCAGTATGATTCAGCAGGAAACAAGACTGAAGGTTGCGGATAACACTGGTGCAAAAGAAATCCTTTGTATTCGTGTTATGGGCGGCTCCACCAGAAGATATGCCAACATCGGTGATGTGATCGTTGCCACTGTCAAAGACGCAACGCCAGGCGGCGTTGTCAAGAAGGGCGATGTGGTCAAGGCTGTCGTGGTCCGTTCCGTGAAGGGTGCCCATCGCCATGATGGCTCCTATATCCGCTTTGATGAGAACGCAGCAGTTATTATCAAGGATGACCTGACTCCCAGAGGAACCCGTATCTTTGGGCCGGTTGCCAGAGAGCTTCGTGAGAAGAAGTTTATGAAGATCGTTTCCCTGGCTCCGGAAGTATTATAATGGAGGATGCCCTATGTCGATGATGAAGATTAAAAAAGGCGATACCGTTACGGTCATCGCCGGTAAAGATAAAGGCAAAGAAGGCAAGGTCCTCTCTGTCGTTAAGAAGGACAACAAAGTCATTGTCCAGAACATCAATATGGTAAACAAGCATTCCAAACCCTCCGCAGCCAATCCCAACGGCGGTATCGTCAGCATGGAAGCTCCCATTGACATCTCCAATGTCATGATCCTGGACGGCGGCAAGAAGACCCGCGTCGGCTTCCGCGTTGAGAACGGCAAGAAGGTTCGCGTGGCCAAGGCTACCGGCCACGTGCTGGACTAAAGAGGAAGGGAGGCGTAAATAAATGAGCAGCAGATTAAAAGAACAGTATAAGAACGAGATCATGGATGCCATGACCAAGAAGTTTGGTTATAAGAACGTCATGCAGATCCCGAAGCTTGAGAAGATCGTTGTCAACATGGGTGTTGGTGAAGCCAAGGAGAACGCCAAGCTCCTGGATTCCGCCATGGCTGACATGGAGCTGATCACCGGCCAGAAGGCTATTGCCACCAAGGCCAAGAAATCCGTCGCTAACTTCAAGATCCGTGAAGGCATGACCATCGGCTGCAAGACCACCCTGCGCGGCGACAAGATGTATGAATTTGCCGATCGCCTGATCAACCTGGCTCTTCCCCGTGTCCGTGACTTCCGCGGCGTTAACCCCAATGCCTTCGACGGCAGAGGCAACTATGCCCTGGGCATCAAGGAACAGCTGATCTTCCCGGAAGTGGAATATGACAAGGTGGACAAGGTCCGCGGCATGGACATCATCTTCGTGACCAGCGCCAAGACCGATGAAGAGGCCCGCGAACTGTTAAGGCTCTTCAATATGCCCTTTGCTAAATAATAGGAGGAAACATTCATGGCTAAGACAGCAATGAAAATCAAACAGCAGCGCGGCTCCAAGTTCTCCACAAGAGAATATACCCGCTGCAGGATCTGCGGCCGTCCTCATGCTTATCTGCGCAAATACGGCATCTGCAGGATCTGCTTCCGCGAACTGGCTTACAAGGGCCAGATCCCGGGCGTAAAAAAAGCTTCCTGGTAATTTATAGATCAATATACAGATAACAAAACACATATTTTTTATAACTGGCATGTCAAGTCTAAAGGAGGATACTAACATGACAATGAGCGATCCCATTGCGGATATGCTGACCCGCATCCGCAACGCAAACACCGCAAAACATGATACTGTTGACGTTCCCGCTTCCAAGATGAAGATCGCTATCGCGAACATTCTTCTTGATGAAGGCTATATTACCAAGTACGATCTGATTGAAGAGGGCGTTGTGCGCACGATCCGCATCACCCTTAAGTATGGCGAAGACAAGAACGAGAAGATCATCACCGGCCTTAAGCGCATCAGCAAGCCCGGTCTTCGGCAGTACGCCGGCAAGGATGCCCTTCCCAGGGTTCTGGGCGGTCTTGGCGTAGCCATCATTTCGACCAACAAGGGCGTTATCACCGACCGCGAAGCCAGGAAGCTTCATGTGGGCGGCGAAGTCCTCGCCTATGTATGGTAATTTTGAGGATCCGTCCATTTTATAGTATGCGCGCGAGCTAAAGATTCGGCGCAGCAGGCGAACAGAACGAGAGATGTTCTGAGCGCTTACTATATATACTGCCTGAAAGGCTGAAAACAGAGGGGCCGCAGGCGCCTCTCCGACAATTTAAGTATTAGGAGGACAAATAAATGTCACGAATTGGCAGACTTCCGGTTCCTGTTCCCGCTGGCGTAGACGTAAAGATCGCTGAGGGAAATGTGGTGACCGTTAAGGGACCCAAGGGAACTCTGGAAAGGACGCTTCCCACTGAGATGGAAATCAAGCTCGAAGATGGTCATGTGCTGGTCGCAAGGCCCAATGACCTCAAGAGAATGAAAGCACTCCATGGTCTGACCAGGAGCCTTATCCACAACATGGTGGTCGGTGTCAGCGAAGGCTACACCAAGACCCTGGAGATTAATGGTGTTGGCTATAGAGCAGCTAAGGCTGGCAACAAGCTTACCCTGAACCTTGGTTATTCTCACCCGATCGAGATGACGGATCCCGAAGGGATCTCTTCCGCCGTTGACGGAAATAAGATCGTTGTAACCGGAATCGACAAAGAAAAGGTTGGCCAGTATGCCGCAGACATCCGTGAGAAGAGAGGTCCGGAACCCTACAAGGGCAAGGGCATCAAGTATTCGGATGAGGTTATCCGCCGCAAGGTTGGTAAGACTGGCAAGAAATAATTAAAGGGAGAGTGAGAATATGATTAGCAAAGCATCCAGGGCGGAAATTCGTCAGAATAAGCATAGAAGATTACGTCACCATTTAAATGGGACCGGAGAGACTCCCCGCCTTGCAGTCTTCCGCTCCAATAAGCATATGTACGCCCAGATTATCGATGATACCGTAGGCCGCACGCTTGTATCTGCCTCTACAGTCCAGAAGGATGTCCGCGCTGACCTTCAGTATACCGATGACACAAAGGCAGCTGCCCATCTTGGAACCGTTATTGCAAAGAAGGCACTGGAAGCCGGTATTACGAGCGTCGTTTTTGACCGTGGCGGCTATATCTACCATGGAAAGGTCAAAGCACTCGCTGAAGCAGCCAGGGAAGCTGGCCTTCTGTTCTAAGAGAGGGAGGAAATTACAAAGATGAAGCGCAATCTTATTGATGCCAGCCAGTTAGAACTGGAAGATAAAGTAGTAGCCATCAAGCGCGTTACGAAGGTCGTTAAGGGCGGTCGTAACTTCCGCTTTACGGCCCTGGTCGTTGTCGGCGACAAGAACGGCCACGTAGGCGCCGGCCTTGGCAAAGCTGCTGAAATTCCTGAAGCTATCCGTAAGGGCAAAGAAGATGCCATGAAGAAGATGGTTACGGTAGCCAGGGATGACAACAACTCCATCACCCACGATTTCATCGGCAAGTTCGGCAGCGCCTCCATGCTTCTCAAGAGAGCTCCCGAAGGTACCGGTATCATCGCCGGCGGCCCGGCTCGTGCAGTCGTTGAGCTTGCAGGTATCACCAACATCCGTGCCAAGTGCATGGGTTCCAGGAACAAGCAGAATGTCGTTCTTGCTACCATTCAAGGCCTCAGCCAGCTGAAGACTCCTGAAGAAGTGGCCAGGAAGCGCGGCAAAGCCGTCGACGAGATCATCTGATCGTACTCGCGAAGGCAGAAAAACAGCTTCTGGTATAAGAGCTTCTGCCATAAGGCAGACAGCTCTTACCGTGAGAATATCTGGTTAATTAAGGAGAAACAAAATGGCAGATAAATTAAAAATTACATTGGTCAAATCTCCGATCGGCGCCGTACCCAAGCACAGGAAGACCTGTGAAGCCATGGGACTTACCAAGATGCACAAGACCGTGATCTTACCGGACAACGCATCCACCAGGGGCCAGATTCAGCAGATTTCCTACATGTTAAAGGTTGAGGAAGCATAAATAAATAAGGAGGTGCCAATATGGATTTATCAAACCTGAGACCTGCCGAAGGGTCCAAGCATAATGATAATTTCAGAAGAGGCCGTGGACATGGTTCCGGCAATGGCAAGACCGCCGGCAAGGGCCATAAGGGCCAGCTGGCTCGTTCGGGCCACAAGAAAGCCGGTTTCGAAGGCGGCCAGATGCCGTTATACAGGCGTCTGCCCAAGAGAGGCTTTACCAATATCAACTCTAAAGAGATCATTGCAATTAACGTCGATGTTCTGAATCGTTTTGAGGACGGCGCAGAGATTACCGTCGACAGCTTACTTGCCTCCCGCGCTATTTCCAAGGCCGGCGATGGTGTCAAGATCCTTGGGAACGGCGAGCTGAATAAGAAGCTCAACCTCAAAGGCATTCTTGTCAGCGGGACAGCAAAAGAAAAGATTGAAGCGGCAGGCGGTACAGTAAATTGAGGTGATCCTGATGTTAGAGACTGTTAAAAACCTATTCCGAGTCAAAGAGATGCGGAGAAAGCTCCTCTATGTCCTTGGGATGATCTTTGTCATCCGCTTGGGCTGCCAGCTTCCGGTCCCGGGCGTTAACCGGGCGGTTTTGCAGGAGGTCTTCAGCTCCTTCAGCGGCGAGGCCTTCAATTTCTTTGATTCCTTTACCGGTGGTTCGTTTACTCAGATGTCAATATTCGCTCTGAATATCACACCGTACATTACATCATCCATTATCATGCAGCTCCTTACCATCGCCATTCCGGCACTGGAAGAGATGCAGAGAGATGGCGAGGAAGGCAGAAAGAAGATCACGGCCATCACCCGTTACCTGACGGTCGGCCTGGCTGCCTTCGAGTCCATCGCCATGGCTATCGGTTTTGGCCGCCAGGGCGTTATCCCGAACATGAACTTCCTTAAGGGAGTCGTGGTTGTGGTATGCCTGACCGCCGGTTCCGCCATGCTGATGTGGATCGGTGAGCGTATCACGGTCAAAGGCATTGGAAATGGTATTTCCATCGTCCTTGTTGTCAACATTGTATCCCGTATCCCGGCTGACTTCGTTACGCTGTATTCCCGCTTTATCGCGGGCAAGCCTGTGGCCATCGGCATTCTGGCAGCTATCATCATCATTGCCATTATCCTTGTCGTGGTGGTCCTGGTCCTGCTGCTTAACGGCGCCGAGAGAAGGATCCCGGTTCAGTATTCCAAGAAGATGGCCGGCCGGAAAATGTACGGCGGACAGTCGTCGCATATTCCGCTCAAGGTTAACACCGCCGGTGTTATCCCCGTCATCTTTGCTTCCTCTATCATGTCCTTCCCGAGCATTATCGCTCAGCTGCTCGGCAAGGGCAACGGCACAGGCATTGGCAGCGAGATCCTCAGGGGCCTCTCTTCCAACAACTGGTGTAATCCCGCTCAGCTGAAATACAGCTGGGGACTTATCGTATATATTGTCCTTTGCGTATTCTTCGCATACTTCTATACTTCCATTACCTTCAATCCTCTGGAAGTTGCGGACAATATTAAGAAGCAGGGCGGCTTCATCCCGGGCATCCGCCCCGGCAAGCCCACCTCCGATTACCTGACAGGCATCCTTAACTACATCATTTTCATCGGTGCTGTTGGCCTTATCATTGTAGCGGTAATCCCCTTCTTCTTTAACGGTATCTTCGGGGCTAATGTCTCCTTCGGCGGCACCTCCATCATCATTATCGTGGGTGTTATCCTTGAGACCATTAAGCAGATCGAGTCCCAGATGCTTGTGCGTAATTATAAGGGATTCCTTGCAAAATAACAGCAAAAGCGGCCGCCCCGCAGGGACGCGCTTCTTTTGCGGACAGGGCTGCGATTATCTATCGCAGCCCTTTTACAATCCCAAAAAGATTTGTCAACATAAGCTTTTCACCATCCGGCGAAATGTGCTATAATATCTGTCAGAAAACTGTACACGCTATATTTTTTTCTGAATAAATAAAAGGAGGGCATCATTATGAAGATTATCATGCTTGGCGCACCGGGAGCAGGCAAAGGCACCCAGGCTAAGAAGATTGCCGAGAAGTATGGCATTCCGCATATTTCCACCGGCGATATCTTCCGCGCGAATATCAAAAACGGAACCGAGCTGGGCAAAAAAGCCAAAACCTTTATGGATCAGGGCCTCCTGGTTCCGGATGAGCTGACGTGCGACCTCGTGGTCGACCGCATCCAGCAGCCGGATGCCGCGCGCGGGTACGTGCTGGACGGCTTCCCCCGCACGATCCCCCAGGCCGAATGCCTTAAGGATGCCCTGGATAAGCTGGGCAGCCGGATCGACTATGCCATTGATGTCGATGTTCCGGATGAGAACATTGTCAACCGCATGGGCGGCCGCCGGGCCTGCCTTAAGTGCGGCGCCACCTATCATATTGTCTACGCGGCTCCGAAGCAGGAAGGCATCTGCGATTCCTGCGGGGAAGCCCTTGTCCTCAGAGATGACGACAAGCCCGAGACCGTACAGAAAAGACTGAATGTCTATCATGAGCAGACCCAGCCCCTTATCGACTATTACAACGGCCAGAACGTGCTCAGAACCGTAGACGGCACCCAGGATCTGGAGGATGTTTTCAAGCAGATCGTCCAGATCCTCGGAGAGTAAGGAGCCCCCATGTCCGTATCCATTAAAACAGAGCATGAAATTGAGTTAATGCGGGAATCCTGCCATCTGCTGGAAAAAGTCCACAATGGCCTGATCCCCTATATCAAACCCGGCATCAGCACCAAGGAGCTGGACAGGATCGGCGAAGAGATGATAAGATCCATGGGCTGTGTGCCGAATTTCCTGAACTATGGCGGGTTTCCAGGCTCCTTTTGCATGAGCCTTAACGACGAGGTGGTCCACGGCATTCCCTCGGAGGAGAAGATCCTTCAGGAGGGCGACCTTCTCAAGGTCGATGCCGGACTGATCTACAAAGGCTATCACTCCGATGCCGCCAGGACATATGCCGTCGGCGAGGTATCACCGGAAGCCCAGGCCCTTATCCTGGCCACGCAGAAATGCTTTTTTGAGGGGATAAAGATGGCCAGGGCCGGAAACTTCCTGAATGATATCTGCAAGGCCATAGGCGCGTGCGCGGCCAAATACCGGCTTGGCATTGTCAGGGATCTTGTGGGCCATGGTATCGGCACTCATCTTCATGAGGACCCGGAGATACCCAACTTCCCGATGAAGAAAAGGGGCATCCGGCTGCAGCCGGGCATGACCCTGGCGATCGAGCCCATGATGAACCTGGGCCGGGGCGATGTGTGCTGGCTGGACGATGAGTGGACTGTAGTGACCGACGACGGTTCCCTGTCCGCGCACTATGAGAACACGATCCTCATCACGGAAGGCGACCCGGAGATACTGACGCTGACCACGGACTGGAAAAAAGAGTTCTGGGAAGACCCGATAAAAGTTTAAAAAAGGTTTGATAATAAGGAGATCATTATGTCGAAAACAGACGTTATTGAAGTAGAAGGAACGGTTCTCGAAAAACTGCCCAATGCTATGTTTAAGGTGGAACTGGAAAACAAGCATGTGGTCCTGGCCCATATCAGCGGACGGCTGCGCATGAATTTCATCCGCATCCTTCCCGGGGATAAGGTGACGCTGGAGCTTTCCCCCTATGACCTGTCCAAGGGCCGGATCATCTGGAGAGATAAGTAACCCCCCTCTGCCCCAGAAAAGAGGACTTTATGAGACAGCTCATCAGTTTTCTTGACAGACTTGCCATTTGGGTGCTGGCTGTGGCCGCCATCCTGCTGTTTGTGCCGCAAAGGCTCGGAATACAGCAGGTCGTCATCGACACACCGGACAGCCAGTCGAACCTGCCCTTTGCCAGTGCGACTTACGCTTTGAAGACAGATCCGTATGACGCCTTTGTCGGCGATAAGATCCTTGTTCGCGACGGAGACTATTACAGCCGTTTTGTCCTGGTTGACCTGGATGTCTCGAACGGCACGGGGACCGTAAAAAATCCCTATGATGCGAATGAAACCTACCAGATCTCCGTGTCGGAATATGTGCCCAAGATCCTGGTCACTATCCCCTATATCGGATATCTCGCCATTATCGTTAAGAGCACGCAGGGGATCTATACGCTGGCCGGCGTGGTCTTTGCTCTTCTGATTCTGTATCTGCTGACCAGAAAGAGAAAATAAGGCGCGCATCGGGCCAGGCATATGCTGTTATACAAAAAGGTCGGACCTTATATAAAGGTCCGACTTTTTATTATGGCAGGGCCACCCATAAGAAATTTGTCACCTGACGGTGACGGGCGGCCCGCCGGGGAGGTTTTCCTCCTGCCCGATTGTGCGAGATGACGAAACCAGGCGGAACAAAAACGTATAATTTTGTTGCGTATTTTCGAAAAAAAACTTGCAATCGGGCATATCCGATGATATTATATAGGACAGGCGCGTTCACTCCCAAAGAGGAGTGTTTTGTTTTTGCGCCGCAATAACGAAACCGGAAAGGAGGATTCCAGGTGAAAGTAAGATCTTCTGTCAAACCGATCTGCGAAAAGTGCAAGGTCATTAAGAGAAAGGGAGCTATCCGCATTATCTGCGAGAATCCCAAGCACAAACAGCGTCAGGGGTAATTTTAGCCGTTGCTCCTCGCGATGCGTGTATTGCCTAATACCGACAGGCAAACGGGGGGAGAAGCATAAGATGTCCCCTCTAAGGGCAAAGCTGGCCCAGTCGGAAAGGCTGCCATATTTCGCCATCCGGCAGCTGGGTGCATACCGAGACACCCCAATTAGGAGCGAAAAGAGATGAGCAGATTCTGATGCATCCCATTTCACCTTGCAGGTCCTGCAAGTGATGTACATGAATACCGGCTCGTTTCACACATGATTTAAGAATCCCTACAGAGAGGGAGTATTAAGGATCCCCGCAGAGGGATAGTATTAAGGATCCCCGTAGAGGGACAGCATTAAGAATCCCCTGTAGAGGGACAGTAATGGAGGAAAACAGTACATGGCTCGTATTGCAGGTATTGACTTACCGAGAGAAAAACGCATAGAGATCGGTCTTACTTACATTTATGGAATCGGCCGTTCCAGCTCCAACAAGATCCTTGCCCAGGCAGGCGTAAATCCTGATATCCGCGTCCGCGACCTTTCGGATGATGATGTCCGCAAGATCAGCACCGTCATCGAGGAGACCATGATGGTCGAAGGTGATCTTCGCCGTGAAGTGGCCCTGAACATCAAGCGCCTTCAGGAAATCGGCTGCTACAGAGGCATCCGTCATCGTAAAGGCCTTCCGGTCCGCGGCCAGAACACCAAGAACAACGCCAGGACCCGCAAGGGACCGAAGAGGACTGTCGCTAACAAGAAAAAATAAGCTGAAATAAGAGTAAGCTGCGGCAGACTCGTTAATGATAAAATATAGCGAAATTTTGATATAATATATATAAGATCAATTATATAAGATCAATTATATAAGATCAATTAAGGAAAGTGTAGGTTAGTTTTAACATGGCAAAAACGACGAGAAAAGCGACGACAAAGCGTCGTGTCAAGAAAAACGTTGAACACGGGCAGGCACATATCCAGTCTTCCTTCAATAATACTATTGTCACCCTGACAGATAACGAAGGAAACGCCCTTTCTTGGGCAAGTGCCGGTGGCCTGGGCTTTAGAGGTTCAAGGAAATCTACTCCTTATGCAGCTCAGATGGCAGCCGAAACCGCTACCAAAGCTGCCCTGATCCATGGTCTTAAAACGGTTGATGTTATGGTTAAAGGTCCGGGAAGCGGCCGTGAAGCTGCTATCCGTGCCCTCCAGGCCTGCGGCCTCGAAGTGACCAGCATCCGTGACGTGACCCCGGTTCCGCACAATGGATGCCGTCCTCCCAAGCGCAGGAGAGTATGACCCCTGGTTTTACTTATAGTATGCGCACGAATTTTTTGTGAAATTATGCCGCTTACGCGGCGAAAATTCGGCGCAGGAAACGAATCAAAACGCAAGCGCTTTATTCGTTTTCTATATTCGTTTACCATAACCGATATAGCCGTTTCTTTATAAGGAGAATCTGAAAAATGGCAGTAAATAGAGTACCTGTCCTGAAAAGATGCCGGTCCCTTGGCCTGGACCCCATCTATCTTGGAATTGATAAAAAATCGACCAGGCAGCTTAAGAGAGCCAACCGCAAGGTTTCTGAATATGGCACCCAGCTTCGCGAAAAGCAGAAAGCCAAATTCATCTATGGCGTTCTTGAAAAGCCCTTCCGCAACTACTATGAGAAAGCCGACCGCATGCCCGGACAGACCGGTGAAAACATGATGGTCATGCTGGAGCGCCGTCTTGACAACGTTATCTTCCGCCTTGGCTTTGCCAGGACCAGAAGAGAAGCCCGCCAGATCGTTGACCATCGCCATGTGCTGGTCAACGGCAAGATCGTCAACATCCCCTCCTACCTTGTAAAGGCCGGGGATACCGTTGAGATCAAGGAGAGAGCCAAAGGGTCCGAGCGCTACAAACAGGTCCTGGAGATCACCGGCGGCAGGCTTGTGCCGTCCTGGCTGGATTCCGATCAGGAAAACCTTAAGGGCGCCGTCAAGGAGCTTCCGAGAAGAGAGGAAATCGACGTACCCGTCAATGAGATGCTTATCGTCGAGTTGTATTCTAAGTAATCCCTGAGACTAAGTCCAAACGCTTTTATACTCGCGCACGCAGAAAACGACACTTTATAGGAAACGAATAAAACGCTTGCGTTTTCATTCGTTTCCCGCGCACGAATTTTCGCCGCTGTAAGCGGCATCATTCCGCTGAAAATTCGTGCGCCTACTATAATTCTGTGCCGCGGTATATGCAGAAGGACTAAGAAAATTACCGTTGGTAATTTTCAAGTACTTCTAGTATAACCCGAAGAGGAGGGAATCTACGTGTTCGATTTCAATAAACCGAAGATTGAAATTACAGAGATATCCGAGGATGGAAAATTTGGGAGATTCGTAGTAGAGCCTCTGGAAAGAGGGTATGGTACGACACTTGGAAATTCGCTCAGGAGAATTATGCTTTCTTCTCTGCCGGGAGCAGCCGTGAGCCAGGTAAAGATTGAAGGTGTCCTTCATGAATTCAGCTCCATTCCCGGCGTAAAAGAAGATGTCACCGAGATCATTATGAACCTGAAAAGTCTCGCCATCAAAAACAGCAGCCCTGATAATGAGCCGAAAACCGCTTATATCGAGTGTGAGGGCAAAGGCCAGGTGACTGCGGCGGACATTCAGGCAGACCCAGATATTGAGATCATGAATCCGGATCAGGTCATTGCCACCCTGAATGGCGGAAATGACTGCCATCTTTCCATGCAGCTGACCATCACCAAGGGCCGCGGCTACATCAGCGCCGATAAGGGCAAGACTGAGGATATGCCGATCGGGACCCTGGCGGTGGATGCCATTTATACCCCGGTCGAGCGCGTCAACATGATCGTGGAAAACACACGTGTCGGCCAGGTGACCGATTATGACAAGCTGACACTGGATGTCTATACAAATGGGACGCTGAATCCGGATGAGGCTGTCAGCCTGGCAGCCAAGGTTTTAAGCGAACACCTGAGCCTCTTCATTGACCTTTCCGAGAATGCCAAGACAGCAGAGGTTATGATCGAGAAAGAAGACAATGAGAAGGAGAAGGTCCTGGAGATGAGCATCGATGAGCTCGAACTTTCGGTGCGTTCTTACAACTGCCTGAAGAGGGCCGGCATCAACACGGTCCAGGAGCTGTGCAGCAAAACTCCGGATGATATGATGAAAGTGCGTAACCTTGGCCGCAAGTCTCTTGAAGAGGTTCTTGCCAAGCTGAAAGAGCTGGGACTCCAGCTCCAGCAGGTAGACGAATAATTACCGTGGGGAGCCAAGCAGCCATACAGTAAGACCGAACCAGCATGTATGGCTGTCCCACAGATGGAGGATATGATTATGGCTAAATACAGAAAATTAAGCAGGACTTCTGACCAGAGGAAGGCTCTGCTTCGCAACCAGGTTACTATGCTCCTGTATCACGGACGCATCATCACGACCGAAGCCAAGGCCAAGGAAGTGAAGAAGATCGCCGAAGGCCTCATTGCTATGGCCGTTCGTGAGAAGGACAACTTCGAGACCGTTACCGTGACGGCCAAGGTTCCCCAGAAGGATTCCAACGGCAAGCGCGTGAAACAGGTCGTTGACGGCAAGAAGAAGACCGTTTACACCGAGACCAAGAAGGAGATCAAGAAGGATTCTCCCACAAGGCTCCATGCCCGTCGCCAGATGCTTAAGGTTTTCTATCCGGTCAAGGAAGTTCCCCAGGAAGGCACCGGCAGGAAGAAAAACACCAAGCAGATCGATATGGTCGACAAGATGTTCTCCGAGATCGCTCCGAAGTACGTAAACCGCAACGGCGGTTATACCCGTATCATCAAGATCGGACCTCGCAAGGGCGATGCCGCCATGGAAGTTGTTCTTGAGCTGGTATAGTGAACTACCACAGACCATAAAGGTCTGTGGCTTCTGTTAAATGGTTCACCAGA